>NZ_JBHSZO010000004.1:18196-223092 GCF_042663125.1 Streptomyces polyrhachis | reverse complement strand
GGCGGCACGGGCGCCCGCGCGCCGGGCGACGCCCTGCGCGGCGACGTCGCCGTGCAGCACGGGCACGGGCGGCCGGCGCCGCGCGGTGCCGAGCAGGGCGGCGGAGACGAGATCGGACCAGGGGGCGGCGGGCGGCCCGGCGGCGGGCGCAGCGGACATCCCGGGACCGCTCTCGGCGGACTCGATAGCGGGCGGGGTGGTGGGCGGGGTGCTCACAGCACCACCGCCACGTCGCCGGACCAGGTGGTCAGGGGGCGGAAGCCCGCGTGGCCCAGCTCGCCGAAGACCGTGAGCGGGGCGCCGCCGGAGACGGAGAGCAGCTGCCACAGCCCCGTGGCCCGCGCGTCCACCGGCAGCGCCTCGCCCGACGCCACGTGCGCCAACTGCCAGGGCTCCTCAGCCGATCCGGGGATCGGCACCACCCCGGAGAGCACGACCGGGACGCTGTCCAGCCACGGATCGCGGGCCAGCGCCCCGGCGTACGCACGGATCGCCGCGTCGACGCTCACGCCCCTGGGGTGCCCCCTGTCCACCGAGCCTGCGGAGGGCGCCGACGCCCGCGCGGAGGTCGCGAAGCGCTCGCCGAGGGTGGCGCGCAGGGTGTGCGCGCCGGGGTAGAAGGCCAGCTCCGCGTCGATGCTCACACCCGTGGGCAGCGCCACCTCGGGGGCGCGGCCCCCGCCCCCGTACGACAGCAGGAGCGCGAAGCGGCCGCTGCCCCGCCCGTACAGCCAGATGCGGCGCGTGACCAGGCGGCCGTCGTCCTGGTCCTCCTGGGCGAGGACGAGCCACTCCTCGCGGACCGTGTCACCGGCCAGCAGCCGCGCCGCGTCGGTCGTCAGCCCGACCCGGGCGCGCACCGTGGCGGCCAGCGGCTCGGGGAGCGCCTCGCGGCCGAGGAAGCCGCGGCCCAGCAGATGCAGCAGGGACGCCTCGGCCAGGAACCGCGAGGGCCAGCCGGGACCGGAGGCGGGCAGCGCCGCCAACTCCCGCACCCGCGCGGCCAGTCCGGGCGCCTGGGCGTCCACCATGCGCGCGGCCGCCTCCTCCCACACCGCTGCCGGCGGCGCGGCGGCGAGACCCTCGCGGAGGATGTCCGCCAACCGCTGCTCCAGCTCCGCCACCCCCGCCTCGATCCGCCGCAGCCGCTGCTCCGAACGACGCCGCGCGGCCTCGGGATCCGCGCCCCCCTTCTCCCCGGCCGCCCCCTCAGCGCTCTCAGCCCCCTCCGCCTTCCCGGCGCTCCCGCGGGCGCGCTCGCGCCGCCCCGCCAGCCAGGTCTGCGCCCAGTCGGCGGGCTCCTGCCCGGCGGGGGCGTCCGGCACCTCGCCGCGCGACCAGAGCAGCAGCAGCGCCAGCGCGTGCTTGCACGGGAACTTCCGGCTGGGGCAGCTGCACGAGTACGCGGGCCCGCGCAGATCCACCACCGTCTGGTACGGCTTGCTGCCGCTGCCCCTGCACTGCCCCCACACGCACTCCCCGGCAGCCCCGAGGGCAGGCCAGGACGCCGCGGCGGCGAGCTTGCCGGCGGCCTTGGCCGAGGCGGCGTCGGGAGCGAGGGTGAGCACCTGCTCACCGCTCCAGCGCTCCTGGATCCGCTCCTGGGTTCGCTCTTGGATCGAGGTCATGCCACCACGCTAGGGGCGACCTCTGACAACTGCCCTGACCTGCACGTTTATTGGGTCGGGCGGAATTGTCAGTGGGGTGCGGCAGGGTGGGAACCGCACCGGAGGCGGGACCGCGCGAGCAGGAGGGGGCGTGCGGTCCCGCCCTCCCGGGGCGCCCTCTTTTCATGCCGGCCGAGCGCCCGCTCGGGACCCCAGGACAGAAAGCAGAGGAGCCGTCACGATGACGACCGCACCGGCCCGGACCCGGACCGACCTCCCGACCCGCAGCGCGTCGCACAGCGCGTCGGACAGCGCCCCCGCGGACGTGCTGCGCCCGCACGCCGAGGTCGCCTTCGCCGCGGAGCTGGCCGCGCTCGCCGCCGCCGACGACCGGCCGCGCCCCGAGCGGTGGCGGCTCTCACCCTGGGCCGTGGCGACGTACCTGCTCGGTGGCGCACTCCCCGACGGCACGGTGATCACCCCGAAGTACGTGGGGCCGCGCCGGATCGTCGAGGTGGCCGTCACCACGCTGGCCACGGACCGGGCGCTGCTGCTGCTCGGCGTGCCGGGGACGGCCAAGACCTGGGTGTCGGAGCATCTGGCCGCCGCCGTGAGCGGGGACTCCACCCTGCTGGTGCAGGGCACGGCGGGCACCCCGGAGGAGGCCGTGCGCTACGGCTGGAACTACGCGCAGCTGCTGGCGCAGGGCCCCAGCCGCGAGGCGCTGGTCCCCAGCCCCGTGATGCGGGCGATGAGCGAGGGCATGACCGCCCGCGTCGAGGAGCTGACCCGCATCCCGGCCGACGTGCAGGACTCGCTGATCACGATCCTGTCCGAGAAGACCCTGCCGATCCCGGAGTTGGGGGACGAGGTGCAGGCGGTGCGCGGCTTCAACCTGATCGCCACGGCCAACGACCGCGACCGGGGGGTCAACGAGCTGTCCAGCGCCCTGCGCCGCCGCTTCAACACGGTGGTGCTGCCGCTGCCCGCGAGCGCCGAGGCCGAGGTGGACATCGTCACGCGGCGGGTGGCGCAGCTCGGCGCCTCGCTCGACCTGCCCGCCGTGCCCGACGGCGTCGCCGAGATCCGCCGGGTCGTCACGGTCTTCCGCGAGCTGCGCGACGGTGTCACGCAGGACGGGCGGACGAAGGTCAAGTCCCCCTCCGGCACGCTCTCCACGGCGGAGGCGATCTCCGTGGTCACCGGCGGGCTGGCGCTCGCCGCGCACTTCGGGGACGGCGTGCTGCGCGCCGGCGACGTGGCGGCGGGGATCCTGGGCGCGGTGGTCCGCGACCCGGCCTCGGACCGGGTGGTCTGGCAGGAGTACCTGGAGACGGTCGTGCGCGAGCGCGACGGCTGGAAGGACTTCTACCGGGCCTGCCGGGAGGCGGGCGTATGAGCGTGACGGGACTTCCCCGTACGAGCGGGACCGCCACCGCCGCCGCCGACGAGGCCACCGACGGCACAGCCGCCATCGACGTTGCGGCCGCAACTGCCGCCGCCCGAGCGCCGGTCGCGGTCGGGGAGCCGCTGCTCCTGGGTGTGCGCCACCACGGGCCCGGTTCGGCGCGCGGTGTGCTGGCGGCGCTGGAGGCGTTCGCGCCGGCGGCGGTGCTGGTCGAGGGGCCGCCCGAGGCGGACGCGGTGGTGGAGCTGGCCGGCGATCCGGGGATGCGGCCGCCGGTGGCGCTGCTGGCGCATGTCGCCGACGAGCCCGCGCGGGCCTCGTTCTGGCCGCTGGCGCACTTCTCGCCGGAGTGGGTGGCGATCCGCTGGGCGGTGGAGCGGGGAGTGCCGGTGCGGTTCGTGGACCTCCCGGCCGCGCACTCGCTCGCGCTGGGCGAGGAGGAGGACGGGGACGGCCCCGACACCTCCGAAGCACCGGACCCCGCCGCCGATGCCGACGGCCCTGACACCCCGGATATCACAGCCGCGAGGATCGATCCCCTGTCGGTGCTCGCCCGAGCCGCCGGATACACCGACCCCGAGCGCTGGTGGGAGGACGTCTTCGAGCACCGGATCGGTGAAGGGGGCGCGGGGGAGGGGGCGTTGGCGGCGTTCGCCGCGATCGGTGAGGCCATGGGGGCGCTGCGCGAGGTCCACGGCGACGGGGGGCACGTGCGCGACGCGGTCCGCGAGGCGCACATGCGGCTGCGACTGCGCGAGGCGCGGCGGGAGTTCGGCGACCGGGTGGCCGTCGTCTGCGGCGCCTGGCACGTCCCGGCGCTGCGGGAGAAGACGGCCGTCGGCGCCGACCGCGCGCTGCTGAAGGGGCTGCCCAGGGTCAGGGCCGAGCTGTCCTGGGTGCCGTGGACCCACCGCCGGCTCGCCCGCCGCAGCGGATACGGCGCCGGGATCGCCTCCCCGGGGTGGTACGCGCATCTCTTCGAGGCCCCCGACCATCCCGTCGAGCGGTGGATGACCAGGGTCGCCGGGCTGCTGCGGGAGCAGGACCACCCGGTCTCCTCCGCCCATGTCATCGAGGCCGTCCGGCTCGCGGACACCCTCGCCGCCATGCGCGGGCGCCCGCTCCCCGGCCTGGAGGAGACGCTGGACGCGGTGCGGGCGGTGATGTGCGAGGGCTCGGACGTGCCGCTGGCCCTGATCGGGGACCGGCTGGTGGTCGGTGACGCCCTGGGCGAGGTCCCCGACTCCGCGCCGGCCGTCCCGCTCCAGCGCGACCTGGCCCGCGCCCAGCGCACCCTGCGGCTCAAACCGGAGGCGCTGGAGCGGGAGGTGCAGCTCGACCTGCGCAAGGAGACCGACGCAGGACGCAGCCGGCTGCTGCACCGGCTGCGGCTGCTGGGCATCCCGTGGGGCGAGCCGCTGGCCTCGCACGGCGCGACGGGCACCTTCCGCGAGAGCTGGCGGCTGCGCTGGGAGCCGGAGCTGTCGGTGCGGGTGGCGGAGGCGGCCGTGTGGGGCACGACCGTGCTCACGGCGGCGAGCGCGAAGGCGGAGACGGAGGCCGCCTCGGCGACCGCGCCGGCCGAGCTGACCGCGCTGGTCGAGCGCTGCCTGCTGGCGGAGCTGCCCGAGGCGCTGCCCGTGGTCATGCGCTGCCTCGCGGACCGGGCCGCCCTGGACGCGGACGTCGGGCATCTCGCGCAGGCGCTCCCGGCGCTGGCGCGGGCCGTGCGCTACGGGGAGGTGCGCGGCACCCGGGCGCAGACGCTGGCCGACGTCGCGACGGGGCTGGCGGAGCGCGTCTTCGTCGCCCTGCCCGCCGCGTGCGCGGGTCTGGACGGCGACGGCGCGGCGGAGATGCGCCGCCATGTGGACGCGGTGCAGCAGGCGGTGGGACTGCTGGCGGCCCCGCAGGGCGGCGGAGGCGGGGACGTACCCGACGGCGCTCCGGCGGCCGAGGCGTCAAGAGGGGGAGGTGGCAAGGCGGTTGCGCCCCCCGCGCCCTCGACGCCGGACGCGATACCCGGTGACGGCGGCCTGCGCGGGCGCTGGGCGGCGACGCTCGGCGGTCTCGCCCGGCGCGGCGGCCCGTCCGGTGGCCGGCGCGGGGGGCTGCCCGGGCTGATCCGCGGGCGGGCGGTGCGGCTGCTGCTCGACGACGGCCGGCTCGCGGAGGGGGAGGCCGAGCGGCTGATGAGGCTGGCGCTCTCGCCCGCCGCCGAGCCCGCCGACGCCGCCGCCTGGATCGAGGGCTTCCTGGGCGGCGACGGCGGCGGCGGGATGCTGCTGGTCCACGACGAGCGCCTCCTCGCCCTGGTCGACGGCTGGCTGGGCGCGGTGGGCGAGGCGGCGTTCACGGACGTACTGCCGCTGCTGCGGCGCACGTTCGCGGAGTACGACGCGGGGGCGCGGCGTGCGATCGGCGAACTGGTCCGCCGCACCCCGCAGTCGCCCGGCGCCTCCCGCGAGCACGCCGAGGACGCCCTCGCCGGCTTCGCCCCCACGCTGGACCCGGCCCGCGTGGCGGCGGCACTCCCGGTCGTCGCCCTGCTGCTGGGCGCGGGCCCCGACCAGCCGACTCCCGACCACCCGACTCCCGACCATCCGGCTCCCGATCCCCCGACTCCCAACATCCCGCCCCAGGAGGAGAGATGACGAGCGAGACCCTGCGGCGCTGGCGGCTGGTGCTGGGCGGCGCGGCGGCCGACGGCACCGGATGCGCGCTGGGCGGCCGCGACGCCGCCATGGACCGGACGCTGGAGGCCCTCTACGGGCAGGGCACGGACGTCAGCCGGGGCCGCAGCGGCGCGCGCGGCGCCGGGCTGGGCGGCTCCGCGCCCCAAGTGGCCCGCTGGCTGGGCGACATCCGCACCTACTTCCCCACCTCCGTCGTCCAGGTGATGCGCCGCGACGCCATCGAGCGGCTCGGCCTCGCGGCGCTGCTGCTGGAGCCGGAGATGCTGGAGGCCGTCGAGCCCGACGTCCACCTGGTCGGCACCCTGCTCTCGCTCAGCAAGGCGATGCCCGAGGAGACGCGGGAGACGGCCCGCGCGGTCGTGCGCCGGGTCGTGGAGGACCTGGAGAAGCGGCTGGCGGCCCGCACCCGCGCGACGGTCGGCGGCGCGCTGGACCGCTCGGCGCGGGTCAACCGCCCCCGCCACCGCGACATCGACTGGGACCGCACGATCCGCGCCAACCTCAGGAACTACCTGCCGGAGTACGGCACGGTGGTGCCCGAGCGCCTCGTCGGCTACGGGCGGGCCGCGCAGTCGGTGAAGAAGGACGTCATCCTCGCCGTCGACCAGTCCGGCTCGATGGCCGCCTCCGTCGTCTACGCCTCCGTCTTCGGCGCCGTGCTGGCCTCGATGCGCTCGGTCTCCACCCGGCTGGTCGTCTTCGACACGGCGGTGGTGGACCTGACCGACCAGCTCAGCGACCCGGTGGACGTCCTCTTCGGCACCCGGCTCGGCGGCGGCACGGACATCAACCGCGCGCTGGCGTACTGCCAGAGCCGCGTCACGCGCCCCGCCGAGACGGTGCTCGTCCTGATCAGCGACCTCTACGAGGGCGGTATCCGCGACGAGATGCTCAAGCGCGTCGCGGCGATGAAGGCGTCCGGCGTCCAGGTCGTCACGCTGCTCGCCCTGTCCGACGAGGGCGCCCCGGCCTACGACCGCGGCCACGCGGCGGCCCTGGCCGCCCTGGACGCCCCCGCCTTCGCCTGCACCCCCGACCTCTTCCCGGAGGTGATGGCGGCGGCGATAGAGAAGCGCCCGTTGCCGATACCGGAGGCGTGACGTTCTCACCGTGCACAGGGTGACGGTGCGGAAAACGGCTGTGACCGTTCTCACCGCGCCGTTGTGTGCTGGAATTTAGGAGAGCCTGGAGGACAGGGCTAATGTGCATGGCGGCCCTGCCATACAACGCGACACGACTGAATTACAAGGGACGGACGCGCGTGGATCTGTTCGAGTACCAGGCGAGGGACCTCTTCGCCAAGCATGGCGTACCGGTTCTGGCCGGTGAAGTCATCGACACGCCCGAGGCGGCGCGTGAGGTGACCGAGCGTCTCGGCGGCAAGTCCGTCGTCAAGGCGCAGGTCAAGGTCGGCGGCCGCGGCAAGGCCGGCGGTGTCAAGCTGGCCGACACCCCGGACGACGCCGTCGAGAAGGCCGGCCAGATCCTCGGCATGGACATCAAGGGCCACACGGTCCACAAGGTGATGATCGCCGAGCTGGCTCCGGAGATCGCGGAGGAGTACTACGTCTCCTTCCTCCTCGACCGCACCAACCGCACCTTCCTGTGCATCGCCTCCGTCGAGGGCGGCATGGACATCGAAGAGGTCGCGGACAAGCGTCCCGAGGCAGTCGCCAAGATCGCTGTCGACGCCAATGACGGGGTGACCCCGCAGAAGGCGCGCGAGATCGTCGAGGCCGCGAAGTTCCCGGCCGAGGTCGCCGACCAGGTCGCCGACGTCCTGCAGACGCTGTGGAAGACCTTCGTTGCCGAGGACGCCCTCCTCGTCGAGGTCAACCCGCTCGCGAAGGTCGCCTCCGGCGAGATCCTCGCCCTGGACGGCAAGGTCTCCCTCGACGAGAACGCCGCCTTCCGCCAGCCGGAGCACGAGGCGCTGGAGGACAAGGCCGCGGCCAACCCGCTGGAGGCCGCCGCGAAGGCCAAGGGCCTCAACTACGTCAAGCTCGACGGCGAGGTCGGCATCATCGGCAACGGCGCGGGTCTGGTCATGTCGACCCTCGACGTCGTCGCCTACGCCGGCGAGGCGCACGGCGGCGTCAAGCCCGCCAACTTCCTCGACATCGGCGGCGGCGCCTCCGCCCAGGTGATGGCCAACGGCCTGGAGATCATCCTCGGCGACCCGGACGTCAAGTCCGTGTTCGTCAACGTCTTCGGCGGCATCACCGCCTGCGACGAGGTCGCCAACGGCATCGTCCAGGCGCTGCAGCTCCTCGCCGACAAGGGCGAAGCCGTCACCAAGCCGCTCGTGGTGCGCCTCGACGGCAACAACGCGGAGCTGGGTCGCAAGATCCTCTCCGACGCCAACCACCCGCTGGTCCAGCGCGTGGACACCATGGACGGCGCGGCCGACAAGGCCGCCGAGCTGGCCGCCAAGTAAGGGACGAGGTCACAGACTCACCATGGCTATCTTCCTCAACAAGGACAGCAAGGTCATCGTTCAGGGCATGACCGGTGCGACCGGCATGAAGCACACCAGGCTGATGCTCGGCGACGGTACGAACGTCGTCGGCGGTGTGAACCCGCGCAAGGCCGGCACCAAGGTCGACTTCGACGGCACCGAGATCCCGGTCTTCGGCACCGTCAAGGAGGCGATGGAGGCGACCGGTGCGAACGTCACGGTCATCTTCGTCCCGGAGAAGTTCACCAAGGACGCCGTGATCGAGGCCATCGACGCCGAGATCCCCCTCGCGGTCGTGATCACCGAGGGCATCGCCGTGCACGACTCGGCCGCCTTCTGGGCGTACGCCGGCAAGAAGGGCGACAAGACCCGCATCATCGGTCCGAACTGCCCCGGCATCATCACCCCGGGCCAGTCGAACGTCGGCATCATCCCGGGCGACATCACCAAGCCCGGCCGCATCGGCCTGGTCTCGAAGTCCGGCACGCTGACGTACCAGATGATGTACGAGCTGCGCGACCTCGGCTTCTCGACCGCCGTCGGCATCGGTGGCGACCCGATCATCGGCACCACGCACATCGACGCCCTGGCCGCGTTCCAGGACGACCCCGACACCGACCTGATCGTGATGATCGGTGAGATCGGCGGCGACGCCGAGGAGCGGGCCGCCGACTTCATCAAGGCCAACGTCACCAAGCCGGTCGTCGGCTACGTCGCGGGCTTCACCGCCCCCGAGGGCAAGACGATGGGCCACGCCGGCGCCATCGTCTCCGGCTCCTCCGGCACCGCGCAGGCGAAGAAGGAGGCCCTGGAGGCCGCCGGCGTCAAGGTCGGCAAGACGCCGTCCGAGACCGCCCGTCTCGCCCGCGAGGTGCTGGGCGGCTGACGCTCCTGCGCGCACCGCACCCGCGCACAGCAGGGCGCCGCTCCCGATCACGGGGGCGGCGCCCTTCGCGCGTGTACGGGGGACTCCGTACAGGACCTACGGCCCCGGGTCCGCCTCCCCCGTGAGCACGATCCGCGTCGTCGCCGGCTCCTCCCACGGCGGCTGCTCCACCGAGCCGGTCCGCGTGTAGTCGGGCGTCAGCAGCACGGTGAGCACCACGCCCACCACCAGCGCCGCGACCAGCGCGGCCGTGCGCCACCCCCAGCCCGCCGTACGCCGCTCGCTGAGCCGGCGCACCTCGCCGGGCTCCGGCACGTCGGCCGGCTGCGCCTCCCGCAGCCGCCGCAGCCGGACGTTCAGCAGCTCGCCCTGCCGCTCGGGATCCAGCCCCGCCAGCTCCGGCAGGGACCGCGCGAGCGCCGCCCGCCCGTGCGTGACGCGCCCGGCGGTGGCGGGCGTCGACGCCTCGACCTCCGCGGCGGTCTCCGGCAGGTCGAGCCCGAGGCCGTCGTAGAGCATGACGGCCCGGCGGTAGGCGGGCGGCAGCGCCAGCAGCCCGGTGAGCAGCGCCCGCTCCTCACCGGCGGCGGCACCGGTGTCCGCACCGGCGCCGGACCCGCGCCCCGGCCGCAGCCGCAGCCGCCGCCAGGGCGAGAGCGCGTGCTCGTACGCGGCGGCACGCACCCACCCCTGGGGGTCGCGGTCGCGGGCGACCTCGGGCCAGTGCTCCCAGGCGGTGTGGAAGGCGTACTGCACGGAGCGCGCGGCCTGCGCGCCGTCTCCGGTCAACAGGCGGACCTGCCGCGTCAGTTCAGGAGCGCAGCCGACGTACAGCGCGTCGAAGGCCCGCGCGGCGGCAGCGGCGCCGTCCCCGCGCGCCCCGTCCCCGCGCGCCCCCTTCCCGCGCCGCCCGGCACCGGACTCCACCGCCAGACCGCCGCCCCCGGGACCGCCCGCGCCCTGGGGACGCCCGGCGCCCCCGGGTTCTTCCGCATCCGCAGGGCCCTTGCCCCCGCCCGTATCGCCGCCGCTCACGCCCGGCTCCCGGCGGACGGCGCCCCGCGCCCCGGCTGCGATATGAAAAGGTCCATAAGCCTATGTTGCGTAACACTTCCGGCATTCGCCTGCTGCACGGGCGAAACGGGTGTTTCTGGGAGCATGTGCGCCGTGAGTCAATTGACCGATCACGAGCCCCGGTTGCCGACGGACTTCGCCGAACCACGCACCACCGTCCTGCGCGCCCCCGTCGCCCCCGCCCACGCCTTCGCCGCCGGCGCCGTCGCGGCGGGCCTCGGGCTCGGCTTCCTCGCCGTGCTGGTGCTGCTCCTGTGGATCACCTCGCCCTACCCCGACAGCGGCCCCGCCGGCGCGCTGCAGACCGTCGCGGACCTCTGGCTCCTCGCCCACGGCGCCGACCTGGTACGCACCGACGCCGCCGGCGGCCGCGGCGCCCCGGTCGGGCTCACCCCGCTGCTGCTCACCGCGATGCCGGCCTACCTCCTCTTCCGCTCCACCCGCGACCTCCTCGCCCCCGGCGGCACCGTCCTGCGCGGCGGCTCCGCCCCCCTGGCCACCGCCGGCTGGCTGCTCGGCGGCTACCTCTTCATGGCCGCCACCGCCACCGCCTACGCCGCCCTCGGCGACGGCGCCCTGCGCGTCTCCGTCCTCAGCGTGCTGCTCCACCTCCCGCCGCTCGTGCTGCTCGCGGTCGGCGCCGGGGTCTGGGCGGCGGCCGGCACCCCCGCCGCGCTGCTGCCCCGCCGCCCGGTGCTGCGCCCGCCCGCGCTGTGGCTGGAGGGCGCGGGCCGCGCGGCGCTGGCGGGCCTGGCGATCCTGCTCGGCGGCGGGCTGCTGCTGACGCTGGCCTCACTGGTGTGGCACGCCGCCGTCGCCCAGGACGCCTTCCTGCACCTGGCCGTCGACGTCTCCGGCCGGCTGGCGGTGCTGCTGCTGGCGGTGTCGCTGCTGCCGAACGCCGCCGTCTGGGGCGCCGCCTACGGGCTGGGTCCCGGCTTCAGCGTGGGCGCGGGCAGCGTGGCGGGGCCGCTGGGGGCGGCGGGCTATCCGCAGCTGCCGGTCTTCCCGCTGCTCGCGGCGCTCCCCCCGCAGGGCCCCGGCTCCCCGCTGACCTGGGCGGTCGCCGCACTGCCGGTGGCGGCCGGGCTGGGCGTGGGCTGGACGGTGGCGCGGGCCGCGGTGCCCGTACGGGCGATGCGCGACCTGAGCTGGACCTGGCGGCTGACCGCCGGCGCCACCGCGCTGGCCGCCGCGACCGCGGCGGTGCTGCTGGCCGCGCTGACCTGGCTGGCCGGCGGCCCGATGGGGCGCCGTACGCTGGCGGAGTTCGGCCCCGTCTGGTGGCAGAGCGGCGCGGCCGCGCTGGCCTGGACGCTGGCGCTGGGCGTGCCGGCGGCGCTGGCGGTACGGGCCTGGCGGCTGCGCGGCGAGGACGCGGAGGACGCGGAGGAAGACGGCGCGGACCATGCCGGCGGCGATCCGAAGCCGGGCGGCCGGAGCCGGTCGCTACGCGCCAAGTGGCCGCTGTGGGAGCCGCGTTCGGAGATCATCCGCGACCTTGAGGACGCGTGAGGGAGACCTCGGCGGATACGTGGAAGGGGCCGCACCCGGTGACGATCCGGGTGCGGCCCCTTCCACGTATCCCTGTGTCCCTTACTGGTCTTCCGGAAGGAAGGGCGGCGTGGGGAGTTCCCTGCACGCGTCCTGGGCGGTCTGGGTGAGGGCGTCCTCGCGGCACTCGTAGTAGTCGCTGTAGTGGAGCTGGACGGCGAAGAAGCCCGCCACGACCAGGAGCGCCAGACCGCCCGAGACGATCCCCATCGTCGCGGCCGTCTTCTGCGGCCTGCTCCCGGGCGGCAGGACGGGGCGCCCGGCGGCGTCCGTGGTGGCGGTCCGGGCCGGGGCGTCCGGGTCGGCGGTGCGCTCGGCCTTGTTGCGCAGGGCGGAGACGCCCCAGTACAGGGCGAGCACGCCGAGCAGCAGGGCGAGCTGCCAGAGGCTGAAGAGGGCGAAGAAGAACGCCCACATACCGGAGAGCAGGGCGTAGCGGGCCCGGCGCTGGTTGGGGTCGGTGGGGTCCCAGCGCAGCCGGGCCGGGCCGCCGGGAGTGCCCTGGCCGCGCTGCCCGCTGTGGGCCTCGGGGCGCCGGCCCCAGGCGCCCTGGTCCGAGCCCGGACCCGAGCCCGAGTCGCCCTGGCCGGACGTCCGGCCCGAACCCCACAGCCCCCGGCTCCCCTGGTCGGCGCCGTCGTCGCCCCCCGAGCCGCCACCGCGGCGCGGCGGCTGGCGGCGCGACCACTGGCTGCCCCAACCCGGCTGCCGCTGCTCGCCCGGGTCACCGGCCGGAGGCTGCTGCCCGCCGGGCGCGGGCACGGCCGGCTCGCCGGACGAGCCGGACGAGCCGGACGAGCCGGACGGGCCGGACGAATCGGACGAGCCCGAAGCGCCGGACGCGGGAGCCTCGGACGCGCCGCCCGCAGGCTGCTGGTCGGAGGTCTCGCGGTACAGCGGCGCACCGGCGCCGGCGGGCAGCCCGGTCGTCGGGAGGCCGGGGGACGGCAGGGGCCGAAGCGGCGGCTGGGGCTGCGGGAGGGGCTGCATGGGGCGGGCGTCTTCTCTCCGGTCGAAGTCCGTTGCCCAGACGCTACCCCGCCCGGCCGCCGGTAGCGCTGGCAGGTCGGTCCACCCAGGGGAGGGCAGCCCCAGGTCCTGTGACGACCGCCTCTCCACGGCCGTCCGAAGGGCCGCATAGCTGCCGGTATCGTTGCTGGCGGTCACCCGTTTGTAGGGATCCATAGACTTCATGGCCCCCCGCTTTCGTACGACCCGACAACCGACCGGTCCTGTAGAAAGTCCCGTAGAAAGTTCCGCCGTGGCCTCCCAGCAGTCCGACCCGCCCCCGCGGGGCGCCGTTTCCGGCCCCAGCCGCCTCGTCGTCCTGGTCTCCGGCTCCGGTACGAACCTCCAAGCGCTGCTCGACGCCATCGCCGCCGATCCCGGGGGCTACGGCGCCCGGATCGTCGCCGTCGGCGCGGACCGCAGCGGCATCGCCGGCCTGGAGCGCGCGGAACGGGCCGGGATCCCGACCTTCGTGTGCCCGGTGGGGGAGTACGCCACCCGCGCCGACTGGGACCGCGCGCTGGCCGAGGCGGTCGGGGCGTACGAGCCGGACCTGGTGGTGCTGGCCGGTTTCATGAAACTGGTCGGCGGGGAGTTCCTGGCCCGCTTCGGCGGCCGGACCCTCAACACCCACCCCGCACTGCTGCCCAGCTTCCCCGGCGCGCACGGCGTACGAGACGCCCTCGCGCACGGGGTGAAGGTGACCGGCTGCACCGTGATGCTGGTCGACGACGGCGTCGACACCGGCCCGATCATCGCCCAGGGCGTCGTGGCCGTGCGGCCCGACGACAGCGAGGACACGCTGCACGAGCGCATCAAGGAAGTCGAGCGAGCGCTGCTCGTCGACGTCGTGGGCACGCTGGCCCGCGACGGCTACCGCATCGAGGGACGAAAGGTCCATATCCCGTGAGCGCCCCCCAGACCCCCGCCGAATCCGCCGAATCCGCCGAGGGCGCCCAGCGCCCCGTCCGCCGCGCGCTGATCAGCGTCTACGACAAGACCGGTCTGGAGGAGTTGGCCCGCGGCCTGCACGAGGCCGGCGTGAGCCTGGTCTCCACCGGCTCCACCGCCGCGCGCATCGCCGACGCCGGTGTCCCCGTCACCCGCGTCGAGGAGGTCACCGGCTTCCCCGAGTGCCTGGACGGCCGGGTCAAGACCCTCCACCCCCGCGTCCACGCGGGCATCCTCGCGGACCTGCGACTGCCCGACCACGAGCGGCAGTTGGCCGAGCTGAACGTCGAGCCCTTCGAGCTGGTCGTCGTCAACCTCTACCCCTTCGAGGCGACCGTCAACTCCGGTGCGACGCCCGACGAGTGCGTCGAGCAGATCGACATCGGCGGCCCCTCGATGGTCCGCGCCGCCGCCAAGAACCACCCCTCGGTCGCCGTCGTCGTCAACCCCGCCCGCTACGAAGGGGTGTTGGAGGCCGTGGCGGCCGGCGGCTTCGACCTGGAGCAGCGCAAGCGCCTCGCCGCGGAGGCCTTCCAGCACACCGCCGCCTACGACACGGCGGTCGCCAACTGGTTCGCCGCCGGCTACGCGGCCGACCCCGCCGCCGACGGCGGCCCGCGGGACTTCTACGGCGCCACCTTCACCCGCCGGGCGGCCCTGCGCTACGGCGAGAACCCCCACCAGTCCGCCGCCCTCTACACCGACGGCAGCGGCCACGGCCTCCCCGGCGCCGAGCAGCTCCACGGCAAGGAGATGTCGTACAACAACTACGTGGACACCGAGGCCGCCCGCCGCGCCGCCTACGACCACGAGGAACCCTGCGTCGCGATCATCAAGCACGCCAACCCCTGCGGTATCGCGGTCGGTTCGGACATCGCCGAGGCGCACCGCAAGGCCCACGCCTGCGACCCCGTCTCCGCCTACGGCGGCGTCATCGCCGTCAACCGGCCGGTGAGCAAGGAGCTGGCCGAGCAGGTCGCCGGCATCTTCACCGAGGTCATCGTGGCTCCGGGGTACGAGGACGGCGCGCTGGAGGTGCTCACGCGCAAGAAGAACATCCGCGTGCTGCTGTGCCCCGGCGCCCCCTGCCACACCATGGAGTTCCGCCCGCTCGACGGGGGGCTGCTGGTGCAGGACCGCGACGAGGTGGTGGACGGACGCAGCCAGGCGGAGGGGGACGACCCGGCGAACTGGACCCTGGCGGCCGGAGAGGCCCTGACCGGGGCCGAGTTGGCCGACCTCGCCTTCGCCTGGCGCGCCTGCCGGGCGGTGAAGTCCAACGCCATCCTGCTCGCCCGCGGCGGCGCCACGGTCGGTGTCGGCATGGGCCAGGTCAACCGCGTCGACTCCGCCAAGCTCGCCGTCCAGCGCGCGGGCGAGGAGCGCGCGGCGGGCTCGTACGCCGCCTCGGACGCCTTCTTCCCCTTCGCCGACGGGCTGGAGGTCCTCCTGGCCGCGGGTGTGAAGGCCGTGGTGCAGCCCGGCGGTTCGATCCGCGACGAGGAGGTCGTCGAGGCGGCGAAGAAGGCGGGCGTGACGATGTACTTCACCGGCGCGCGGCACTTCTTCCACTGAGACCGACCAGCACCGACCAGCACCGACCAGCACAGCCCCGCAACACCCCGCAACGCCGAAGGCGCCGGTCCGCTCCCCCTGGGGGAAGCGGACCGGCGCCTTCGCCCGTACGACCGGATCAGCCCATCGGATACGCCCCGCGCGGCCGGCGGAACCACTCGGCGCTCTCGCGGTTCGCGCTGAAGACGATCAGCAGGATGCCCAGGACGGCCGTGGCCCAGCCGAGCGGCAGGAAGGTGACCAGCCCGCCCGGGATGGCGAAGGAGCCGTAGACGATGCTGCAGGTACGCACCGCGTTGCCGCCGTTGCGGTACGTCAGCGCCAGCCACACCCCCAGGGCGACGGCGATGACGGTCAGCGCGCACAGCGTGATGACCGTCCCCTCGCCGATGCTCTTGAAGACCTCCGCCTCCCGCTCGTTCCGCAGACCCGCGTCGTCGAACTGCTCGTCGAACGTGGGCAGGGTGACGAACACCGCGTACAGCACGTAGACCAGCTGCAGGCCCGCGATCACGAAGAGGAACACCCGCGACGCCCTGACCTTGCCCGGCATCAGCAGCGGGACGCCGAAGGGCATGCCGCCGCCGGGACCGTAGGGCGCGGGGTAGGCGGGCGGGCCGCCCTGCGGCGGGACGCCGTACGCGCCCGCGCCGTAGGGCTGCGGGCTGCCGTACGCCCCGGGGCTGCCGTACGGGTTGGGCTGCTGGGGCGGCGTGGGCTGGCTCATGGCGGTACGTCTCCTAGGGGTGCCTCGCGGCGGGGGTCAGGGCTTCTTGATGACGACCGTGCCGGCCGCGCGGTCGTGCCAGCCCTGGAGCTTGCCGCTGCCGTCGAAGAACGGCGAGAGGTAGACGAGGAGCTGGCCGATGCCGCAGAGCAGGGAGCCCGCGATCGGGATGATGTAGCGGATGAAGCCGCCGCCCAGTCCGGGGACCTGGCCGTCGGACTCCCGGACCACCTTCAAGCCCATGATCATCTTGCCGAGGGTGGCGCCCTTGAGGGCGATGAACAGCCATTCGTAGAGCAGGGCGAAGGCGGCGAAGACGGCCATCATCAGGAAGAAGGTGGCGATGAAGCCGGCGCCGGCGTCGGTGGCGGCCGCGCTGACGTCGTCCAGGCAGTCCGAGTAGGCGGCGCTCCCCGGCTCGAACTGGGAGCAGTCGGAGATGGACTTCTCGGCCTCGCTGGCGATGCCCAGCGCGCCCGCCAGGCCGATGGCCATCATGATGCCGACGATCACACTCGTGATCACGCCGTCCAGCAGCCGGGCCAGGAAGCGCTGCCCCATCGTGGCCAGCGGCACGGTACCGAAGGGGCCGATGTTGATGTAGCCGTTGTTGGCCTGGACGGTGCCGGGCGGGGGCTGCTGCGGGTAGCCGTAGGAGGGCTGCTGCGGCGGCTGGCCGTAGGGCTGCTGCGGGGCGCCGTAGGGGCTCTGCTGGGGCTGCTGGCCGTAGGGGTCCGCGGGCTGCTGGCCCGGGTAGCCGTAGCCGGGCTGGGGCTGCTGGCCGTACGGCTGCTGCGGCTGCCCGTAGGGCTGCTGGGGCTGCTGTGGCTGGCTGTACGGGTTGTTCGGGTCCGAGTAACTCACGGGAGACTTCCTCCGAGCGGCGGGGACTGGGGTACATGCGAACCGTCGGAGAGCGACCGCGGGCGATTCCCCCCGTGTCATACGCTTGCGGTTCCGGGCCCTACTCTGCTAGCTGCCCGAGTGGGCTGTCCACCCCTTACGTACGCACGCCCGGATCGTCCCCGGATTGGAATCGGGGGCCCGGTATCCGGGAGGATGGGGGTATGACCGCCCAGATTCTCGACGGCAAGGCCACCGCAGCCGCGATCAAGTCCGAACTCGCCACCCGCGTCCAGGCGCTCAGGGCCCGCGGTGTCACGCCCGGCCTGGGCACGATCCTCGTCGGCGACGACGTGGGCAGCCGCAAGTACGTGGCCGGCAAGCACCGCGACTGCGCGGAGGCCGGCATCGCCTCCCTCCAGCGCGAGCTGCCCGCGACCGCCACCCAGGAGGAGGTGGAGGCGGCCGTCCGCGAGCTGAACGAGGACCCCGCCTGCACCGGCTACATCGTCCAGCTGCCGCTGCCGAAGCACATCGACGAGAACCGCGTGCTGGAGCTGATGGACCCGGCCAAGGACGCCGACGGCCTGCACCCGGTCAACCTCGGCCGCCTCGTCCTGAACGAGCCCGCCCCCCTGCCGTGCACGCCCAACGGCATCATCCGGCTGCTGCGGCAGCACGGGGTGCGGATCGCCGGCGCCGAGGTGGTCGTCGTCGGCCGGGGCGTCACGATCGGCCGCTCGATGCCGCTGCTGCTCACCCGCCGCAGCGAGAACGCCACGGTCACCCAGTGCCACACCGGCACCCGCGACCTCGCCGCCCACCTGCGCCGGGCGGACATCATCGTGGCCGCGGCGGGCGTACCGCACCTGATCAAGCCGGAGGACGTCAAGCCGGGCGCCGCCGTGCTGGACGTGGGCGTCTCGCGCGACGAGCACGGGCGCATCACCGGCGACGTGCACCCCGGAGTGGCGGAGGTCGCGGGCTGGATCTCGCCCAACCCGGGCGGCGTGGGCCCGATGACCCGGGCCATGCTGCTGCACAACGTGGTGGAGGCGGCGGAGTTGGCGGCGCGATGAGCACCGTCCGGTCGCAGGCGGGCGACCCCGCCGAGCACCCCCGCTCGCGCCGCCGCCCCGACGTCACGGTCGACACCTCGCGCCCCGAGGGCGGCGGCCGCACGGCCTCCGGCGAATCCCCCGCCCCGGCCCGCCAGTGGCCGATCCTGCTGGTGCTGGGCCTGACGGCGGCGGGTCTGGCCGTGGTCGCCGCGGACAGCTTCCGTATCGGCTGCCTGATCATCGCGGGGGCGCTGCTGCTCGGCGGCGCCCTGCGCTGGCTGCTGCCCAACGTCGGCATGCTGGCGGTGCGCTCGCGCTTCACGGACGTGGTCACCTACGGCGTGCTGGGCACCTCGATCGCGCTGCTGGCGCTGGCGGCGCTGCCGGATCCGTGGATCCACCTGCCGTTCGTCAAGGAGATCCTGCACTCGACGGTCTGAGCGGCGGCGCCCCGGGCGCAGCAGGCGGTGGCCCGACCCCTTCCCCAAGCTCTTCGAGCAGGGGATGCCCCATGAAGCTCTTCGAGCAGGGGATGCCCCATGAAGCTCTTCGAGCAGGGGATACCCCGTCAGGTCGGGCCACCGCCGTTTACCGGCCGTACGCGCTCAGTTCCGCGCATACGGCGTGAACATCAGGCGCAGGTGCGGTAGTTGTAGCCGGCGGCGCGCTTGGCGCCGGTGCGGTCGTAGAAGAGGTAGTGGCCGTCGGCGTCGCGGGAGACGAGGAAGCTGTTGGAGGAGCCCCGGTAGGTGTCGACCGCTCCGTCACCGTTGCTGTCGATGAGGTGGTAGCCGGCCCTGGTGAAGGTCCCCGAGCCGACGACGCCGTCGTCGTCGGTCCCGTGCAACGTCTGCCAGATCTTGGTGGCGGACTGGGTGGCGGGGCCGAATATGCCGTCGATGGAGTTCCAGGCCAGCTTGCCCTCCGCCCAGAGGATCTTCTGCCAGAGGCAGGTGGCGTTCGAGTAGGTGTTCTCGCCGGTCGACAGCCGGCCCTCGTCCTGCCAGTCGTCCGTGAAGGTGCCGCTGCCCTGGACGTAGGCCAACCCGTTGTAGCTGTTGCTCGCCGACGCGGGCGAGGCGGTGAGCGCCGCACCCGCACCGAGGGCGATCACCATGGCGGCCGTGGCGGTCTTCCTGCGAAGTGACATGTTCCGTCTCCTTGGGCTTGGTGTTCTTCCGGACCGAGCGAGGAAGACGTTACGGAGCGCGGCCGTTCCACCGCGTCAGGTGACGGTTGGAGATCCGGCGTGAGAGTCGCGGTAGTGCCGCGTGCGCCTACACCGTCCGGAGTACCGCGCAGGGTTGACGCCGACCGGGGGGCGCCGCCCTACACTGCCGTGATGCGCGTATCCGAACTCCGGCGTTCCCAAACGGTGGACGCCGGTATCGCGCTGGCCTACCTGGGGTGCTCGCTGCTGCTCGCCCGGCAGGACACCGGCGAGGGGTATGCGCCGCCGGACGCCGCCGGGTACGCGCTGAGCGCCGCCATCTGCCTTCCGCTCGCCCTGCGCCGCCGCCGGCCCGTCGCCGTCACGGCGGTGGTCCTCGCGCTGTGGACGCTCTACGTCACCCTCGGCTACTTCCCCGCCGCCAACAGCCTCGCCCCCCTCCTCGCCCTCTACACCGTCGCCGCCACCCGCCCGCTGCGCACCGCCGCCGTCGCCGCCGCCGCCCTGGGCGCGGTCTGGGTCTACGCCGGCGTGGTCGCCCCGCACGGCTCGGTGGCCACCGCCGCCGCGATGGCCGCGGTCATGCCGGCCGTGGTGGTCCGCTTCGGGCAGGCCGCCCGCAGGTCGGAGCGGCGCGGGGAGCGGCTGGCGGAGCTGACCCGCCAGCTGCGCGCCGAGCGCGACGACCGGGCGCGGCGCGCGGTGGCCGACGAACAGGCGCGCATCGCCCGCGAGTTGCACGACGTCATCGCCCACCACTTCGCGGTGATCTCGGTCCAGTCGGGGCTGGCGCGGTACGTCTTCGACGGGAACCCGGAGAAGGCCCGCCGCGCGCTCGCCGTCATCGAGGAGACCTCCGGCGAGGTGCTGGCGGAGATGCGCCGGATGCTGACGCTGCTGCGCGGCGCCTCTACCGCCCCGGCCGACGGGGGCGCCGCTCCCTACGACCCGGTCCCCCGGCTGGACGGGCTGTCCGAGATGGTGGAGCGGCTGCGCGCCGGCGGCCTGGTGGTCGGGCTGGCCGTCGAGGGCACGGTGCGCCCGCTGCCGTCCGGGGTGGGGCTGTGCGCGTACCGGGTGGTGCAGGAGGCGCTCACCAACGTCCTCAAGCACGCCGGTCCGGCTCGTGCCGAGGTGCGGGTGCGCTACGAGCCCCATCGGCTTCAGGTGAGTGTCGCGGACGACGGAAAGGGGGGTAATCCAGCCGTAGTCGGGGCCGGGACCGGCCACGGCTTGATTGGGATGCGGGAACGCGCGAAGCTCTACGGCGGAGCCGTGGAGATCGGCCCACGCCCCGCAGGGGGTTTCGAGGTCCGGCTGACCCTGCCCACCTCCGCCGCGGCGGCGCGGGGGGAGGCCGGCGACTGAGGGGGTTGACCGCGGGGGATGGCCATCCGGGTGCTTGTGGTGGACGACCAGTTCCTCGTACGGGCCGGAATCGTCGGGCTGCTGGAGGCCGCCGAGGGGATCGAGGTCGCCGGAGAGGCGGCCGACGGCGCGGAGGCGGTGGCCGAGGCGGCCCGCTGCCGGCCGGACGTGGTGCTGATGGACATCCGGATGCCCGGGGTCAACGGCATCGAGGCGATGGAGCGGATCCTCGCCTCCGCTGTCGAGCGTGGAGACGACCCCGTTCCCCGCGTACTGATGCTCACCACCTTCGACCTGGACGAGTACGTCTACCGGGCCCTGCGCGCCGGCGCGGCCGGCTTCCTCCTCAAGGACACCGGCCCGGAGCGGCTGCTCGCGGCGGTCGCGGCGGTCGCCGGCGGCGACACGCTCTTCGCGCCGAGCGTGACCCGGCGGCTGGTGGAGGCGTTCACGGCGGCGCGGCCCGCCGACTCCGGGGCGCGGGGCGCGCCGCCGGCGGAGCTGGCGCAGCTCACCGCCCGCGAGACGGAGGTGCTGCGGCTGACCGCGCGCGGGATGTCCAACGTGGAGATCGCGGAGCGGCTGTTCATCACCGAGGCGACGGTCAAGACGCACCTCAACCGCACGATGGCCAAACTGGACCTCGGCAGCAGGGCCCAGGCGGTCGTCCTGGCCTACGAGACCGGCCTTGTGACCGTAGGGGGCTGAGCGACCGCAGGGGGCCGGCGGGCGGAAGGGGCGGGTGGGCTACCACCGACCCCGCCTTTCCCGCAGCGGGTTGGGTATGCCCGTACGCAGGCGGCGGGGGAGCTGCCATGCTGGCGAGGGTGGTCCGCTCCCCTCCGACGGGCAGGCGGACGGCCGGAACGGCGACGGGAGTTGGGGAGGACGATGCCGCGCTGGAAGGAGCTGCCCGAGGAACTCGACCCGCAGATAAGGGAGTTCGCGGAGCAGTTGCGGCGGGTCGTGGACCGCAGCCGGCTGGGTGTGGTCGCCGTCGCGGACCGCACCGGATACAGCAGATCGTCCTGGGAGCGCTATCTCGGCGGGCGGCTGCTGCCGCCGCAGGGCGCGATCGAGGCGCTGGCCGAGGTGACGGGCGCGGAGCCGGGGCACCTGCTGACGATGTGGGAGCTGGCGGAGCGCGCCTGGAGCCGCTCCGAGGCGCGGCACGACCCGACGCTGGAGGCGATCCGCATCGCCCGGGCGCGCGAGGCGCTGGCCGAGGCGGAGTCCGGGCCCGTACGGGAGGAGCGCACGCGCCGCCTGCCGCGACTGGGCCGCGCGCGCCCGCCGCGGGACGCCGGGCCGGAGCGGCCGCCGCGCGTACCGCCGCCGTCGGACGCGCCGCCGCTGACCTCGGGGGCGCCGGTGCGGGTGGAGGGGGCGCGCTCCCGGAACGAGCCCGGGGACGGGCCGCGGGACGCGGTGCCGGGGGAGGCCGACCTGCTGGCGCCCTTCGGCCCCCGGGACGCGGAGCCGCAGGACGCCGCGCCGCGGGACGCAGCCGCCCAGGACGTTCCCGCCCAGGGCGTCCCCGCCAAGGACGTTCCCGCCAAGGACGCCCCGCCGGATCGGTCCGCGTCCGAAGAACCCGAAGAAGAGGCCCAAGTCCCGGCTGCGGGCGAGCCGTTGGGCCGTTCCGCCACCGAGCGGTCCGCCCCTCCCTGGCGGACGAAGGCCCCGGCGGCCGAGGCGGCGGAGGCCCGTACCCCCGAGCACGTGGAGCCCAAGGAGCCCCGCCCCACCCCCGCGACCGCGACCGCCGCCACCTCGGCGACCGCCTCCGCCGCGCCGCCGCCCGCCGAGACCGCCGCGCCCGCCCCGCCCCCGCCCGCCCCACCTCAACCCGCCCCACCTCAGCCCACCCCCCGCCCCTCCCGCCTGCGCCGCACCGCCGGCTTCGTCGCCGTGCTCCTCGTCGTGCTCGGGCTCGGCGCCGGGATCGTCTTCGGCGCCGGCCTCCTCGACGGTACGGACGAGCCCGAGGCCCGCAGGACGCCCAGCGCCTCGCCCAGCCCCGGCGTGACGCTCCCCGAGGGGATCGCCTGCCAGGGCGAGGGCTGCCAGGGGCGCGACCCCGAGACCAGCGGCTGCGGCGGGGAGAACGCCGCGACCACCAGCGAGGCGTACGTCGCCGGCGCCTATCTGGAGCTGCGCTTCAGCACGCTCTGCCAGGCCGCCTGGGCCCGGGTCACCGACGCCCCGAAGGGCGCCGTGCTGACCGCCGGCGGGAAGGCGGGCGACGAGGACCGGGCCGCCCGGATCGAGATCGACGCGAGCGGCGAGGGCTACACGACGATGCTGCCGACCACCGACCCGGCCGTCCTGCGCGCCTGCGTGGAGCCGACGCCCGGGAAGAAGACCTGCGCACGGGCGGTGGAGTGAGGGAGCGGGGGAGGCTCCCGCGCCCGCACCGCCCCCGTTCCGATAGATTGTCCGGCGGCCCCGCCACCGCCCCGCGGGCGAGATCGCAGCGGAGCCGCCGGACCTGAGCCTGCTGGAGTTGAGTTTCCATGACCCGCACCCCCGTGAACGTCACCGTCACCGGAGCCGCCGGACAGATCGGCTACGCGCTGCTCTTCCGTATCGCCTCCGGCCAGCTGCTCGGCCCGGACGTCCCGGTCAAGCTGCGCCTGCTGGAGATCACCCCCGCGCTCGGCGCCGCCGCGGGCACCGCGATGGAGCTGGACGACTGCGCCTTCCCGCTCCTCCAGGGCATCGACATCAGCGACGACCCGAACGTGGCCTTCGACGGCGCGAACGTGGCGCTGCTCGTCGGCGCCCGGCCCCGTACCAAGGGCATGGAGCGCGGTGACCTGCTGGAGGCCAACGGCGGCATCTTCAAGCCGCAGGGCCGCGCGATCAACGACCACGCCGCGGACGACATCAAGGTCCTCGTCGTGGGCAACCCGGCCAACACCAACGCGCTGATCGCCCAGGCCGCCGCGCCGGACGTGCCGGCCGAGCGCTTCACCGCGATGACGCGCCTGGACCACAACCGGGCGCTGTCGCAGCTGGCGAAGAAGACCGGCGTGCCGGTCTCGGAGATCCGCAGGCTCACCATCTGGGGCAACCACTCCGCGACCCAGTACCCGGACATCTTCCACGCCGAGGTCGCCGGCAAGAACGCCGCCGAGGTCGTGAACGACGAGCAGTGGCTGGCGGACGACTTCATCCCCACCGTCGCCAAGCGCGGCGCGGCGATCATCGAGGCGCGCGGCGCCTCCTCGGCGGCCTCCGCCGCCAACGCGGCCATCGACCACGTGCACACCTGGGTCAACGGCACCGCGGCCGGCGACTGGACGTCCATGGGCATCCCGTCCGACGGCTCCTACGGTGTGCCCGAGGGCCTCATCTCGTCCTTCCCGGTCGTCTGCAAGGACGGCGCGTACGAGATCGTCCAGGGTCTGGAGATCAACGACTTCTCCCGCCCGCGCATCGACGCCTCCGTTCGGGAGCTGGTCGAGGAGCGCGACGCGGTGCGCGGTCTGGGTCTCATCTGACCAGGTCAGCGGCCCGCTGAGGCCATCAGCAGCACCTTCGCAGCATCTCGGGGAACCCCCCGTCGGCAGCCGCCGGCGGGGGGTTTTGCGTACGCGATGAGGACGCTCCGGTTCCGCGTGTTCGATAACGAAGCGGTCACGAGTCTTCGGCCGGGGGGCATACCTGTGTCGACCCGGGGCAGGGCACCCGACTGTCCGCCCGTGCGATCCACGGCGGGCGTACGTATGCAAGAAGGGCAAAACAACGTGCGGGTGAAAGAAACCCTCCATATCGACGGCCGGTGGACCTCCGCCGCCGACGGTGCGAGCCGGGAGATCATCGATCCGGCGGACGGCGGTGTGCTGGCGGTGGTCGCCGAGGCCGCGGCGGCCGACGCGGACGCCGCGGTGGCCGCCGCCAGGGCCGCCTTCGATCAGGGACCATGGCCCCGTACGCCGGTGGCCGAGCGGGCCGCGCTGCTGCGCCGCACCGCGGAGCTGCTCCAGCGCGACCGCGAGGAGCTGGCGCTGCTGGAGTCGCGCGACACCGGCAAGACCCTCGACGAGGGCCGGATCGACGTGGACGACGTGACGGCGGCGTTCCGCTACTTCGCGGACCTGGCGGCGGGCGAGCCGGCCGAGCGCGTGGTGGACGCGGGCGGCGACGGGGTGCACAGCACCGTCGTGCACGAGCCGGTGGGCGTCTGCGCGCTCATCACGCCGTGGAACTACCCGCTGCTCCAGGCCAGTTGGAAGATCGCCCCCGCGCTCGCGGCGGGCAACACCTTCGTGGTCAAGCCCAGCGAGGTCACCCCGCTCTCCACCGTGGCGCTGCTCGACCTGCTGGTCGAGGCGGGCCTGCCCGCCGGCGTGGGCAACCTCCTCACCGGCGCGGGCCTGCCCGCCGGCGCGCGGCTCGCCGAGCACCCCGGCGTCGACCTCGTCTCCTTCACCGGCGGCCTGAGCAGCGGCGTCAAGGTGATGCGGGCCGCGGCGCCCGGCGTGAAGAAGGTCGCCCTGGAGCTGGGCGGCAAGAACCCCAACGTCGTCTTCGCCGACGCCTGCGCCACCGACGAGGGCTTCGACACCGCCGTGGACCAGGCGCTCAACGCCGCCTTCGTCCACAGCGGCCAGGTCTGCTCGGCCGGCTCGCGGCTGATCGTCGAGGAGTCGGTGCGCACGCGCTTCGTCACCGAGCTGGCCCGCCGCGCGGACCTGATCCGCCTCGGCCGCGGTACGTCCCGGGGCGCCGAGTGCGGCCCGCTGGTCTCCGCCGCCCAGCTGGCCAGGACCGAGGAGTACGTGGCCTCCGCCCTCGCCGAGGGAGCGGCCCTGCGCTGCGGCGGCGTCCGCCCCGCGCCCACCCCCGACCTCCCGGCCGGCGGCTACTTCTACCGCCCGACCGTCCTGGACCACTGCCACCGCGGCATGCGGGTGATCCGCGAGGAGATCTTCGGCCCCGTCCTGACGGTGGAGACCTTCACCACCGAGGACGAGGCCGTCGCGCTGGCCAACGACACCGAGTACGGGCTGGCCGGCGCCGTCTTCACCGCCGACCCCGAGCGCGGTCGGCGCGTCGCCGCCCGGCTGCGCCACGGCACGGTGTGGATCAACGACTACCACCCCTACCTCCCGCAGGCGGAGTGGGGCGGCTTCGGGAAGTCGGGGATCGGCCGCGAGCTGGGCCCCGCCGGACTGGCCGAGTACCGCGAGAGCAAGCACGTCTACGAGAACCTCCGCCCGCAGCCGGTGCGGTGGTTCGCGGGCGGCCGGGCGGACGGGCGGCCGGAGGAGCGGCCGCACGCGCGACCGGACGGCGACACCCCCGCGAAGAACGAGGAGCAGCACGGAGAATGAGCGCCACAGCACAGACCACCGGAGACGCCCCCGGGCACATACCGGTCCGCACCTTCGACTACGTGATCGTCGGCGGCGGCACCGCGGGCTCCGTCATCGCCTCCCGCCTCGCGGAGGACCCGGCGCTCACCGTCGCCGTCATCGAGGGCGGCCCCAGCGACATCGACCGCCCCGAGGTGCTCACCCTGCGCCGCTGGCTGGGCCTGCTCGGCGGGGAGCTGGACTACGACTACCCCACCACCGAGCAGCCGATGGGCAACTCGCACATCCGCCACAGCCGCGCCAAGGTGCTCGGCGGCTGCTCCTCGCACAACACGCTGATCGCCTTCAAGCCGCTGCCCGGCGACTGGGACGAGTGGGCCGAGGCGGGCGCGCGGGGCTGGGACGCCGCCGCGATGGACCCGTACTTCGACCGGCTGCGCAACAACATCGTCCCCGTCGCCGAATGGGACCGCAACGCCATCGCCCGCGACTTCGTGACGGCCGCGGAGGCGGCCACCGGGGTGCCGCGCGTGGAGGGCTTCAACAAGGCGCCCTTCCACGAGGGCGCCGGCTTCTTCGACCTGGCGTACCACCCGGAGAACAACAAGCGCTCCTCCGCCTCGGTGGCCTACCTCCACCCCCACATGGAGTCCGGCGACCGCCCCAACCTCACGCTGATGCTGAACACCTGGGCGCACCGGCTGCGCGTCGAGGACACCCCTGAGGGGAAGCGTGCGACGGGCGTGCACGTGCGCCGCGAGGACGGCGGCGAGGAGTTCGCCGCCGCCGCCCGCGAGGTCGTGCTGTGCGCCGGCGCGGTGGACACCCCCCGGCTGCTGCTGCACTCGGGCATCGGCCCGCGCGGCGACCTGGAGGCGCTGGGCATCGACGTGGTCCACGACCTGCCGGGCGTCGGCGAGAACCTCCTCGACCACCCCGAGTCGGTCATCGTCTGGGAGACGGACGGCCCGATCCCGGAGAACTCGGCGATGGACTCCGACGCCGGGCTCTTCGTCCGCCGCGACGACAGCGGGCGCGGCCCGGACCTGATGTTCCACTTCTACCAGATCCCCTTCACCGACAACCCCGAGCGCATCGGCTACCAACGCCCCGCGCACGGCGTGTCGATGACCCCGAACATCCCCAAGCCCCGCAGCCGCGGCCGCCTTTACCTCACCAGCGCCGACCCGGCCGTCAAACCCGCCCTGGACTTCCGCTACTTCACGGACGCGGACGGCTACGACGCCCGGACCCTGGTCGACGGCATCCGCATCGCCCGCGAGATCGCCGCCACCGAGCCGCTGGCCGGCTGGCTCACCCGCGAGGTCTGCCCCGGCCCGGAGATCACCGGCGACGAGGAGCTGAGCGCCTACGCCCGCAGCGTCGCGCACACCGTCTACCACCCCGCCGGCACCTGCCGCATGGGCGCCCCGGACGACGGACTCGCCGTCGTGGACCCGGACCTGCGCGTCCGCGGCCTGGCGGGCGTCCGGATCGCCGACGCCTCGGTCTTCCCGACGATGCCCGCCGTCAACCCCATGATCGGCGTGCTGATGGTCGGCGAGAAGTGCGCCGAACTCCTGGCGCAGGTGCCGGACGACCCCTCACTCACGGACGTACCCGTGGAAGGAACCACCCGATGACCACCACCACGACCGAGCAGCCCGCCACCCCCGCGAAGGACGGGGCCGGGGCCGAGGGCCCCGTCTTCTCCGTACGCGGCCTGTGGAAGGTCTTCGGCCCCCGCGCCGGGAGGATCCCCGGCGGCGAGTACGCGGACCTCCCCCCGGAGGAGCTGCGCGCCCGCACCGGCTGCACCGCCGCCGTGCGCGACGTCTCCTTCGACGTGCGCCGCGGCGAGGTGTTCGTCGTCATGGGCCTGTCCGGCTCCGGCAAGTCCACCCTGGTGCGCTGCCTGACCCGGCTGATCGAGCCCACCGCAGGCGTGGTGGAGATCGACGGCGAGGACGTGCGCGCCATGGACCGAGGCCGGCTGCGCGAACTGCGCCGCCACCGCGCCGCCATGGTCTTCCAGCACTTCGGCCTGCTGCCGCACCGCACCGTGCTGGACAACGTCGCCTACGGCCTGGAGATCCAGGGCGTCGGGAAGGCCGAACGCCGCGCCCGCGCCCAGGAGATGGTCGTCAAGGTCGGCCTGGCCGGCCTGGAGCAGCGCCGCCCCACCCAGCTCTCCGGCGGCCAGCAGCAGCGCGTCGGCCTGGCCCGCGCGCTGGCCGTGGACCCCGAGGTGCTCCTCTTCGACGAGCCCTTCTCCGCGCTGGACCCGCTGATCCGCCGCGACATGCAGGAAGAGGTCGTACGGCTGCACCGCGAGGAGGGCCGCACGATGATCTTCATCACCCACGACCTCAGCGAGGCGCTGAAGCTCGGCGACCGGATCGCGCTGATGCGCGACGGCGCCATCGTGCAGCTCGGCACCCCCGAGGAGATCGTCGCCCACCCGGCCGACGACTACGTCCGCGACTTCGTCCGCGACGTGCCGCGCGAGCAGGTCATCTCGGTACGGGCCGCGATGCGCGCCGGTGACTGCGGCGGCGCGGACCACCCCGGCGCCCTCGCCCCCGACGCCATCGTCGCCTCCGCCATCCCGGTCGTCATGGACGTCGGCGGCGCCGCCTGCGTCGTGGCGGACGGGCGCTGCCTGGGCGTCGTGGACCACGAGCGGCTGCTCGCGGTGGTGGCGGGGATCGACACCAGCACCCCGGCGGACAGCCCCTCGGAGTCCCCGCCGGCCGGCTCGGCGCAGGCCGAGGGCAAGGCGGCGGTATGAGCGCCGTACTGGACAAGCCCACCGAGCCCACCGATCCCACCGAGCCCGCAGGGCCCGCTGCTCCGGCCGCCCCCCACGCCGCCGCCACCCCGGCCAAGGCCCCCGGCCCGCTGGCCCGGATGGGTGCGAACCCCCACCTCGTACTCCTCCTGCTGGCGGCCCTGACGGTCGTCGTCAGCGCGGTCGTCACCTCGGCCGGATCCGGCGGCGGCGTCCGCTGGCCCCACGAGCTGACCTACGACCTGCGCACCCCGCTGGACGACTTCAACAGGTGGCTGGTCGACAACCGCACCACCAGCCCCGTCTTCCTCTACGGCCTGCTGCACATCAGCAACTGGGCCGAGTCCTCCGTCGACGGCGTCCAGTCGGCCCTGGAGGCCCTCGGCTTCCTCGGCGTGACCGTCGCCGCCGTGGCGCTGGCCTGGTACGCGGGCGGCGCCGGACCGCGCCGCCGCGCCCTGCGCACCGCCGCCACCGCGCTGGTCACCTTCGCGGTGATCGGACTGCTCGGCGTCTGGGAGCCGGCGATGGAGACCCTCGCGCTGATGGTCGTCTGCGTGGCCGCCTCCGCCCTGGTCGGACTGCTGCTCGGACTGGCCGCCGGCCTCTCGCCGCGCGCCCAGCGCCTGCTCAACCCGGTCTTCGACACCATGCAGGTCCTCCCCGCCTTCTCCTACCTGCTGCCCTTCGTGCTGATCTTCGACATCGGCATCCCCTCGGCCTTCGTCGCCACCGTCATCTACGCCGCCCCGCCGATGGCGCGCCTCACCGCGCTCGGCCTGCGCGGCGCCGACCCCGCCGCGCTGGAGGCCGCCGCCTCGCTGGGCGCCAGCGGCTGGCAGCGGCTGCGCACCGCACGGCTGCCGCTGGCCCGCCGGCAGATGCTGCTGGGCCTCAACCAGACGATCATGATGTGCCTGTCCATGGTCGTCCTGGCCTCCCTCATCGGCTCCGGCGGACTGGGCGAGGAGATCTACCGCGCCCTGTCGGTGGTCGACGTCGGGATGGCGCTGCCCGCCGGTATCGCCGTCGTGCTGCTGGCCGTCTGGCTGGACCGTACGACCGCCGCCGCCGGCGAGCGGCTGGACGACGCCCCCGGCGGGGGCGGCCTGCGCGGCCGCCTCCTGTGGCCGCTGCTCGCCGCCCTCACCGCCGGCGCCGCCGCCCTGGGCGCCGCGCTCGGGCGCCAGGAGTGGCCCGAGGGCTGGACCGTCGCCATCGACGGCCCCGTCAACACGGTGGTCAACTGGATCGAGGACCACCTCGGCTCCGGCGTCCCCGTCCTGGGCGGCACCCTGACCTGGGCCGAGGGCTTCGCCACGTACGTCATCAACCCCCTGCGCGACGCCCTGCAGGCCACCCCCTGGTGGGCGCTGCTGCTGCTGGCCGCCGCCCTGGGCTACGCGGCCGGCCGCCGGCGCGCGGCGCTCACGGCCGCCCTGGCGCTGGGCGCCACCGGCGCGCTGGGCCTGTGGACGCGCTCGCTCGACACGCTCTCACAGGTGATCGCCGCGCTCGCCGTCACCCTGCTGCTCGGCTTCGCACTGGGCGTCCTGGCCGCCCGCTCGGGCTGGGTGGAGCGGCTGCTGCGGCCGGTGCTGGACACCATGCAGACGCTGCCGCAGTTCATCTACCTCATCCCGATGATCGCGCTCTTCAGCGGCGGGCGCACCGCCGGCGTCGCGGCGGCCGTCATCTACGCGCTGCCCGCCGTCGTACGCATCACGGCGCAGGGCCTGCGCGAGGTGGAGCCCGCCGCCCTGGAGGCCGCCCGCTCCCTGGGCGCCTCCACCGGCCAGCAACTGCGCCAGGTCCAGCTGCCGTTGGCCCGCCCGGCGCTGCTGCTCGCCGTCAACCAGGGCGTCGTGCTGGTCCTGTCGATGGTCGTCATCGCCGGGATGATCGGCGGCGGCGCGCTCGGCTTCGACGTCGTCAAGGGCCTCGCCAAGGGCGACCTGGGGCTCGGCATGACGGCCGGCCTCGCGATCGTCTGCCTCGGCGTGCTGCTCGACCGTACGACCCAGCCCGGCGCCGGGGTCCGGGAGCGGAGCCCGCGCTGAGACCCGGGCCGGCCCCGGGCCCGTCCCCACGTACCTGCCCGAGCGGGGAACTCCGCTCACCATGCCCAAGGAGTAGTCACATGAAGAACACCCGTCACATCAAGCACATACGAACCGCCGCCCTCGCCGGCACCGGCGTGCTGGCCCTGCTGGCCCTGAGCGCCTGCTCCGCCGCCGACACCGGCAAGGCGGCCGGCTCCGACGAGGTCGTCATCGCGGTGCCGTCCTGGGTCGGCGCCCAGGCCAACGCCGAGGTCGCCAAGGTGATCCTGGAGCAGGAGCTGGACGTCAAGAAGGTCAAGCTCCAGGCCATGGACGAGCCGATCGCCTGGGACGCGCTCAACAACGGCAAGGTCGACGCGATCCTGGAGGACTGGGCCGGCCAGCCGAAGAAGAAGCAGCTCTACGTCGACGACAAGAAGACCGTCGTGGAGGGCGGAGAGCTGGGCGTCACCGGCCACATCGGCTGGTTCGTGCCGAAGTACTACGCGGACGCGCACCCCGAGGTGCTGGACGCGAGGAACCTCAACACGTTCGCCAAGGACTTCCGCACCTCCGAGTCCGGCGACAAGGGCGAGTTCCTGGGCGCCGCGCCCTCGTACACCACCTACGACGAGCACCTGATCAAGAACCTCAAGCTCGACTTCAAGATCAAGGAGACCGGCAACGAGGCCGCCCAGATCAAGGAGATGCAGCAGAAGTACCAGGAGAAGAAGCCCTTCATCACCTACTGGTGGACCCCGCAGTGGCTCAACTCCGACATCGACCTGGTCGAGGTGAAGCTGCCGGCGTACACCGAGGGCTGCAACGTGCCCGAGACGAAGACCGCGTGCGCCTACGCCAACACCCCGCTGGAGAAGTACCTCAACGCCGACTTCGCCAAGGACGGCGGCGAGGCGGCCGAGCTGCTGAAGAACCTCCGGTGGGACAACGAGGCCCAGAACCAGGTCGCGCTGTGGATCGCCAAGGACAAGATGACCGGCGAGGAGGCCGCCCGGAAGTGGGTGAAGGAGAACAAGGCGGTCTGGGAGCAGTGGCTGCCGAAGAAGTAGCCCCGGAGCCGGATCCCCGCGGCGCGGCCCCCCTTCCCGGAAACGGGGCAGGGGGGCCGCGCCGTACGTGCCTCCGCTAGACTCCGCGTCACCAACTCATGGGTACATCAAGCCAGTTGAGTGTTCCGGGGGGAAGCGTTGACGCAGTCGCATCCAGGCCGGGCGGGCACTGCCGAAACCGGGAGCACCGGGGACGCGGCCCTTCCGGCCCCGCGTGGGGACTCCCCGCCCGCCGTACCCTGGTCGCGCTCCGAGGCCACCCGGCTGCTCTGCGCGGGCGTCTGCCTCGACTCCGCCTTCCGCGGCCGGGTGATCGAGGAGCTGGTCGAGCAGCGCCAGCGCACCGCCGCCCCCTCGCTGGGCGTCGACGTCGTGCCGGTCCTGGCGTACGCACTGCGCTGCCGGCAGCGCGAGGTGCTGACGGGGCTGGCGATGGGCCTGCTGTGGCTGGCGTTCTTCGCGGTCGAGATGTCCGTCGGGGACTTCCCGCTCTTCACGCTGTTCTACAGCTTCGTCTGCCTGCTGTTCTGGCTGGCCCGGCTGGTGCGGCACGGGCGCCGGGCCTGGCTGGGGACGCAGAGCGACTCCGGGTCGGCGAGCCGGATTTCCCGGCGGCGGAAGGTCGCCAGCTGGTGGCTGTACTACTTCGCCTGGAACATGGTGGCGCTGTACGCCGTCAAGGTGGGCGCCGCCCTCTTCGGTGACGAGGAGCCCTCCTCGCCGTACGACGGGTACTCCGGCGGATACGCCGACTCCTCCGCCGAGGGATTCCTCCCGGGAGGAAGCGGCAGCGGGGCGGGATTCGCCGGACTGCTCCTGCCGCTGCTGATGACCCTGCTGGTGTGGGCGTACCTGGCCTCCTTCCAGTCGATGCTGCGCACCGAGCTGGCCAAAGACGCCTTCGCCAGGCGCAGACGCGCCCAACTGCCCACCCATCTTTCCGCGTTGGGCAACTCCATCGACGCCGAGCAGTACGCCTCGCTCACCGTCTACGACCCCTACGAGCCCTTCGTCGGCTACGGCCGCCCCTACGAGACCTGGTCGCTGGCCGTGGAGCTGCGGCGCGGCAAGACCCTCGCAGCCGACGCCCCGGATCTCACCGCACGCCAGGTCGTGGAGCTGGTCATGCCGAAACTGGCCGCGCTGCGGGACTCCGCCGCGGCGGTGAGCCGCGACCGGCTGCGGGAGCTGGAGGTCGAGCACCTCGCCTACCTGCCGCCCGCGCCCCGGCGCGGCGCGGCGGGCTACGGGCGCCAGGACGCCGACCGGCACATCGCGGAGGCCGTCGACGAGGGCGGCGAGGCGCGCCGCTACTTCCTGCGGGTGCGGGTCGGCGCCTGGAGCGAGCAGGTCGTGGTCAGCGTCCTGGTGCGGGTCCACACCCAGGGCCGCATGCTGGTGCTGGAGGTCGTCCCGCATGTGCTGTACCCGGTGCGCGCGGAGTACCGCGACATCGACAAACTGCTGGCCCGCAACGCCGGTTCACCTCTGCGCACCCTGGTGCGCGCGCTGTTCGCCACTCCGGCGACCCTCCTGACCATCGGTGGCTCGACTGTCCGCGCGCTGGTCTCCGTGGTGCGTACCTGGCTGCACAACCCGCAGGCCCTGCCGGGCGAGGGCCCCCGCGCCTCGGTGCGGGAACTGGGCAGCGCGGACGAGGTGTCGCTCTTCCAGGAGATGGACATCAGCCGTTACGTGAAGACCGTCCAGGACCGGATCGCCAGCGGGGTCACGCAGGCCCTGGAGGCCAGCGGCTACGAGACCGAGCGCTTCGCCCAGCAGATCGTGAACATCAGCGAAGGGGCCCTGTACATCGGGGCGATGAGCGGCGGCGCGGTCGCGCAGGGCAGCGGAGCGCAGGCGCAGTCGCGCGGTGGCGCCGGCAGGGACGACTGAGGAGCGGGGAGGCGCGATGAGCGGGAGCAGCGGGAGCGGGAACGGCGGGCAGGGCGCGGGGACGGGCGGGATCTCCATCGGCTCGATGAGCGGCGGCGCGGTGGCGCAGGGCGGCGGCGCCCAGGCGCGCGACGAGGGCAGGCGCCAGGGTGGCGGGGCGCCGCTCCCGGCGGCCGAAACGCCGGCGCCGGCGGCGCCGACGGCGGGCGGGATCTCCATCGGGGCGATGAGCGGCGGCGCGGTGGCGCAGGGCGAGAACGCGCGAGCGGTGGACGCCTCGGTGACCGTCTCCCCCGTACAGGCGGACGAACTCCTCACCGCCCTGCGGACGTTGCGCCGCGAACTGCTCGCCGCCCCCGAGAGCGCGGAGGCCGACGAGCTGGAGCGCGAGCTGGGCGGCGTCGCCGAGGAGGTACGCCGCGAGGGCCGCGCGGACCGGGGCCGCCTGGCGCGACTGCGCGAGCGGCTGGAGCTGGCCTCGCTGACGGCGGGCGCCGGTGCGGCCGCCGCCGCGGTGGTCCAGGCGATCGCCCCCCTGCTGGGCTGAGGGGGCGAGATGACAGCCCGTTGGGACGCGGACGCCCAGGCATGGGTCGAGGACCGCGCACAGCCGACGACGCAGCCGCTGCTTCCGCCGCCCGCGCTGCCTCCGCCGCCTGTACTGCCGCCGCCGGGGGCGGGGGAGGGCGACCTCGCCTCGTACCCGACGGTGCACTCCCAGGAGACGGGCCCGGCGTCGCCCCCGTACCCGGCGCCGGGCGATGGCTCCGAAGCCCGCAGGAACCGGACACGGGCGCTGACCATCGCGCTCGCGATGGCACTGGTGCTCGCCGCCGGCACGGGCGGCTACCTGCTGTTCGGCCGCGAGGACGACGGCACACGGGCGGCGTCCACGCAAAGCCCCGCGCCAGCCGACCCCACCGCCGACCCCACCGCCGACCTCACCGAAGAGCCCACGCAGGACCCCACCTCCTCGCCCTCACCCGAGGAGACCGACCCCGCCTCGCCGCAGGGCCGGGTCCCGCCGGAGGGGTACTACTTCATGACCGAGCAGGACTTCCTGCTGGTCGCCCCCGCCGACTGGGACCGCGAGGCGAGGAACTCGATCACCTGGTACCGCTCACCGGAGAACCCGGAGCGCGAGGTCATCCAGGTCTGGCGCGCGGCGGAGGACGTCACCACGCCCCTGGACCTGGTGGAACTGGCGGAGAACGGCGACCAGGGACTGTCCGGCCGCCCCGGCTACGAACAGCACGCCAAGGGATCGGCGACGGACCCCACGGGCCAGAACCTGGACTCCGCCGAACTGGACTACTCCTGGCAGGGCGACAACGGCGGCGTCCGCGGCCTCTACCGCGCGATCCGCATGCCGGACGGCGCCCTGTGGGTGGTCCTCGTCTCCGGCCCACCCGAGTCCTGGCCGAAGCAGCAGGAGATCCAGAAGAACGTCCTCGACTACTTCTGCCTCACGGGCAGTTGCCCGTACGAACCGGTCATGGACTAACCGCTCGCGCTCGGCGTACTCACGTCCGGTCGCCCGCGAAGACCTCGACAGCGCACTTCGCGGCGCCACTGCGCCCGATGCGCGCATCGCTGGTGACAAGCGGGGCGCCGAGGGCTTCCGCCAGGGCGACGTACTGGGCGTCGTAGGCGCTGAGATCGGCGTGCAGCGTCTGCACCCGGTCCCAGAGCGCAAGCGTCTCCCGCCTGTCGATCGGCAGCATCCGATAGGCGGCGACGGCTCTCTCCACCTCCCGGCCGGTCAGCTTCCCACCGCGCCGCATACCGAGGAGGGCCGACTGGATCTCGTAGTCCAGGAGGGTGGGGGCGTAGACGTCCGCTGCTTCGGCCAGCCGTCGGCGGACGAGGTCCCCGCCCGGGGTGTGGGCGGTGAGGGCGAGGACCACGGCGGAGCAGTCGACGACGATCAACGCCCCGCCCGCCCCTCGTCGATGGCGGAGACGATGTCGCGGGCGCCGACCTCGGCGGTGGTCTCCCGGTCCAGGCGCGCCATCATCTCCGCCATCGTCGGCTTCGCCACCTCCCGGGCGATGAGCTCCTGCATGAACGCCTGCAGGGACTTGCCGGCCAGAGCGGCGCGGACCTTGAGGGTGTGGATCTGGTCGTCCGGGACGTCCCGGATGGTGAGAGCCGTCATTGCTGCATTGTAGTGCCGATGCCTGCAAAACGCAGACTTTCCTACCGCCACCCAACCCCTACGAGCCTTCCGGGGTATGCGCCGCCAGCACCCCCCGCAGCTGCTCCAGGCCCCAGTCCAGGTCCTCCTTGGAGATCACCAGGGGGGGTGCGAGGCGGATCGTGGAGCCGTGGGTGTCCTTGACCAGGACGCGGCGGGTGAGGAGTTTTTCGGAGATCGCGCGGCCCGTGCCGTACGCGGGGTCGATGTCCACGCCCGCCCACAGGCCCCGGCCGCGCACCTCGCGCAGCGCGCCCTGGCCGGTCAGCAGGCCCAGCTCGCGGTGGAGGTGCTCGCCCAGCTCGGTGGCCCGCTGCTGGTACTCGCCGGTGCGCAGCATGTCGACCACCTCCAACCCCACCGCGCAGGCAAGGGGGTTGCCGCCGAAGGTCGAGCCGTGCTCGCCCGGTCTGAAGACGCCCAGCACGTCCGCGTCCGCGACGACCGCCGAGAGGGGCACCACGCCGCCGCCGAGCGCCTTGCCCAGGATGTAGACGTCCGGGACGACGCCCTCGTGCTCGCAGGCGAAGGTCGCGCCCGTACGCCCCAGCCCGGACTGGATCTCGTCCGCCATGAACAGCACGCCCCGCGCTGCCGTCAACTCCCGTACGCCGCGCAGGTATCCGTCCGGGGGGACGAGCACGCCCGCCTCGCCCTGGATCGGCTCCAGCAGCACGGCCACCGTGTCCTCGTCCACCGCCGCGTCCAGCGCCGCGAGGTCCCCGTACGGCACGATCGTGAACCCGGGGGTGTACGGGCCGAAGTCCGCCCGCGCCTCGGGGTCGGTGGAGAAGGAGACGATCGTCGTCGTGCGGCCGTGGAAGTTGTCCGCCGCGACGACGATGTTCGCCCGCCCCCCGGGCACGCCCTTGACCCGGTAGCCCCACTTGCGGGCGGTCTTCACGGCGGTCTCCACCGCCTCCGCACCGGTGTTCATCGGCAGCACCATGTCCTTGCCGCACAACGCGGCCAGCGCCGTGCAGAACGCGGCGAAGCGATCGTGGTGGAAGGCCCGCGAGGTCAGCGTGACGCGCTCCAGCTGCGCCCGGGCGGCGTCCAGCAACCGCCGGTTGCCGTGGCCGAAGTTGAGCGCCGAGTAGCCGGCCAGCATGTCGAGGTAGCGCGTCCCCTCGACGTCCGTCATCCACGCCCCCTCGGCGGAGGCGACGACGACGGGGAGGGGGTGGTAGTTGTGCGCGGAATGCGCCTCGGCTTCGCTGATGAGGTCCTGGGAACGCGTCATGCTGCCTTGCTCCTTCGCGGGTCTGTCAGGAGGTTCGATGGCACCCTCGTGAGGCACTTTCCTATCGTGCCCCCGCGAGGGTGCGCGTTAAGCGCCCCGGACGTGTTTGCCGTACGGGAGCCGGGCTGGAGCCGGGCCGGGGTCGCGCGGCGGTCGTACGGAAAGAGCCCCGCCCGCATCCCAAGACGCCCGCGCGCCCCGCCCCGTACCGCGCTACTGTGGCCGGTGGGTGCCGCGACTGGCGATGCGTGGAAGCGACCACGGGGGAGCGGCGGCCCGGCAGTGTGTACGCGAGGTGCCGTCCGCCTGGGCACCCCGGGTCCCGTCCTGATGCGACCCGGAGGTTCACACCATGCCGCTCGACCACCCCGCCCTCGCCGCCGCCGACCCGGCGATCGCCCAACTCATCGCCGCCGAGGAGCGGTTGCAGGCCGACACCCTGCGCCTCATCCCCAGCGAGAACTACGTCTCCGCCGCCGTGCTGGAGGCCACCGGCACCGTCCTCACCAACAAGTACAGCGAGGGCTACCCGGGCCGGCGCTACTACGAGGGCCAGCAGAACATCGACCCCGTCGAGCGCCTCGCGATCGACCGCGCGAAGGCCCTCTTCCACACCGCGCACGCCAACGTCCAGCCCTACTCCGGCTCCCCGGCCAACCTCGCCGCCTACCTCGCCTTCGCCGAGCCCGGCGACACCGTGCTGGGCATGGGCCTGCCCATGGGCGGCCACCTCACCCACGGCTGGGGCGTCTCGGCGACCGGCCGCTGGTTCCGGGGCGTGCGCTACGGGGTGCGGAAAGACACCGGCCGCGTCGACTTCGACGAGGTCCGCGACCTTGCCCGCGCCGAACGCCCCAAGCTGATCTTCTGCGGCGGCACCGCCGTCCCCCGCACCATCGACTTCGCCGCCTTCGCGGAGATCGCCCGCGAGGTCGGCGCGGTGCTGGTCGCGGACATCGCGCACATCGCCGGCCTGATCGCGGGCGGGGCGCACCCCTCGCCCGTACCGCACGTGGACGTCATCTCCACCACCACGCACAAGACCCTGCGCGGCCCGCGCGGCGCGATGCTGCTGGCCGTACGGGAGGAGCACGGCAAGGCCCTCGACAGGGCGGTCTTCCCCGGTCTGCAGGGCGGCCCGCACAACCACACCACCGCCGCCATCGCGGTGGCGCTGGCGGAGGCCGCGCGGCCGTCCTTCCGCGACTACGCGGCGCAGATCGTCGCCAACGCGAAGGCCCTCGCGGCGGCGCTGCTGGAGCGCGGCTTCGACCTGGTCTCCGGCGGCACGGACAACCACCTCGTCCTCATCGACCTCACCGCCCAGGACGTCCCCGGCAAGGTCGCGGCGAAGGCCCTGGACCGCGCGGGCATCGTCGTCAACCACAACACCGTCCCCTACGACCCCCGCACGCCCTTCGACCCCTCGGGCATCCGCATCGGCACCCCGTCCCTGACCTCGCGCGGCCTGACGGTCGAGCACATGCCGCAGGTGGCGACCTGGATGGCGCGCGCGGTCGCGGCGTCGAGGACGGGCGACGAGGTCACGCTGAAGTCGATCCGCGCGGAGGTGGCGGAGCTGATGGCGGGATACCCGGCACCGGGGCTGGGCTGACCCCCCCGGCGAGGACCCCGGTGTCACGCGTCCACCAGTTCCCGGCGCGGTGTACGCGGGCCGCCGCGGCGCAGGAAGGCCGCGCGGGCGAGGGCGGCGCCCGCCGCCAGGCCGGGGAGCGACCACCACCAGCCCGTGGCGGCGGAGGCGGACGCCGCCCGGCCGGGCGGGGCGGGTGCGGCCGACTCCGCGACGGCCGGACGGAGCGAACTCGCCGCCGGGAAGCCCTTGTCCAGGAGGCCGTGCGCGCCGAGGAGCGCGGCGGCCTCCTTCGCGTGCGCGGCGCGGAACCAGACTCCCTCGCCCGCCAGGCCGGCGCGCTCCCGGCGGTGGACCAGCATCCCGCCCTTCGCGTCCGGGTAGAGGCGGTCCACCCGCCAGACGTGGGTCTCGTGGGAGAGCCAACTGAGCGTGATATCCGGCCCGTTGGGCACGCCCGCCACCGCCTCGGGGGTCTGGCCGCCGCCCAGGGCGCCCAGGGCCGCGTCGAGGGCCCGGTAGTCGGCGGACCCCTCCTGGATGCCGGCGGCCCGCATGGTCGCCTGGTTCACCAGCAGCACACTCGTCGGCCCGCCCGCCACCGCCGGGGGAGCGAGGCCGAGCCAGAGGGCGAGCACGCCGAACAGGAGAGCGAGTCTGCGCATGGGTAAACCCCTTCCGCGAAGGCCGGACCACCCGGCCCGCACACCCTCCCTACACCGCTCAACTCCCGCCCGTTCCAGCGGATTTGAGCGATCCGGCGATCCGCACCGCCGCCCCGGGGTCCGCCACCCCCTCCAACCGCAGCGTCACCCCGCCCGCGCTCCACACGAGCGTCGGCCCCGCCGGCCGTACGACCCCGGCGCTCCCGTCGGCGAACGGCAGCTCCAGCCGGTGCGCCCGCGCGAACCAGGCCCCGGACCCCGCACCCACCTCGACACCCTCCCAGGGCTGCGCGGCGGTCTTGTAGAAACCCGGATCCAGCGTCGCGGGGAACTGGTCCACCCGCACCCGCGCCCCCGCCGCGTCCCGCCAGCACAGCGACAGCACCCGCCCCGCGACCCCCGCCGTCACCTCCCCGGCCCGCACCCCCGCCGGTAGCAGCGGTACGAGCCCCGCCCGCCGCCCCGCCTCCGCCACCGGCAGCGCACCGCACCCCGGCGGCGCGGCACCGTCCGGCACCGCCACCCGGGGCTCCACCCGCGCCCGTACGCCGCCCAGGTCGAACCACCCGGCCACCTCGGCCCGTACCGGCGCGGTCAGCGCCAGCCCCACCAGCGCCCCCGCGAGCAGCGCCGCCAGCACCCGCCGCCGGGCCCGCACCCACCGCCGCAGCCGCAGCCGCCGCCCGGCCACCGGGACCGGCTCGTCCCCCAGCCGCGCCAGCACCGCGCAGGCCGCGGCCTCGACGTCGTACGGCGCGGCGGCCGACGCCCGCCCCAGCTCAGCCAGCTCCGCCAGCTCGCGCGCGAGCCGCTCACTCATCCGCCCCACCGCCCTCCGGGGCCTCGCCCAGCATCCGCTCCAGCTCCCGCAGCCCCCGGCTGAGCCGCGACTTCACCGTCCCGCGCGGGATCCCCAGCGCCGCCGCGGTCTCCGCCTCGTCCAGCCCCAGCAGATAGCGGTGGACCACCACGTCGCGCTGCGGCGCCCGCAGCCCGCGCAGCGCCGCCAGCAGCTCCCGCCGCCGCTCGGCGCCCACCAGCACGGCGGCGGGGTCCGGCTCCCCGGGGCCGCCCGCCAGCACCGCCACCCGCGCGTCCAGCCCGCGCCGCCGCCGCGCGGCACGCACCGTGTTGCGCGTCTCGTTGGCGACGATCCGCAGCAGCCACGGCCGGAACTCCGCCCCATCGCGAAAGCCCCCCAGCGCCCGGTACGCCTTGAGGAAGGCGCCCTGCACCACGTCCTCCGCCTCCGCCCCCGCGCCCAGCGCCAGCGCGACGCGGTGCGCCGAGGCGGCGTGCGCGCGCACCAGCTCGCCGTACGCCTCGGTCTCCCCGGCCCGTACGCGCTCGACGATCCCCGCCTCACCCGCGCTGATCCCGCGCCCCCTTTTTCCCGTCCCGCCCCGCCTTACCCCCGCCCTACCCCCTACCTACACCGGACGTCCGCCCCCGGTTCCGTACCTGCGACACTGTGTGCATGGCTGCAGCGAACAGTGACCGACCGCGCGTACTCTCCGGGATCCAGCCCACCTCGGGCTCCTTCCATCTCGGCAACTACCTCGGCGCCGTGCGCCAGTGGGTCGCGCTGCAGGACAGCCACGACGCCTTCTACATGGTGGTCGACCTGCACGCGATCACCGTGCCGCAGGACCCGAAGGAGCTGCGGGCCGCGACCCGCCTCGCCGTCGCGCAGCTGCTCGCCGCCGGGCTGGACCCGGAGCGCTGCACGCTCTTCGTGCAGAGCCACGTCCCCGAGCACGCGCAGCTCGGCTGGGTGATGAACTGCCTCACCGGCTTCGGCGAAGCCTCGCGGATGACGCAGTTCAAGGACAAGTCCGCCAAGCAGGGCACCGCCGGCACCTCGGTGGGCCTCTTCACGTACCCGATCCTCCAGATCGCCGACATCCTGCTCTACCAGGCCGACCAGGTCCCCGTCGGCGAGGACCAGCGCCAGCACGTCGAGCTGACCCGCGACATCGCCGAGCGCTTCAACACCCGCTTCGGGGAGACCTTCACGGTGCCCGCGCCGTACATCCTCAAGGAGACGGGCAAGATCTACGACCTGCAGGACCCGTCGATCAAGATGAGCAAGTCGGCGTCCTCCCCGAAGGGCCTGGTCAACCTCCTGGACGACCCCAAGGTCTCCGCGAAGAAGATCAGGAGCGCGGTCACCGACACCGAGACGGTGATCCGCTTCGACCCCGAGCACAAGCCCGGCGTCAGCAACCTGCTGAGCATCCTCTCCACCCTCACCGGCACGAAGATCGGAGAACTGGAGCAGGGGTACGAGGGCAAGGGCTACGGTGCGCTCAAGACGGATCTCGCCGAGGTCGTGAGCGAGTGGGCCGCCCCCTTCCGCGCCCGCACGCAGGACTTCCTCGACGACACCGAGACCCTGGACGCCATCCTCGCCAAGGGGGCCGAGAAGGCCCGCGCGGTCGCGGCGGAGACGCTCGCCCAGGCGTACGACAAGGTGGGCTTCCTGCCCGCCAAGCACTGACGCTGCACTGACGTTCCGGCCGCTGGGTCCGTGAGAGGGAGACGACGTGGGGACGGTGACGCTCGGCGTGTCGATCGCGGTCCCGGAGCCGTACGGCAGCCTGCTCCAGCAGCGCCGCACGGACTTCGGGGACACCGCGGCCCTAGGCATTCCCACCCACGTCACGCTCCTGCCGCCGACCGAGGTGCGGCCCGGGGAGCGCCCGGCGGTCGACGCGCACCTCGCCGCCGTCGCCGCCCGCACGGCGCCCTTCGCGATGCGGCTGCGCGGCACGGACAGCTTCCGCCCGCTCACCCCGGTCGTCTTCGTCCGGGTCGTGGAGGGGGCCGAGGAGTGCGCGCGGCTGCAGCGGCTCGTACGGGGCGGGGACGGGGGCGACGGGGCTGGCAGGGCTGACGGGACCGGTGGCACCGCCGGTCCGCTCGCCCGCGAGCTGCAGTTCCCCTACCACCCGCACGTGACGGTGGCGCACGGCATCGACGAGGCGGCGATGGACCGGGCGGCGGCGGAGCTGGCGGACTTCGAGGCGGCGTGGACGGCCGGCGGCTTCGCGCTCTACGAGCAGGGCGCCGGGGACGGCGTCTGGCGGCTGCGGCGCGCGTTCACCTTCGCCGAGGGCGGCTCCCACGCTGCGTCGGCCCGTACAACAGGACGCCCCAGCCCGTAGATTGGCTGCCCATGGAGTGGCTCACCAGGCAACCGGTCATCGGCCCCGTCGTCGCGCGCCTCATGCGCACCCGGCTCTGGCACGTCTACGAGCACCTCCAGCGCTGCCACTGGGAGCGGCTCTCCGCCACCATCACCCTCGCCAGCTTCCTCTCGCTCTTCCCGCTGATCACCGGCGCCGCGGCGATCGCCGCCGCGCTGCTCAGCGAGAGCGGGCGGGCGCGGCTGGAGAAGTGGGTCGCCGACCAGCTGCCGGGCTTCGCCGACAAGCTCGACCTCGACAGCCTCTTCCGCAACGCCGCCGCCGTCGGCGCCATCTCCCTCGTCCTGCTGCTCTACACCGGGATGGGCTGGGTCGCCTCCCTGCGCGCGTGCCTGCGCGTGCTGTGGGACGGCCCCGAGGACTCCGACGACAACGTGGTGGTCGCCAAACTCAAGGACCTCGCCGTGCTGCTGGGCCTGGGCGGCGCGATGGCGGTCTCGCTGGGCCTGTCCGTCGTCGCGGCGACCGCGGCGCACCGCAGCGCCCGCGCGCTGGGCCTGGGGGACGACGGCCCGGCGTCCTGGCTGCTGGGCGGCGTGGGCTTCCTCATCGCGGTCGGCGCCGGCTTCCTGCTGATGGTCTACGCGCTGACGCGGCTGCCCGGCGTCCACCCGCGGCGCCGCGACGTGGTGGTCGCGGCGCTCGCCGGGTCGGTCGGCTTCGAACTGCTAAAGCTTCTGCTCAGCGGGTACCTGGCCGGCGTCGCCACCCAGAGCGTCTACGGCGCCTTCGGCGTCCCCATCGCCCTGCTGCTGTGGATCGGCTTCATGTCCCGCCTCCTGCTGTGCTGCGCCGCCTGGACGGCGACCCCGGCGACCCCGGCGCAAGGCGGCGCGCAGGACCCCGAGCCCGCCGCCGGTGCGGGCGCCGCCGCCGGGCAGCGGCCGCAGCCGCCGCACACCGAGGACGACCAGCGCGACCAGCAGCAGTGACCCGGCGGTGATCAGCAGCGCCGTACCGGCGCCGCCCTGCTCCTCGCGGGCGGCGGCCTGCGCGTGGGCGCGCTTCTCGCGCGTCTCGGGAGCCGAGGACGGGGACTGCGCGCCCGCCTTGGCGTCCTCGGTGTCGCTGAGCGCGCTCTTCGGCGGCACCAACTGCCCGACGGGCGTGACCTGGTCACCGGCCGTGAAGCCCCAGTCCAGCAGCTTCGCGGCCTCCCGGTAGACGGCGTTGTGCCCGGCGCTCTCCGCCGGGTGCATCACGGTGACCAGCAGCACCCGGCCGTCGCGCTCGGCGACGCCGGTGAAGGTGGCGCCGGCCTCGGTGGTGTTGCCGTTCTTGATCCCGGCGATGCCCTTGTAGACGTCGACGTCGTAGTCGCCGGTGAGCAGCCGGTTGGTGTTCTGGATCTCGAAGCTCTCGCGCTTGCCGCCCTTGCCCCGCCCGCCGGGGAACTGCGCGGTGGCGGTCGCGGCGTAGGTGCGGAAGTCCGGGTTCTGCATGCCGGCCCGCCCGAAGAGCGTCAGGTCGTACGCGCTGGAGGTCTGCCCCTTGGCGTCGTAGCCGTCGGGCTCGACCACGTGCGTGTCGGCCGCGCCCAGCTCGGCGGCCTTGGCGTTCATCGCCGCGACGGTGGCGTCCTTGCCGCCGTTCATGGCCGTCAGTACGTGCACCGCGTCGTTGCCGGAGCGCAGGAAGACACCGAGCCAGAGGTCCTTGACCGTGTAGGTCTCGTTCTCCTTGATGCCCACCGCGCTGCTGCCCGCGCCGATGCCCTGCAACTCGGCGGGGAGCACCTTGTGCTGCTCGGTGGCGGGGAACCTCGGCAGCAGGGTGTCGGCGAAGAGCATCTTCAGCGTGGACGCCGGCGCGAGCTTCCAGTGCGCGTTGTGCGCCGCGAGCACCTGGCCGCTCTCCGCGTCCGCCACCACCCACGAGCGGGCGGTGAGCTTCTTGGGCAACTGCGGCGCCCCGACGGCGATATCGGCCTGGGTCCCCGGCTGGGCGAGGCGGTCACCGCCGACGTTGGACATGGTGTCCGGCGGCATCGGTGTCTTGCCCCCGTCCTGCGCGGCGGCCACGCCGGCGAGGGGCCCGAGCAGCAGACAGGCGGTGACGGTGGCCCTGGCCACGCTGTTAGTCAGATAAAAGGACGGCACGCTGCGAACCTACCTGCCCCCGTCCGCGGAGGGGAGGCCACGGGGGGCCATTCGGCGCGAAGAACCCCCGACCGCCCCTCCCACCTCACCGTGGTGGGATTTCGCCCCGGTTTCGGCTCCCGTCCGGGCGGCCTCGGTGCCGTGTCCCCGCCGGAGACCCCGCGGTCCGGCTTCCGGCCCGGCTGATGCATGCTGGACGACGCAGCATGGCTGCCGCCCGGTGGAAGGGGGCGGCAGTGCGACCCCGCCCCGTCCCGGAGGACGATCGATGAAGCTCAGCCGCCGTGTGTCCTGGTTCCTTACGGCGTTCGGTGTGTGGTCGTGGTTCATTTGGATCACTTTTGTCAAGAATCTGATCAAGGACGGCAGCGGGCTCGCCTTCGACGACGGGGAGCCGACCGCGTACTTCTGGGTGCACCTGCTGCTCGCCGTGACGTCCTTCGCGCTGGGCACGGCGGTGGGGGGCGTCGGGTGGCGGGGGGTACGGGCCGCGCGGGCGCAGGAGCGGGGCGCGGCCCCTGCATCCGCCGCCGCTGACCACACCGCCCCCGCGCAGGCCACCGCCCCCGCGCAGGCCGCCGGCTCGCACCCCGCCGAGGAGCAGCGCTGATGCGCATCGCCGTCTTCCTCGCCGTCGCCGTCTCGCTCATCTCACTGACGCACTGGTACCTCTGGCGCCGCCTCGTCCGCGACACCACCCGGGCCGGCAGCCGCGCCCGGCGCGTGCTCACGCTGGTGATCGTCGCGCTGCCGCTGATCACCTTCGCCGCGCTCGGCGCCGAGCGCGGGGGCGCCGACTTCACGCTGCAGCGGGTGCTCGCCTGGCCGGGGCTGTTCTGGCTGGCCATGGTGCTCTACCTGAGCCTCGCCCTGTTCGCCGGCGAGCCGCTGCGGCCCCTGCTGCGCAAGGCGCTGGAGCGCCGGGCGCAGGTGGCCGCCTCGCGTACGGCGGCCGTGGCGCGGAGCGAGCCGGACCGGGAGGCCGCCGTCGCGGCGCTGGCGCAGAAGGTCGCCGCCGGGGGCGGACCGGTACCAGCGCAGGAGGCGGAAGCGCCGGAGCCGCCGGCCGCCGGGCCCCACGAGGAGGCCCCCGGCGCCGACCTCTCCCGCCGGCTCTTCGTCGCCCGTACCGTCGCCGTCGGCGCGGGCGCCGTCGCGGCCGGCACCGTCGGCTACGGGGCGTACGGCGTGCTGGGCCGGGCGCCGAAGGTCAAGCGCGTGACCGTGCCGCTGGCGAAGCTGCCGCGCGCCGCGCACGGCTACCGCATCGCCGTGGTCAGCGACATCCACCTCTCGCCGGTCCTGGGCGGGCGGCACGCGGCGCGGATCGTGGCGACCGTCAACCGCACCAATCCCGACCTGATCGCCATCGTCGGCGACCTCGTGGACGGCACGGTCGAGAACCTCGCCCCCGCCGCCGCCCCCCTGCGCGGCTTCCGCTCCCGCGACGGGGCGTACTTCGTCACCGGTAACCACGAGTACTTCTCCGGCGCCGCCCCCTGGGTCGAGCACATCCGCGAACTGGGCATCCACCCGCTGCCCAACTCCCGCGTGGAGCTTGCCGGTTTCGACCTCGCGGGCGTCAACGACATCGCCGGCGAGGAGGAGGGCGACGGCCCCGACTTCGCCAGGGCGCTCGGCGGCCGCGACACCTCCCGCGCCTCGGTCCTCCTGGCCCACCAGCCGGTCGTCATCCACGACGCCGTCCGGCACGGCGTCGACCTCCAGCTCTCCGGCCACACCCACGGCGGCCAGCTGTGGCCCGGCAACTACCTCGCCGAGCTGGCCAATCCGACGGTGGCGGGGCTGGAGCGCTACGGGGACACTCAGCTGTACGTGACGCGCGGCGCCGGCGCCTGGGGCCCGCCGGTGCGGGTGGGCGCGGAGTCGGACATCACCGTGGTGGAGCTGGCCTCGCGCCAGGCGTAGGCACGGCGAGGGGCACGGCGGAGGGGCGCGGCGAGGGGCATGGAGCGGGCAGGGGAACGGGGAGGCAGCGCGGTGGAGACCGTCACGCAGGAGCGCACCGCGCCCGAGGCGGCGGGCGGCGCGCCGCGCGTGCCGTGGGCGCCGTACCTCTGGCTGGCCGCCGCGCTCCTCACCGCCTACACGCTGCTGCCCGCGCTGCGGTGGTCGCACTTCGCCTCCCCCTCCTGGGACCTGGCGATCTTCGAGCAGGAGGTACGCGCCTACGCCGGCCTGCGCGCCCCGGTGGTGGACATCAAGGGGCCCGGGTTCATGATCCTGGGCGACCACTTCAGCCCGCTGATCGCGCTGCTCGTACCGCTGTACTGGCTGTGGCCCTCCCCGCTGGCGCTGCTGGCCGCGCAGGCCGCGCTCTTCGCCGCCTCGGCGGTCGTCGTCGGCCGTACCGCCGCCGGACTCCTGGGCCGCAGGGCCGGGTTGGGCATCGCGGTGGCGTACGGGCTGTCCTGGGGCCTGCAGGAGGCGGTGAAGGCGGACTTCCACGAGATCGCCTTCGCGGTGCCGCTGCTCGCCCTGGTCTGCCGCTCGCTGCTGCGCGAGCGCTGGCGGGCGGCGGCGCTGTGGTCGCTGCCGCTGCTGCTGGTCAAGGAGGACCTGGGCGTCACGGTCGCGGCGGTCGGCGCGCTGCTGTTCTGGTACGGGCGCCGCCGCCTGGGCGCCGCCCTCGCCGCCACCGGGCTCACGGCCTTCGTGCTCACGGTGTGGGTGCTGATACCGGCGGCCAACTCCCTGGGCCGCTACGACTACTGGTCCAAGGTCTCGGTCACCGGCGAGGCCGAGCAGCCGGGTCCGGTGGCGACCGTGCTGGACGTGTTCGTCAACGGCGAGAAGATCGAGATGCTCTTCTTCCTCGTCGCGATCACCGGCTTCTTCGCCCTGCGCTCGCCGCTGGCGGTGCTCGTCCTGCCCACCCTGGGCTGGCGGCTGCTCTCCCACGAGCCCTACCACTGGGGCATGGGCTGGCACTACAGCGCCACCCTGATGCCGATCGTCTTCCTCGCCGCCGCCGACGGCGTGCGCCGGGCGCGCAGCTCGCCCCGGCCGTGGCTCGCCTCGTACGCGCGCACGGCGGTGCCGGTGATGGTCGCGGTCTCCCTCGCGCTGTCCCAACACCTGCCCCTGCGCGACCTGTTGCGCGAGGCCACCTACACCTCCGACGCCCGCGTCCGCGCCGCCGAGGGGGCGCTCGAGGCCATCCCGCGCGGCGCCTCCGTCGAGGCGGACGTGCCCTTCCTGGCGCACCTCACGGGCGGGCGCACCGTGTACTGGCTGGGCGGCACCCAGGGCGTGGTCCCGGACGCGATCGCCGTGCGCACGCTCTACACCGGCCCGGACCCGGCCGGCTACGGCAGCCGGCTGCATCCGGGACACCGGTGGCGGGTGGCCTACCAGCGCGACGAGTACGTGGTCCTCGTACGGTCCGGCTGACTCACGCCACCGCGTAGCCGCCGAGCGAGGGCTCCAGCATGGTGAAGGCCGCGTCCGCCTCGGCCAGCGCGGCGGCGGTGATCTCCGCCCGGCCGCGCCCGGCGAGGGTGAGCTGCTGGACGTACTGGAAGAGGACGCGGTGCACGGCGCCGAGCAGCGCGGCGGCGGTACGCGGGGCGAGGTCGCCCTCGTCGGCGCCGGTGGCCCGGGCGAGCTCCTGCGCGAGCGCGGCCTCGCGCAGGTCGTGCAGGTCGCGGACCCGGCTGCTGAGCGTGGGGCTGCCGGCGACCATCCGGGAGAAGGCGGGCGGGGAGAAGCCGGCGACCGGCTCGGCGGCGGTGGCGGCCTCGGCGAAGGCGCGCCGCAGCGCGGCCAGCGCGGACTCCCCGGCGGCGCGGTCGCGTACGGCGGCGGCCAGGGAGGCGGTGAAGGCGCCTTGGCGGTCCAGGGCGAGGTCCTCCTTGCGCGGGAAGTAGTTGGTCACCGTCTTCTTGGCGACCCGCGCGGCGTGGGCGATCTCGGCGATGGTGGTCCGCTCGAAGCCCTGGGCGATGAAGAGCCGGGTGGCGTGGTCGGAGATGAGCTGCCGGGTCTCCTGCTTCTTCGTCTCGCGGAGTCCGGGCTGGGGAAGGGGGGACGGGGGAGCGGCGAGGTCTTCGGGCATGGGGGCAATCTTAGCCCGATGGCAAGTTTACGCCGACCAGTGTGTCAACTTCGCCGATTTTGGCGGCATTCGGGGTTTCCCGCAGTCGAATTCCTGCGGTCTTTTCTTTGACATGGACTGTTCAGCTGGCGCGTTCTGGGCCAAGCTGGGGCCGCCCCGCAAACCCCGCGGGGCGTCCTGGACCCCACATCCCGGAGGTCATCTTGCGCCGTCGTCATGTCGCCCCCCTCGCCGCCACCGTGCTGGCGATGTCCGCGGTCCTCGCGTCCGCGTCCACCGCCTCGGCCTACCCCGCCGACAAGTCCTCCGTACTCAGCTCCTGGACGCAGACCAGCTCCACCAGCTACAACGCCTGGAACAGTGCCCGGCTCAACCAGGGCGCGTGGGCCGCGTACGGCTTCGACTGGTCGACGGACTACTGCAGCACCTCTCCCGACAACCCGTGGGGCTTCCCCTTCAAACTGGCCTGCGCCCGCCACGACTTCGGCTACCGCAACTACAAGGCAGCCGGCACCTTCAGCGCCAACAAGTCCCGTATCGACTCCGCCTTCTACGCGGACCTCAAGCGCGTCTGCAGCAACTACTCCGGGGCCTCCAGGGTCGCCTGCGACTCGACCGCGTGGACCTACTACCACGCGGTCGACATCTTCGGCCTCAAGGGCGCGGACGTGGCGGCGAAGGACCGGGCCGGCGCCAACTAGGCGCACCGCCCGCCCCGTTCACCGCACAGAGCGGCGGGCGGCACCCCGACTCCCGGGGTGCCGCCCGCCGCTGCCGTACGACCGCGGACCTCAGACCCTGACCGGCTCCGGGGCCGGCTCGGGGAGCAGCGCCTCGGCGCCCGGCTCCGGAGCGTCCGCCACCCCCGCCTCCGCGTGCTGTGCCGCGCGCTTCGGCAGCGCGTACATCAGCGCGAAGACCACGCCCAGGACCGCCGCCACCCACCACATCGCGTGCCCGAAGGCCGTGACGAAGGCGCGGGAGCCCTCCGCGGGCAGCCGCTCGTCGACGACCGAGAAGTACGCCACCGACGTGAACGCCAGACCCAGCGCGAAGCCCATCTGGTTGGTGGTGTTGATCAGGCCCGAGGCCGAGCCCGCGTGCTGCTGGGGGACCTCGGAGAGCACCGCGTCGGTCAGTGCCGAGAAGACCATGCCCATGCCCGCGCCCATCAGCACCAGCGGCAGCGCCATCTGCCAGGAGGCGATCCCCATGCCGTACCGCTCGGCGACCAGCAGGTAGACCACCGCGCCCGCCGCCATCGTCAGCGCGCCCGTCTGCAGCGTGCGCCGCGCGCCCAGCAGCGGCACCAGCTTGCCCACCGACATCCCCGCCGCCGCAGAGCAGGCGATCGAGAACGGCACCCCGGTCAGCCCCGCGTGCAGCGCCGACCAGCCGAGCCCGAACTGCATGTAGAGGGTCCAGATCAGGAAGAAGACACCCAGCGTGGTGGAGAAGGCGATCTGCACCCCGATGCCGGCGGCGAAGCTCCGGACCCGGAAGAGGCTCAACTCGACCAGCGGGGAGCCGTCCCGCCGGCTCTTGGCCCGCTCGTACGCCAGGAAGGCCGCCAGGATCGGCGCGCTCGACGCCATCAGGACGAAGCCCCACAGCGGCCAGTCGTGCTCGCGGCCGGTGGTCAGCGGCAGCAGCAGCGCGAGCAGGCCGGCGCTGACCAGCGCCATGCCCACCAGGTCCAGGCGCAGCGCCTGCGGGGCGCGGGACTCCTCGATGAAGCGGCGCCCCAGGACCAGCCCGGCGATCCCGACGGGGAGGTTGATCAGGAAGATCGGCCGCCAGCCCAGCCCCGCGAGGTCCCACTGGGTGAGCAGCGCGCCCAGCAGCGGGCCGCAGACCGCGCCCAGCCCGACGACCGCGCCGAACATCCCGAAGACCTTGCCGCGCTCGTGCGCCGGGAAGGTGACGTGGATGATGCTGAGCACCTGCGGCACCATCAGCGCCGCCATCGCGCCCTGCAGCAGCCGCGAGCCGACCAGCATCGCCGGGTCGGCGGCGATCCCGCAGAGCAGCGAGGCGACGGTGAAGCCGCCGATGCCGAGCAGGAAGATCTTCCGCCGGCCGTAGATGTCGCCCAGCCGCCCGCCGGTGATCAGGCCGACGGCGAAGGCGAGGGCGTAGCCGGCGGTCACCCACTGCAGGGTGCTGAAGGAGGTGTCGAGGTCGCGCTGGAGCGAGGGCAGCGCGATGTTGACGATCGTCGCGTCGACCAGGTCCATGAAGCAGGCGGTCATCAGGACGGCAAGGGCGATCCAGCGGCGTCGGTCGGCGGGCGTATCCGCCGGCGCGTCCTGGGCGGGCTCCGTGGCCACGGTGTCTTTGGAGGTCATGTGTTCCACGGTAGAGGTCAACTAGGACTGTTTCGGTCCTAGTTGACGGGCAGAATGGACGACATGACGACACAGACCCCCAAGCGGCTGCTGCAACTCCTCTCCCTGCTGCAGACCCCCCGCGAGTGGCCCGGCAGTGAGCTGGCCGGGCGGCTCGGGGTGACGACGCGTACGGTGCGCCGCGATGTGGAGCGGCTGCGGGACCTGGGCTATCCGGTCGAGGCCACGATGGGCGCGGTCGGCGGCTACCGGCTGGTCGCGGGGGCCGCGATGCCGCCGCTGCTGCTGGACGACGAGGAGGCGGTGGCCATCGCGGTCGGCCTGCGCAGCTCGGCGGGCAACGAGGTCGAGGGCGTGGAGGAGGCGTCGGTGCGGGCGCTGGCCAAGCTGGAGCAGGTGCTGCCCTCGCGGCTGCGCCGCCGGGTGCGCTCGCTGGGCTCGGCGACCACGCTCAACCGCTGGCAGGGCCCCCGGATCGACCCCGCCGTGCTCACCACGCTGGCCACCGCCTCGGCCGGGCGCGAGAAGCTGCGCTTCGGCTACCGGGCGGCGGACGGGGCGGCGACCAAGCGCCTGGTCGAGCCGCACGGGCTGGTCTCGGCCGGGCGCCGCTGGTATCTGGTGGCGTACGACGAGGGGCGCGCGGACTGGCGGGTGTTCCGGGTGGACCGGGTCAGCGACCCCTTCCTCACGGGCGTGCGCGTCCCCGCGCGCGAGCTCCCGGCGGCCGATCCGGCGGAGTACGTACGGGCCCGGATGACCCGCGACCGCGCGCCCTACCGCCTGGACGCGACCCTGCACGCCTCCTACCGCGAGCTGGCCCCCCGACTGGGCGACGGGGCGGGCCAGTTGGAGGAGGTGGACGAGCGCACCTGCCGGCTGCGCACCGAGGTGGACGCGCTGGAGTGGGCGGCGATGCGGCTGGCCGTGCTGGGCTGCGAGTTCGAGGTGCACGAGCCGGCGGAGCTGACGGCGTACCTGCGGGAGCTGGCGGCGCGGGTGGGCCGGGCGGCGGGGTGAGCGGGGCGCCCGGACCGCCGCCGGGTCAGCGCGCCGGCCGCCCGAAGGCCCGTACCCCCGGCGCCGCCGCCGTCCCCGCGCAGGCCGCCGCGACCAGCCCCGCCGCCGCCAGCAGCGGCACCTGCGGACCCCAGGCTGCGGCTGCCAGCGGGGCCAGTACGTAGCCGACCGGCATCGCGGCGAGCGAGAGCAGCGAATCGTAGGAGACCACCCGCGCCAGTACGGGACCGGGGATGTGCTGCTGGACGGCCGTCTCCCACAGGGGGTTCAGCAGCCCGAGCCCCGCCAGCGCCAGCCCGTACGCGCCGATCAGCAGCCACAGCGGCGCCGAGAGCGCGAGCAGCGCGAGGGGCAGCGCGTAGCTCGCCAGCGCCAGGTTCCCGGTCAGTACGGGGTTGCGCGGGCGCACCCGGTCGGCCGCCAGCGAGCCGAGCAGCAGCCCGACCCCGGCGGCGGTGGACAGGGCGATCCAGGCGCCCTCGCCGCCGAGTTCGGACAGGGCGAGCACAGGGCCGAGGGTGGCCATGACGGCCGCCGCGCCGTTCCAGACGGAGTGCGCGACCAGACTCGTCCAGTACCAGTCGCGCGAGCGCACCTCGCTCCAGCCCTCCCGCAGGTCGGCGCCCAACGAGCGCCGGGGAGCGGGCAGATGGGCGACCCGCACCGGCGCGAGCAGGGCGGCGCTGAGTACGTATCCCGCGCCCACCGCCAGGAACGCCCACCCCGGCCCGGCGAGCAGCAGCACCCCCGCCAGCGCGGGGCCCGCCAGGCGGGCGGCGCTGGCGGCGGCGGAGAGGGCGGCGTTGGCGCGCTGGCGGCCCGGTCCCTCCGGCACCGCGCCGGTCACCAGCGGGGAGAGCGCGGGGTGCGCGAAGGCCATGGCCACCCCGCCCACCGCCTCCGCGACGGCGAGCTGCCACAACGCCGGTGACCCGGCGAGGAGTCGGACGCCCACGAAGAGCTGCGCCGCGGCCCGTACCAGCGCGGTGGCCACGGCGACCGTCCGCGCGTCGATGCGGTCGCCGACGACCCCGCCGAGCGGGAGCAGCAGCAGCCGCGGCACCATCGCGCAGCCCAGGAGCAGCGCGATCGCGCCGGCGCCCCCGATGCCGTCCAGCACGGCCAGGGCGAGGGCGACGGGCACGACCGCGTCGCCCAGCAGGGCGAGGGAGCGCCCGGCGAAGAGGAGCTGGAAGGGGCGGGCGCGCAGGGGGTGTCGGGGAGGGGCGTCGAGGGTGGAGGCTGCGGTCGCGGGAGAGGAGCCGGGGGAGGGCATGCCGGGCAAGATACTTCGCCGTCGAATAGTTCGTCAACGAAATATCAGCCGCCGAATTGCTACCCTTCCCCCATGTCCCCTCCCCCCGTGCCCCCTGTGCACGACGGCCGCCGCGACAGCACCGACGAGCACCTCGACCGCTGGCTCCCGGTCCTCCCCGACCTGGACCCCGACATCGAGGGCGCCGTCACCCGCGCCATGCTCCTCACCCGGCACCTGCGCCACGCCAAGGAGCGCTCGCTGGCCGAAACCGGCCTGGAGCGCCCCGAGTTCGAGACACTCCACGCCCTCGCCGGCCGCGCGATGCGCGCCACCCCCTCCGAGCTGGCCGCCGCCCTGCGCCTCGCGCCCGCCTCCGTCACCGGCCGCCTGGACGCCCTGGAGCGCCGCGGCCTCGTCCGCCGTACGCCCTCCGCCGCCGACCGCCGCCGGATCGACGTGGAGGTGACCGGCGCGGGGGAGGAGGCGTGGCGCGCGGCGCTCGCGCGCCTGGGCCGGGAGGAGGAGCGGCTGCTCGGCGCCCTCAGCGCACCGGAGCGGGCCCAACTCGCGGCGCTGCTGCGGCGGGTGATGGTGGAGGCTGAAAGCCGGGCGGACTGAACGCCCGTACCCACCGGGCTACTTGGCCGCGCCCGCCCGGACCTTCGGGATCACGAACTCCTCCATCAGCCCCACCGCGTCGCGCACCAGCGGCCGGAAGGCGCGGTAGCGCGAGAGGCGGACGACCTTGGCGACCACCGGGGCCGTGCGGCGGACGAAGGCGCGGGTGCGCTCGGTGTCCTCGGTGCGGTCGAAGACCCAGTACAGGACCACGCCCATCAGGTGCAGCCAGAGCAGGTCGGGCAGCAGCCCGCGCAGTTCCTCGTCGACCTTGGGCCCGAGCTGCGAGCCGTCCAGCACCTCGCGGAAGATCTGCACCGCCTCCGCGCGGGCCGGGTGCGACTCGTCGGAGAACGGGCTCAGCGGGCTCTCCGGATCGGCGGCGGTGGCGAAGAACTGCGCCGCGAAGCCGTGGTACGGCGCCGCGCAGTCCACCCACGACATCACCGCCAGCTCCAGCCGCTCGGAGAAGTCCGTCACCCCTGCCATCCCGCGGCGGGCGTCGGCGGCGTGCTCGTGCGACATCCGGTCGTAGAAACCGGTGATCAGCGCGGCCTTGGAGTCGAAGTAGTAGTAGGCGTTGCCCACCGAGACGCCCGCCTCGGCGGCGATGGCGCGCATCGTGGTCTTCTCGTACCCCCGCTCCCGGAAGAGCCGCATCGCGGTCTCCAGGATCAGCGCCCGGGTCTCCTCGCCCTTGCTCTTCGCGGGGGCGTCGGCGGGGGCGGCGGGGGCAGGCCGAGCGGCCCCCGCCGTCGTCGCGTCGGGGGCCGGCTCCTGGGCCGGGCTGGAGTGGGCTTCCGCCTTCATAGACGCACAGACTATCCGGGCGGCGCGGGGCAGCCGCCCCCGGTGCAGTCCCGCGTCCAGCCGTCGTCCGGGTCGTAGCGCCAGCCCTCCCGCAGGGGGTACGCGCCCCCGCCGAGCCCCACCGCCTGCCGGTACCTGGCCGCCGCCAGCACCGCCGCGCGGGCGGCGGCCGCCCCGGGTCCGGAGAGCAGCCGGTGCGCGGTGGCGCGGTGGCCGGCCAGCGCCCAGAGCACCACGATCCAGGCGCCCGGGCCGGTGTAGACCTGCCCCGAGTCGCCGACGACCGTGATCTCCTCCCGGGTGGCCCCGTGGTCCAGCTCGGGGAAGCGCCGCCGCGCTTCCTCGGACCCGCAGGGCACCAGGTCCAGCGGTACGAGCTGGCGCTGGCGGACCAGCCAGCCCCGGAGGAAGGCGCACAGCGAGCACCCCGCGTCGTACAGCACCGTCAGGCGGCAGATCGGGAGCTGTCCCCTGTGCAGCTCCCGGTCCGCTGCGGTCTGGGTGAGTCGCATCGCCGTCAGGCCTGCGCCGTGCCGACGCCGGTCCAGCGGCCCGGCTCCACCGGCGGCCGCTGCTCGCGCTCCAGCAGGCTGCGGCGGCGGTAGCGGTTGAGGACGTAGACGTTGGCAAGGTGCATGGCGCCCAGGGCCAGCAGCACGATGCCGAGCTTGCCGGCGAGCGTCTCGACGACCTGCTGCTGGTCGTCGATCGTCGCGCCGGTCTTGAGGAAGAGGGCGACGAAGCCGAGGTTGACGAGGTAGAAGCCGACGACGAGCAGCTGGTTGACGGCGTCCGCGAGCGGCTCGTTGCCGCGCAGCACGTCGGCCAGGAAGACGCGGCCGTTGCGGCTGAGCGTGCGGGCGACCCAGACGGTGAGCCCGATGCTGACCACCAGGTACAGCACGTAGGTGAAAACGGTGGGATCCATGGCGCGTTGCCCTTCTTGAACGTGTTCAAAGAACTTGACGAGAGGAAGGTAGCGCCATCCTTGAACGTGTTCAACTGGATGGATCGGGGGAAGGTTGTGCCGTGCGTCACAAGGGCGTCGTCAACGCCGCGGGGAGGGGAGCGCCACGCCGGACCGGAGGTCCCGGGGCGGGGGGAAGGGGTCGGTCGTCAGTTGCCGGCCGGTGCGGACGGCGGCTGCGCGCCGCCGGCCACGGGCTGCGACACGGCGTCCTCGCCGGTGGCCGCGCCGCTCTCCGCGTCCTGCGCCGGGGGCTGCTCGGAGCCGTCCGGGCCGTCGGAGCCGCCGGAGTCGGACGTACCGGAGTCGGAGGTACCGGAGTCGCCCGTGCCGGACGTGCCGTCGCTCGGTGGCTGCTTGCCGGCGTCCTCGTCCGGAGCGGTCGCGCCGATCCGGCGGTCGCAGTAGGCCGGCACCTTCGAGGCGCCGCCGGCCGCCTTGGTCAGGCGGCCCATCGTCTCGCGGTCGGGTCTGCCGCCCGACTCCTGGGCGGCCAGGTAGGCGCGGCAGTCGGCGTTCAGCTGCGCGGCGGTCGGCGTCGCGTCGGCCGGGCCGCCGCTCCTGGGGGAGCCGTCCGGGTCGTCCGTACGGTCCTTGCCGCCGGTCTGCTCCCCGGCGCCGTCCGCCGACGCGGAGGCGCCCGGCGCGGGCGCCCTGTCCGGGGAGCCGGACGTGCCGGGGGGCGCGGGCGCGCTCGCCGAGGGCTGCGGCCTGTCGTCGGGGGAGGGGGTGAGCACCCCGGAGGTGGAGGCCACCGCGACGCCGCCCGCCGTACAGGCCAGCAGCGCCATGGCGACGGCCGCCCGCAGTGGCCGGATCCGGCCGGTGAGGCGCGGCAGCCGGCCGGGCTGGGCGCGGCGCCGGGCCCGGTGCTCGATCCCGGCCGTGCCGCGGCGGGAGTCGCGGGGGGAGGCGTGGGTGGCGCGGAAGGCGGCGAGCGCCGCGTCCTGCCCCGGCCGGCGCGAGCCCGGCGCGAACTCGCGCCCGGCGCCGGAGAGTTCGCCGAGGAACGCGGCCAGCCGCGCCACCTCGGCGCGCTCGCGGACCGTACCGGGCGCGGGCAGGACCGGCTCACCGCGCAGCAGTCGCTCCGCGGCCTCCTCGTCCAGCCACCCCAGCGGCTTGTCGGCCATCACATTCCCTTAAGCGTCCGCGCGGCCGTTTCCGTCACGCCGACGTCACCTTCGAGCCACTCGGCCAGCTGCTTCAGCCCGCGCTGCGCCGAGGTCCGTATCGCCCCGGGACGCTTGCCGAGCAGCTCCGCGGTGCGCTTCACGTCCAGCCCCATCACCACGCGCAGGGTCACCACCTCCGCCTGGCCGCGCGGCAGCCGGGCGATCAGCGCGAGGGTGTGGCGGGTGCGCTCGGCCGCCAGCGCCTCGCCGGCGGTGTCCGACTCGGCGGCGTGGGCGTCCAGTTCGCTCTCGTCACCGCCCACGGCGGGGCGGCGGGAGCGGGCGCGGATGTGGTCCAGGGCGCGGTTGCGGGCGATCCGGGCGCTCCAGCCGCGGAAGTGGTCGGCGTCGCCCTTGAAGCCGGCGAGGTCGCGGGTGATCTGCAGCCAGGTCTCGGAGGTGACGTCCTCGGCGTCGCCCTCGCCGACCAGGGTGCGTACGTACCCGAGCAGCCGGGGGTTGACAGCCCGGTAGACGGCGCGGAAGGCGGCCTCGTCCCCGTTCTGCGCCGCACGCACGGCAGCGGTGAGCGCCGCGTCGTCGTTGTGCACTGCGGTCAGTTCCCAAACCCCCGGGCGTCCGGCACCTCGTTGGGCCGGTCCAGCGTGTGGCAACCCGCTCCGTCGGGGCGGGTGTTGGTGCTCGCTTCTGAATGGTCGCTGTCGATGTTCGTTTCCGGTAATCGAAAACAGACTCTCGGCACGCTACGTGGCGGGAGCGGTCCGCGTCCAGGGGAGGGGTCGGGCGGCCGCCGGGGGGTGTGACGCGCGCCACAGTAAGCGGATGTGACGATTCGGGCCGCCGTGGCGCTGAACGGTGTACCGGGCGGCTTGAACACGCCGTTCGGTCATTGAGCGGCGGTCGGGGTTGCTCCTGTGGGGGGTAGCGGCCCCGACCGTCATTTTCCGGGTGACTCGCCGCTCGGGGCAACCAATTGACCTCACCGGTGGTCCAATGCGGCGTCGCATGTGACAGATGAGCTGAGAGGGATCTGCGTTGTTCAAGCGAAAAGCGCACGCGTACCGGCCGCTGACTCTGAAGCGAAGAGCGTGGCTGACGCTGGGAGCGGTCGTGCTGGGCGGCGCGGGAGCGGTGACCATCGCGGTGGCGAGCCCGGAGGACGCGCCCCGGCCCGATCCCGTCGAGGCCCGCAAGTCCGGTCTGCGTTCGCTCGGCCTGGCGGGTACGGCGGCGAAGAAGCAGCTCGGCCGCACCGAGACCAAGCAGTTCTCGCTGGTCGGGCTCAGCTGGGACAAGGCGGGGCAGGAGCTGGACGGCACGATCCAGATCCGCACCCGCTCGCTGGAGACCGGTGAGTGGACGGGCTGGCAGCCGGTGAGCGCCGAGGCCGACATGCCGGACGAGGTCACCCCGGAGATGCGCGGCGGCTCCGGCACCCGCTGGGTCGGCCCCTCCGACGCGGCCGAGGCCCGGGTGGTCGCCGCGGACGCCACCGAGCACCCGCTGCCCCAGGGGCTGGAACTGGTCCTGGTCGACCCGGGAGTGACCGCCGCGGAGGCCAAGGCAGCCGAGCCGGGCTCGGACGACTTCGACACGGCGTCGTTCTCCGTCCAGGACACGACCACGGGTACGTCGACCACCACGGGCGGGACGACCACGGGTACGTCGACCACCACGGGCGGGACCACCACCGGCACGTCCACCACCACGGGTGAGACGACCACGGGTACGTCGACCACCACGGGCGAGACCACCACCGGCACGTCCACCACTGGCGGCGAGGAGCCGCCTCCGGTCCAGCCCACCCCGCCGGCCCCGCGTCCCTCGACCGTCGCCAAGCCGCCGATCAAGCCGCGCTCCACCTGGGCGACCGCCGCCGACGAGGCGCTGGTGGCCGAGCGGGTCGCGGCGGACCCGCGCGAGTACCTCGACAAGATCGACGTCGCCTTCGTCCACCACACGGCCGAGGGCACGAACTACACCTGCGCCCAGTCCTCGCAGATGGTCCGCGGCGTCTTCATCTTCCACACGCAGCAGAACGAGTGGAAGGACATCGGCTACAACTTCGTCGTCGACAAGTGCGGCCAGATATTCGAGGGCATGAGCGGCGGCATGGACCTGCCGGTCAAGGGCGCGCACACGTACGGCTACAACTCGTACTCCACCGGCATCGCGCTGCTGGGCACGTACTCCACCCAGGCGCCCACGCGCGCCGCGCAGGAGTCCATCGCCCGGATCGCCGCCTGGAAGCTCGGCATGTACGGCGTCAGCCCCACCAGCCAGGTCACCCTGGCGCAGATGGCCGGCGACCCGGCGGAGCCCACGGGCGTGAAGGACACCTTCTACCGGATCGCGGGCCACCGCGACGGCTACGCGACCGAGTGCCCCGGCCAGAAGCTCTACGACCGGCTGCCGAAGATCCGCGCCGCCGCCGCATCCCCCGGCATCTCGCACGCCCTGAAGACCACCGACCTGCGCAGTGCCGGCGGCACCGCCGCCGCCGACGGCATCGGCGACCTCTTCGTCGGCCTCCCCAAGGACGCCTCCGCCAAGGGCGCCGTCAAGATCGTCCCCGGTGGCGACGACGGCCCCGTCTCCGCCGCCCGCATGACCCTCACCCAGGACTCCGCCGGCGTGCCCGGCGGCGGTGAGGCCGGGGACGGCTTCGGCTCCACCACCGCCGTCGGCGACCTCAACGGTGACGGCGTGGCCGACCTCGCGGTCGGCTCGCCCGGGGAGGACCTCGGCGCGTACACCGACGCCGGCTACGTGACCTTCCTCTACGGCCCCGCGCTGAACACCGGTGGTGCCGTGGGCGGTACGAAGACCGGTGCCAAGCTCGGCAGCGCCCTGACCACCGGCGACTTCAACGGCGACGGCAAGGCGGACCTCTTCTCCGCCGGCACCGGCAACTCCGGCAGCTGGTGGACCCGCGACAGCGCGAGCGGCAGGACCGCCGGCGGCACCCTCACCACCGCCACCGGCGCGGTCTCCTTCCCCGCCGCCACCAGCGGCGACTTCAACCGCGACGGCTACGCCGACGTCATGCTGAGCTACCGCGACCAGGGCCTCAAGGGCCGCCTGCTCAGCTTCAAGGGCTCGGCGACCGGCCTGGTCAAGGGCGCCGTGCTGGCCACCCCGGGCGGGCGCTCGCTCGCCGCGGGCGACGTCAACGGCGACCTGATCGATGACCTGGTCGTCGGCCAGCCCTACGGCAGCGAGTCGGCCGGCAACACCGGCGGTCAGATCACCACGCTGCAGGGCGCCACCGGCGGCTGGACCTCCACCACCGTGAAGAAGGTCCTCCACCAGGACAGCACCGGCGTCGCGGGCGGCTCGGAGAGCGGCGACGCCTTCGGCCAGTCGGTCTCGGTGAACGACGTCAACGGCGACGGCTACGGCGACGTCCTGGTCGGCGCCCCGCGCGAGGACCTGAGCGCGAAGACGGACGCCGGGATGGCCTGGCTCCTCAAGGGCGCGTCCACCGGACTGACCCCGACCGGCTGGACCTGGACCCAGGACAGCTCCGGCATCGCGGGCGGCGCGGAGAGCGGCGACCGCCTCGGCTCCACGGCGGTCCTGGCGGACCTCTCCGGCTACGGCCGCGCGGACCTCGCGATCGGCGTGGACGGCGAGGACACCGGCAACGGCACGATCCTGCAGCTGGACGCCGGCTCGACGGGCATCAGCAACACGGGCGGCGCCTACTACGGCACCACCGCCCTGGGCGCCTCCCCGGGCCTGCGCATCGGCTCGGTCCTGGCGCCGTAGCACCCCGTACGAACGGCGCACCCGGCCCCCGCTCCCCGTCACCGACGGAGGGCGGGGGCCGGCCCCGTTCTCACCCCACCCCGCTCACCGCGCCGGCGCCACCACCCCCGCCAGCGCCCGGAACTCCGCCCACGTCAGCACCGGCCGCCGGGGGTCCCACACCTTCTGCGCCAGCGCCGCCAGCGGCAGCCGCACCCCCGCCGCGACCTGCGCGGTGGACTGCGCCCCCGCCAGATCGCACCAGACCGCCAGCCGCGCGCCCAGGATCCGGTCCGGGCCGGCCACCGACGCCGGGACCGGGGTCGTGCCGCGCAGGACGGCCGGGGTCCACTGCTCGTAGATCCGCTGCCCGGTGGGGTAGGCGAAGTCGTTGGGCTCGCCCAGGACGTAGTAGAGGAACTCGTCGTTGAGGTTGACCAGGTTCCGCCCCTCCGCCAGGTAGTCCTGCGGCGGGCGCGCCCCGTACTCCTTGCCCGTCCAGTACTCCACCTGCCGGTCCCCGGGCGTGCGCACCACCCCGCCGGGATAGATCCCGTCGTTCCACTGCTGGATGCGCTTGCCGCGCTCCTCCAGCACCGCCGCCCGGTCGTTGAGCCACGCCGTCGCCAGGTCCTGGATGCGCCCGCGCTCCCCGTAGCGCTCGCGGGCCGCCGCCGCCAGCTGCGGGAAGCGGGCCTCGGGGTCGGCGGACATCAGCGGGGCGTACTCGTCGCCGCCGAGGTTCCAGTTACGGGCGGGGAAGAGCGGCGCGTACTCCGCCAGCAGCTCGTCCAGCAGCCGGCCGGCCGCCGGGTCGATCACGTTCACGGCGCCCCGTACGGGCCTGCCCGCGCCGTCGCGCAGCCCCAGCGAGGGGTGCGCGGCGATGACCGCGCCGAGGTGGCCGGGGGAGTCGATCTCCGGGATCACCTCGATGTGCAGCTCGCGGCCGAGCGCGACCAGGGCGCGTACGTCGGCCTTGGTCAGGTGCGGGTCGGAGACGATCTCGGGATGGGTGGTGCTCTCGATCCGGAACGCCTGGTCGTCGGAGAGGTGCAGCCCGAGCTGGTTGTACTTCAGCGCCGCCAGCTCGTACATCCGTGCCTCGATCCACTCGCGCGGGAAGAACTTGCGCGCGAGGTCGAGCGCGAAGCCGCGCTGGGCCCGGTCGGGTCGGTCCTCGATGACGCCCGGCGGCAGCCCGCCGCCCGAGCGCCGGGCCTGCAGCAGGGTGCGCGTGCCGTAGAAGACGCCCGCGTCGGAGGCGCCGGTGATCCGGGCGCCGCCGCCCGCCGAGACCGCGATCCGGTACGCCTCCCGCCCGCCGGGGACGTCCGCGTCCAGCGCCAGCGCCACGTCGCCGTCGCGCGCCGCCGTGTGCGCGAGGGGTACGTCCAGCTCACGGGCGAGCCGCCGCCCCTCGTCCGCAAGCGGACCGTCCTTCGGGGCGACCACGCGGGTGCCGGGCAGCGGGGACCAGCCCCGGCCGGCGCCCTTCTCGTACGAGCGGACGGCCGGGATCGTGCGCGGCGCGCTGGCCTCGACGGCGGGCCCCGCGGCCATCCGGGCGACGGCGCCGCCGGAGGGCGCGGCCCGCGTCTGCGGCGGCTGCGGTGTCCGACCGCCGGCGAGCGCGAGGGCCCCGGTCGCGAGCAGCACCCCGGCGAGACCGGCGGCCAGCGGCCAGCGCGTCCGGCGGCCGCGCGGCAGCCGCCGGGCCCAGGCGGGGTGCGGCACCCTGCCGGTGCTGTCGGTGCTGTCGGTGCTGTCGGTCCTGTCGGCCCTGTCGGTCCTGTCGGCGCTGTCAGGGCTGCCCGGACCGTCCGTCCCGCCCGTCCCGGGTATCTCCGGCTCCGGTCCCGCCTCCATCGCCACCTCCACGGCCGTGGGGCGTCGGGGACCTCCTGTCCCGTCCACCCGATAAATGACGCTAGGCGTTCCGCTTCTTCTCCGCCCCTTCCCGCGGGGCGCCGGATCCCAACCCCGTTGACCGGCGGTTCAGTCGAGCCTTCAAACCCCCTCATCCGAGTGAAAACGGCGGAGGAGTGGGCGAGTAGTTCGGTTCCTGCACTACCGTGGCGGATCGCCGTTCGATCACCTTTCCCCACCGGTCACAGGCACACCTCCCGACACCCGCCCGACCCCACCTCACCGCGAAGGAGCGGAGCCCTGACCGGCCTCGCCGCACTCAACACCGCCCCGCCCGCGGACGCCGAGGCCGCCCTCACCGCCTGCCACGGCAGCCACCGCTGGGCCCGCCGGCTCGCGGCCCACCGGCCGTACCCGGACCTGCCGGCCCTCCTCGCCGCGGCGGACGAGGCGGCCTACGACCTCACCCCCGCCGACCTGGGAGAGGCGCTGGCCCACGAGCCGGCCGCCCGCCCCCCGGCCCTCCCGAGCCTGGCCGCGCACACGGCGCTGCGGGCGGCCCACGCGGCGTACGAGAGCCGATTCGGCCACGTCTTCGTCCTGTGCCTGGACGCCTACGAGCCCGCCGAGCACCTCGACCAGCTCCTCGCCGGCATCCGCACCCGCCTCTCGCACACCCCCGAGCAGGAACACGCCGTCACGGCGGAGGAACTGCGCAAACTAGCCCGAGGCAGACTCGCCAGACTGGCGCGCGGGCGGCCGATGGGCATACGTGTCCGACAAGGGTGAATTACCGGACATACGAGTGACGTCCCTGCCTGATCGATCACACTGGAGCCCCCCGGGCGGGGGACGGGACGGCGCGTCGCTACGATGGCCACGGCCGGTGGACCGTACCCGGCCGGGTGAGCACCGACAGACCGTGACTGATCAGGCCGGCGTCCACCCCCAAGAAACGCTCCGGAGGGTTGTTCCGTGCCGGCTGGAACGCTGTACCGCGGCCGGGAAGGTATGTGGTCCTGGGTGGCTCATCGAGTCACCGGCGTCCTCATCTTCTTCTTCCTGTTCGTGCATGTCCTCGACACCGCACTCGTCCGCGTCTCCCCCGAGGCGTACGACGACGTCGTGGCCACCTACAAGACGCCGATCGTGGCGCTGCTGGAGTACGGGCTCGTCGCCGCCGTGCTCTTCCACGCGCTCAACGGCCTGCGCATCATCGCCGTCGACTTCTGGTCGAAGGGCCCGCGTCTGCAGAAGCAGATGCTGTGGACCGTGGTGGGCATCTGGGTCGTACTGATGGCCGGGGCCCTCTACCCCGTCCTCGGGCACGCCGCCCGCGAGCTGTTCGGGAAGGGCTGAGCCGCACATGTCCACTTCTGGAATCGAGCTGACAGGCTCCTCCGTGGAGGCCGCCGAGGACGCGTACGCGATCTCCCTCGACGCCCCGCGCAAGCGCACCGCCCGGACGCCCAAGGCGACCCGCGGCAACTTCGAGATGTACGCATGGCTGTTCATGCGCCTCTCCGGCATCGTGCTGGTCGTCCTGGTCCTGGGCCACCTGCTGATCCAGCTGGTGCTGGACGGCGGCGTGAGCAAGGTCAGCTTCGCCTTCGTGGCGGGCCGCTGGGCCTCGCCGTTCTGGCAGGCCTGGGACCTGCTCATGCTCTGGCTGGCCATGCTGCACGGCGCCAACGGCATGCGCACCGTCATCAACGACTACGCGGAGAAGGACGGCACGCGCTTCTGGCTGAAGATGCTGCTGTACGCGGCCACCGTCTTCACCGTCCTGCTGGGCACGCTGGTGATCTTCACCTTCGACCCGAACATCGGCTGAGGCTGAGGTAGCCAACATGAAGATCCACAAGTACGACACCGTCATCGTCGGCGCCGGCGGCGCCGGTATGCGCGCCGCCATCGAGTCGACCAAGCGCTGCCGCACCGCCGTGCTCACCAAGCTCTACCCGACCCGCTCCCACACCGGCGCCGCCCAGGGCGGCATGGCCGCCGCCCTGGCGAACGTCGAGGAGGACAACTGGGAGTGGCACACCTTCGACACGGTCAAGGGCGGTGACTACCTGGTCGACCAGGACGCCGCCGAGATCCTGGCGAAGGAGGCCATCGACTCCGTCCTGGACCTGGAGAAGATGGGCCTGCCGTTCAACCGCACCCCGGACGGCACCATCGACCAGCGCCGCTTCGGCGGCCACTCGCGCAACCACGGCGAGGCGCCCGTGCGCCGCTCCTGCTACGCGGCGGACCGCACCGGCCACATGATCCTCCAGACGCTGTTCCAGAACTGCGTCAAGGAGGGCGTGGAGTTCTTCAACGAGTTCTACGTCCTGGACCAGCTCATCACCGAGGTCGACGGGGTCAAGCACTCCGCCGGCGTCGTCGCGTACGAGCTGGCCACCGGCGAGATCCACATCTTCCAGGCGAAGTCCGTGATCTACGCCTCCGGCGGCACGGGCAAGTTCTTCAAGGTCTCCTCCAACGCGCACACCCTGACCGGCGACGGCCAGGCGGCGTGCTTCCGCCGGGGCATCCCGCTGGAGGACATGGAGTTCTTCCAGTTCCACCCGACCGGCATCTGGCGCATGGGCATCCTGCTGACGGAGGGCGCCCGCGGTGAGGGCGGCATCCTGCGCAACAAGGACGGCGAGCGCTTCATGGAGAAGTACGCGCCGGTCATGAAGGACCTCGCCTCGCGTGACGTCGTCTCGCGCTCCATCTACACGGAGATCCGCGAGGGCCGCGGCTGCGGACCCGAGGGCGACCACGTCTACCTCGACCTCACGCACCTGCCGCCGGAGCAGCTGGACGCCAAGCTGCCCGACATCACCGAGTTCGCGCGTACGTACCTGGGCATCGAGCCCTACGTCGACCCGATCCCGATCCAGCCCACCGCGCACTACGCGATGGGCGGCATCCCGACCAACGTCGACGCGGAGGTGCTGGCCGACAACACCACCGTCGTCCCCGGCCTGTACGCGGCCGGCGAGGTCGCCTGCGTCTCCGTGCACGGCGCCAACCGGCTGGGCACCAACTCGCTCCTCGACATCAACGTCTTCGGCCGCCGCGCGGGCATCGCCGCCGCGGAGTACGCCGCGAAGGCCGACTTCGTCGAACTCCCGGACAACCCCGAGCAGTTCGTCGTCGACAAGATCGAGCAGCTGCGCAACTCCACCGGCACCGAGCGGCCCGCGGACATCCGCCGCGAGCTGCAGGAGACGATGGACGCCAACGTGATGGTCTTCCGTACCGAGCAGACCATCAAGACGGCCGTCGAGAAGATCGCCGAGCTGCGCGAGCGCTTCGAGAACGTCTCGATCCAGGACAAGGGCAAGCGGTTCAACACCGACCTGCTGGAGACCTTCGAGCTGGGCAACCTGCTGGAGCTGGCCGAGGTCATGGCCGTCTCCGCGCTGGCCCGCAAGGAGTCCCGCGGCGGCCACTACCGCGAGGACTACCCCAACCGCGACGACGTCAACTTCATGCGCCACACCATGGCGTACCGGGAGAAGACCCCGGAGGGCAGCGAGATCGTCGCACTCGACTACAAGCCGGTCGTCGTGACCCGCTACCAGCCGATGGAGCGTAAGTACTGATGAGCACTCCCGTTCTGGAGAAGGTCGAGGCGGCTTCGGCGGCCTCCCCCTACATCACCGTCACCCTGCGCATCCGGCGCTTCAAGCCGGAGGTGTCGGCGGACGCGTACTGGGAGGACTTCCAGCTGGAGCTGGACCCCAAGGAGCGTGTCCTCGACGCCCTCAACAAGATCAAGTGGGATCTGGACGGCTCGCTGACCTACCGCCGCTCCTGCGCCCACGGCATCTGCGGCTCCGACGCGATGCGCATCAACGGCAAGAACCGCCTCGCCTGCAAGACGCTCATCAAGGACGTCAACCCCGACAAGCCCATCACGGTCGAGCCCATCAAGGGCCTGACGCAGCTGAAGGACCTCGTGGTCGACATGGAGCCGTTCTTCCAGGCGTACCGGGACGTCATGCCGTTCCTGGTCACCAAGGGCAACGAGCCCACGCGCGAGCGCCTGCAGTCCGCCGAGGACCGCGAGCGCTTCGACGACACCACCAAGTGCATCCTGTGCGCCGCGTGCACGTCCTCGTGCCCGGTGTTCTGGAACGACGGCCAGTACTTCGGCCCGGCGGCGATCGTCAACGCGCACCGCTTCATCTTCGACTCGCGCGACGAGGCCGGCGAGCAGCGGCTGGAGATCCTCAACGACCGCGACGGCGTGTGGCGCTGCCGCACGACGTTCAACTGCACGGACGCCTGCCCGCGCGGCATCGAGGTCACCAAGGCGATCCAGGAGGTCAAGCGAGCGCTGATCACGCGCCGCATCTGACCTGCGCCCGCCCCCACGGCCGCCTCCCACGAAAGTCCCGCCCTTTCCGTACACGCTACGGGGGCGGGGCTTTCGTCGTACGGACGTGACGGAGATGCCCCCGCGACCGAATGTCGCGATGATTGCGACATGCTGTACGCGGTGCCTGCGTCGGACTCCGACGACCACCGCGTACCCGGCGAGGTGGGCGCCCTGTCCGACAAGCAGGCGCAGCGCGACCTCCAGGCGCTCACCGAGGCCGACCTGCTGAAACCGGTCGGCCGCACAAAGGGCCGCCACTACCTCCCGGGCCCCGCCTTCCCCGCCACCGTCCTGGAGACGGCCGACAGGCCGCTGACCTTGACGGACCCTTACGACGCCCCTCAGGCGTGACGCTTCACGCGCTCCGTCACGTACGGCTGAGAGCGGCCGGGACAGCGTGGTGGGGCGCCGGATCGCGGGTGCCGGCCTGCCAGGAGACCTGGGCGGCCTGGACGCGGTTGTCCACGCCGAGCTTTCCGTAGATGGCGCGGATGTGGTCCTTGACCGTGTGGTCGCTGAGCGTGAGCTCTTCGGCGACATCCGCGTTGGACAGGCCGTCGGCGAGCAGACCGAGGACCTCGCGCTCGCGGCAGCTCAGCGCGGCTATCCGGACGCGGGCGGCCGCCTGCTCGCGTGACGCCCGCCAAGGCCGCAGTTGCTTGGCGGCGAGCGCGGGCGTGATTTCCGGGGCCAGTGCCACGCTTCCGGCGGCGACGGCGGTTACCGCCCAGGGAAGGTGGCGGGCGGCGGTGTCGCGCCGGAGTACGCCGGCGGCGCCGGCGGTCAGAAGGCGCAACGCGGCAGAGGGTGTCAACTCGTCGAGGAGGACGAGGACTTTGGACGTACCGCCTTCGCGATCTGTCACACGGCCGAGCAGTCGCAGGCCGCTCTCCTCCTGTGCGTGGCCGGTGACCACGACATCCGGGCAGGTGGCAAGCACCAGACCCGCTGCTTCCGCCGGGCGCCCTTCCCCTACAACCATCGTGCCTTCGCATGCCGCCAGCACCCCGCGCACGCCGTCACGTATCAGAGGTTGCTCATCCAGGACGCAGATCCGCAGCACTCGTTCCCCCGCTCCCCGTAGTGATCACCCGTAGTTCCTAGATCACTATCGAGAGTGAACGTATCCACGGGATCGCACAGTTGTCCAGGGCGTGGGCTTCACACGCCCTCGTGAAGGAGAGGTGAACGGGGGGCGGGTGGGGACATTTGAGGTCGCAATCGCCCGCCATCCCTCCAAGCGGGGGGAGTGGTTCGCTAGATCCCCCGCAGGGGGGTGGGGGGTTCGGCGAATACTGGCTTGAATTTGAGCTCTCCACCACGTACTTGGCGGAGCATCCACCGGATTCCGCGGGGCAGGGGCATGTGCCGGGCCTCGCGCAGAGCGAGGCGCAACCGGGAAGCAGCGAAAGAATGGAGAGCACGCGATGAACACCAGAGTCATACGGAGGGTAGCCGTGGGGCTGCTCTCCGCAGCGGTGTTCGCCGGATCATCGCCGGCGTTCGCGGCCGAGTGGAGTCAGACGTGGCACGACTCCGGGGGGTGGACGGAGGCCACGAAGACCATCGTGAACTCCCGGGACCTAGCGGCTGACGGAAACCCCGGGACCGTCGAGAGCGGCCAGTACTCGTACATCTTCCGGGCGCAGACCTGCGAGGAGCGCGACCTCGCTCCCGACTACTGCAGCGGTTTCGAGTCGACCGACGAGTAACCACTGCCCGTCGGCATCGACTGCCGACCGCGGTGTGTGACATGCGTGTGCACGGTGGGGAGGCGACCGCCTGAATCGGTCGCCTCCCCACCGCCTGTCACCTTAGGGCGGCTCCTTATCCGGTCGGAAGGGTGCCCGACGAAACGAAGATCGAGGAGAGTTCTGCGTGGACGAGACAGTTGACCCTGCGGCGCTTGAACTGGAAGCGCTCACCTGCCGCGTGCCGGACAGGACCCTCTTCGAAGGGGTGGAGCTGCGGCTTGGGGTGGGAGAGTCCGTCGCGGTGACCGGAGCGAGTGGCAGTGGTAAGACCACGCTGCTCATGTGTGCCCTGGGGCTGGTCAAGCCGGACTCCGGCACGGTTCGGATCGCCGGTGCCGCCCTGGGTGGAATGTCGACCAGGCGGCTCGCCCGCTACCGGCGCCAACACATCGGCATGGTCTTCCAGTTCGGAGAACTCCTTCCCGAACTCTCCCCCTTGGAGAACGTCGCCCTCGCCGCCCTCCTGGGAGGCATGCGTCGTGCGGAGGCGTACTCCCGAGCGGCGCGGTTGCTGGAGGAACTCGGCGTGCCAGGCGGCTCCGCGCGTACTGCCACCCTGTCCGGCGGTGAACGTCAGCGCACGGCCGTCGCCAGGGCTCTGATCCACGAGCCGACGCTGCTGCTCGCGGACGAGCCCACCGGCTCCCTCGATGCGGAGAACCGCGTGTCCGTGGCGGAACTGCTCTTCGAACTGCCACTGCGCAGGAACTGCGCGCTGCTTCTCGTCACGCATGACGAGGAGGTGGCCGCCCGTGCGGACCGCAGAGTCGTCCTCGATGGTGGAAGGCTGCTGGCCTCTGAACTCGTGGAGGGGCGCAAGTGACGCGCGACAGCGGTCTGTTGCGGCAGCTGCTGCGTATCGGGCGGAGGTCCTCCTGGCAGGCGGAGTCCGGCCGGGTGCGCTTCTGGTCCCTCACGCTGGCGACCGCGCTGCTGTCGCTGGCGGTCGGCGGACTGGTGCTGGCGGACGCCTCGTTCGACGGCAGGGCCCAGCGGGGCGAGGCGAGGTCCCCACGGATGGTCGCCGGTCATCCGCAGGAACCGGCACGCGCGTTGATCAAGATGGATATCGCCGCTGACGGGATCATGCCGTACGACGTCATCTACCTGGAGCCCCTGACGGCGGACGCCCCCCTCCCGCCGGGATTGCCGAGGTGGCCCCGGCCCGGGGAGGCGTTCGTGTCGCCCGCCGTCCTGGAGTCGGGCGAGGCGGGCGTGGTCCGGTCCCAGTACGGCGAGTTCGCCGGGGTCATCGGTGCGGAGGGGCTGGAGGCCCCCTCGGAGGTCCTCGTCTACGCCCGTCCCCGCGCGGAGTTCCTGGACAAGTCGCGCATGTCCGAGATCAGCGGCTTCGGTGAGTTCGGTAGTGGCGGGGCCTTCGGGGAGCACGTCTACCACTCCGGATCCCGCAGTTTCCTCGCGGTGTACGCCGGCATGGTGCTGTTTCCGGCGGGGACCTTTGTCATCCTGGCGGCCCGGTTGGGTGCTGCCGCACGGGACCGGCGGACCGTGCTGCTCAGCGGTCTGGGGGCGGGGCGCCTCGCGCGCGGCTGCTTCACCCTCGGCGAGGCCGCGGTGCCGGTCGCCCTGGGTGTGCTGATCGGGGCGTCGGGAGTGGCGGGCACCCTCGCCGCGGACACGGCCCTTCCCCTGGTGGATTTCATCCTCTCGGCACAGGACGCACGCGCTGCGATTCCCGTACTTGCCGGCGGTCTCGCCGCTGCGGCGTTTGCCGTGCTCGCGCTCGTGGTGCTGCTCCAGCCGGGTACCCGCGGGCCCCGGGTCCTGGAGGCGCGCGTCCGGCGCGGCTGGACTCAGTCCGTGAGCCTGTGGGTCTTCCCCCTCGCGCTGCTGTTCTGCGTATGGGTGGTGGATCTGGTGCCGACCGTGTGGATCGTGCCGTGCTACGCGCTCGGTGCCGTAGTGACACTTGCGACGCTGCCGGGAGTGATCGGGGCCGTGGTGGGCCGACTGGGGCCCGTGCTGGCACGGATCGGATGGCGGACCGGGCAGCCGGGAGCCCTGCTCGCGGGGCGGCGGATGGGCGCCGCCCCCCGTGCCGTGACCCGGCTGGTCGCCGCCATGGTCATCGCGATCGGGCTGGCCGCGCAGGCCCAGGTCTGGGCGGGCTACATCACCGATTCCGGAGCACAGGAGGTCGCCGCACAGCAGCGGGTCGGCAGTACGGTGCTGCGGGTGGCGGCCACCGCCACGGCTGCTCGGATGAACGGGTTCGAAGCGGCGCTGCCCGCGGGGGTGCACGCGCTGGAGTTGCGCAGGCCCAGTAGCGACGGCTCCCTCGAACTCACCGGCTCCTGTGCGGGGTTGGGGGAGCTCGGCCTCTCCTGTACGGCGGAGGGCGCCGCGCTGCCGGCGAGGACCGGCGACCAACGGCTGCACGAGGTGCTCCGCATGGTCGGGGTGGCCCCAGGAGGGCAGGACCGGGTGATCGCCCGCCGCACTCCGTCGGAACAGCCGGCGAAGAAGAGGGAGCGCAGGCTGATCGTGGTCCGGGAGGGCGGAGGTGACCTGTCGGTACCGGCGATCAGGCAGATCGCCCGTCATGAACTCGGAATGACACCGTCCGTCAGGCTTTTGAACGAGGTTGCGGGCACCGGCCCGCTCGTGACCGCGACCACCTGGCTGCGCCTGCTGTCGATGGTCGGGGTCGCGGTGGTCGCGGTGGCCGCGACGGCGGCGGCGATGGGTGAGTTCCTGCGGTTCGGCCGTGAACTCGCGCCGGTCGCGGTGCTCACGGCCAACCGTCGCGTCTTCCGCACGGCGGCCCTGTGGTCCCTGCTGTTCCCCGCCGTACTCGCCGCCCTCGGCGGCGTGTTGGTCTCCTGGTGGCTCGCGGCGCCGATCCTGAGCATCGCGGTGACAAGCCCCGGAGCCCTGGCGCCGATCACCGTGGGCGCGCTCCTGTGCGCAGGCATCATGACGATATGGGGCGGGTACACCGCCATCCGGATCGCGGAGCGCTGGCGGCCGGGCGCGGAGTGAGCGGGCGCGGACGCGGGGACTCCGATCGGCGTGCGCGATGCCGTCCGGGCAGTGTGACGTTTTTCGGGCCCCCGGCGCTGTAAGGAATGTGCCGACTGGTCATCGGCCCACCAGCGGAGCCGGGTTCCCCCCGTACCTACGGCTCCGCGACTGAAGGCGCGGGCGGAGTGCGTTCCCCCTACTCCGCCCGCGCCGCCTTCGTGTCCGGGGCCGGCGCCCGTCTTGCCCTCAGCGGTAGACGACCACCTTGTCGCCCAGCCGCACCGCCGCGAAGAGCGAGGCGATGGCGTTGACGCTGCGGACGTTGACGCAGCCGTGCGAGGCGCCGTTGTAGCCGCGGGCGGCGAAGTCCGAGGAGTAGTGGACCGCCTGGCCGCCGCTGAAGAACATCGCGTACGGCATCTCGGAGCCGTACAGCGTCGAGGTGAAGTAGCGGTTCTTCTGGAAGACCGAGAACTGCCCCTCGCGGGTCGGCGTCGCGTACGAGCCGAAGCGCACGTCCGTCGTCAGCCGGACCTGGCCGTCGACGATCCAGCGCAGGGAGTTGCTGCGCTTGGAGATGCACATCACCCGGCCGGTCATGCAGCGCGGGTCGGGGGCCTCCAGGCCGGCCCGCGTCGTGCTCGGCGCCTTGGCGTACAGCTCGGCCCGGGTGGGCTCGCGGGTCATCCCCAGCAGCCGCCGCCAGGTCACCTCGTCCACCGTGCCGGTCCTGGGCAGTCCCCGCTTGCCCTGGAAGCCGCTGACGGCGCTGGTGGTGAGCGAGCCGTAGCTGCCGGTGACCGCCGCGTTGAACCAGGAGATCTGCCGCAGCCTGGCCTGGAGTTCGCGCACCTCGCCGCCCTTGTCGCCCGGCCGCAGCAGGATCTTCGGGGGCTTCGCCGGCGGCTTCTTCGAGGGCTTCGCGGACGGGGTGGCGCTGGGTGGGGCCGAGGTGCTGGGCGAGGCGGAAGCGCTCGGCGAGGCGGACGGGGAGGCGGACGTCGGCGGCGCGGAGGCGGCGGCCGTGGTCCGTACGGGCGAGGGGGCGGCCTTGGCCGCTGCCCCCGCCTGGTCGGAGCAGCCGGTGGCCGCTCCCAGCGATATGAGTGCCGTCGCCAGCGCGGCGACGGTCTTCCCCAGGGTGTGTCTCTCCACACTCGTCTGACGCTTCATACCGCCCCCCGGTTGCACGAATCCACGGCACTGCCTGGCATCTTCCCGTCCGCAGCGGGCGCCAATCCGGCCCCGCGCGGCACGCTGTGAGCAAGGTCCCAGCGTGGAGCACTCCACGGGCCGAACGGCCGTGACTACAGTCCGTGGTGGCATCGCAAGGACGAGCGGGAGGCAGCAGAGCTATGGCGCGGCAATCGGAGTCGGGTCTTCCCATCGAGCCGGTGTACACCCCCGGGGATCTCGCCGAGTCCGGCTGGGACGCGGCGGAGAAACTGGGCGAGCCGGGCTCGTACCCCTTCACCCGGGGCGTCTACCCCTCGATGTACACGGGCCGGCCGTGGACCATGCGCCAGTACGCCGGCTTCGGCACGGCGGTGGAGTCCAACGCCCGCTACAAGCAGCTCATCGCCAACGGCACCATGGGCCTGTCCGTCGCCTTCGACCTGCCCACGCAGATGGGCCACGACTCCGACGCGCACATCGCGAGCGGCGAGGTCGGCAAGGTCGGCGTGGCGATCGACTCCGTCGACGACATGCGGATCCTCTTCGGCGGCATCCCGCTGGACAAGGTGTCCACGTCGATGACGATCAACGCCCCCGCCGCGCTGCTGCTGCTGATGTACCAGCTCGTCGGCGAGGAGCAGGGCGTACCGGCGGACCAGCTGACCGGCACGATCCAGAACGACGTGCTGAAGGAGTACATCGCCCGCGGCACGTACATCTTCCCGCCCAAGCCCTCGCTGCGGCTGATCGCGGACATCTTCAAGTACTGCAAGGCCGAGATCCCCAAGTGGAACACGATCTCCATCTCCGGCTACCACATGGCCGAGGCCGGCGCCTCGCCCGCGCAGGAGATCGCCTTCACGCTGGCCGACGGCATCGAGTACGTACGCACCGCGGTGGCGGCCGGCATGGACGTGGACGACTTCGCGCCCCGGCTGTCCTTCTTCTTCGTCTCGCGCACGACCATCCTGGAGGAGGTCGCCAAGTTCCGTGCCGCGCGCCGGATCTGGGCGCGGGTGATGAAGGAGGAGTTCGGCGCGAAGAACCCCAAGTCGCTGATGCTGCGCTTCCACACGCAGACCGCCGGCGTCCAACTCACCGCCCAGCAGCCCGAGGTGAACCTGGTGCGCGTCGCCGTCCAGGGCCTCGCGGCGGTCCTCGGCGGCACCCAGTCGCTGCACACCAACTCCTTCGACGAGGCCATCGCGCTGCCGACGGACAAGTCCGCGCGCCTGGCGCTGCGCACCCAGCAGGTCCTCGCCTACGAGACGGACGTGACGGCGACGGTCGACCCCTTCGCCGGCTCGTACGTGGTGGAGTCCCTCACCGACGACGTCGAGGCCGCCGCGCTGGAGCTGATGGCGAAGGTCGAGGAGATGGGCGGCGCGGTCGCGGGCATCGAACGCGGCTTCCAGAAGGGCGAGATCGAGCGCAGCGCCTACCGCATCGCGCAGGAGACGGACGCCGGCGAGCGGGTCGTGGTCGGTGTCAACCGCTTCCAGATGGACACCGAGGACCCGTACGAGCCGCTGCGCGTCGACCCGGCGATCGAGGCCCAGCAGGCGGAGCGGCTGGCGAGGCTGCGCGCCGAGCGCGACAACGCGGCGGTGGACGCGGCGCTGGCGGAGCTGAAGAAGGCGGCGGAGGGCACGGACAACGTGCTGTACCCGATGAAGGAGGCCCTGCGCGCCCGCGCCACGGTGGGCGAGGTCTCCAACGCCCTGCGCGAGGTGTGGGGGACGTACGTCCCGACGGACGCGTTCTGATCCGGGCCGCACGGGCCGCACGGGCCGCACGAGCCGGTACGAAGCCGCACCCCGCCGCGCCGACACGGTGCGCGGCGGGGTGCGGCTGTGCCGGAAGGGGGCAACCGCGCGCGCCCTACAGCCCCTTGACCCGCCCCGCCACCCGCCGGGCCGCCCCGCTGCGGGCCAGCAGGCGCTTGGCCGTGCGGCGCAGGGTGTGGCTGCGCAGGGTCCAGCGGGCCGCGCGGGGGAGCAGGTCGGTGCGCAGCAGCGGGCGCAGGGGGGCGGGGGCGCCGCCCGGGAGGCCCAGGGCGATCAGGCGGCGGCGCGGGATGTACGGGGTGCGGGGCGCCGTGCGCAGATAGGCCGCGGCCTGCGCGCGCAGCGCCGCGTAGGCGCGCGGGCGGTGGGTGTACGCCAGCGCGTCCGCCAGCGCCGCCAGGTCAGGGGCGGCGGCGAAGGAGGCCGCGGCCAGCGCCGTCTGCGGGGTGTGCGGGGCGGCGGGGTGCGGCAGCGGCGTCACCCCGTACAGCGCCCGGGCCCGCAGCAGCAGCGAGGCGTCGGCGGTGGCCAGGGCGGCGGGGCCGAGCGTCTCGTAGAGCGACTCGGTGAGCTGCGCGGGCTCTATCACCGTCAGCGGCGCGCTCTGCTCGCGCGCCGTGCGCTCCAGCGCCCGCAGCCGGCCGCCGGGTGCGCAGCTCACCGCCACCGCGGGCCCGTAGCCCGACTCGCGTGCGTGGAGCAGCAGTTGGCACAGCTCCGGCTCGGTGGGCGCCACGAGCAGCACCGACTCGCGGGCGTAGCGCGTGGGACCGGGGGCGGGCTCCGCGGTCCGTACGACCGCGCGCACCGCCTCCGCCGGCAGCGCCAGCGCGGGCACGCCCAGCTCGCTCAGCGCCCGGGGCGCCGTGCCGGCCAGCAGCTCCAGGTGCAGCAGCCGCCGCACCCGCAGCGCGACCTGCCGCGGCAGGCTCTCCGGCGTCGGCCCGTACACCTCCGCGCCGCCCGCGCACACCTCCAGCTGCGCGTCGGCGAAGACCTCCGCCAGCGCTGCGGACTGGCCCGCGCCGAGGCCGTCCAGCACCAGGCCCACCGGCTGCGTACCCAGCTCCCACCAGGCGCGCCACTGCCGTTCCCAGACCGGCGCGTCGAAAGCGCGCACCCGCCACTCGGCGGGATGCAGCGGTGCGACGGCCGCGTCGAAGGACACGATCCGGTCGAATCTCGCGCTCAACTCCGCGAATCCGGGCATGTCCTCGATACGGGCCGAGGTCTCCGGAGTTTCGGCCGTATTGCCGATGGCCAGAATTCGCCGCGTCGCGTCCGTATAACAACCAGAATCGATCGCCGCAGCGAACAACGCCACCGAGAAAGGCGACGTGGCGGAGAAGATCCGCGTGCGGGGAAAAGGGGCCCGGAGCGGGGCCCCGAGGGCGCTGTCACTGCTTGCGGTGGCTGCCACACCAGCACGATAGAGCGCTTGTGCGCACCCCTCAGAACCGGGCGGCGGCCGTTCGGTGAACGCCGAACCGCGCCTCGGTTAACAGCCGGTGCGCATGCCCCGACTCCCCGTCCGGCGACGTGTTGTTAACCAGCTGTACGACTTGAGTTGGGCCATCAAGCGGAATGCCTGCCTAGCGTCAGCCGTGTGCTCGACAACTCCCCCCCACCCGCTCGCGCCGTGCGAGTAGCGGTAATCGCCGATTCGGACACCCGCTGGAAATGGGGTGTGCTCACCGCGCACCGCCTCGCCCCCGCGGCCGCAGTCGACGGCTACCTGCTGCGCGGCCGGGCGACCCCGACCCCGCGCCAGCTCGCGGAGAGCGGGGCGCCGGGGGAGCCGCTCGGCGAGGTCACCGCGCCGGAGTTCGCCGAGCGCGCCCGGGGCTACGACCTCGTCGTCCTCGCCTGCGTCGGCCGCGCGGTCCAGGCCCTGCTGCACGGACTCGCCCACGCCGCCCGCACCGTCCCGGACGCGCCGCGCCCCCTGGTCGCCACCGGCTACGTCGGCGTCGTGTACGAAAAGCTCCCCGACGGCCTGCTGCTGCGCCACGGCGCCGACCTGGTGCTGGCCAACTCCCGCCACGACGCGGCCCGTTTCCGCGCCGTCTACGAAGGCGCGGGCGCCGAGCCCGGCGGCGTGGTCGAGGCCGCGCTGCCCTTCCTGGCGGACGCGGCCCCCATCCCGGCCGGAGGGGACGCGCACCCGTACACCGTCGTCTTCGCCGTCCAGCCCTCCGTCCCCGACACCCGCGCCGAGCGCGCCTACCTGCTGCGCCGCGCCGCCCAGCACGCCCGGCTGCACCCGGACCGCGAGGTGCTGGTGAAGCTGCGCAGCCGCCCGGGGGAGCACACCACGCACGTCGAGGAACTGCCGTACCAGCGCCTCGCCAAGCGGCTGCCCGGCGGACTGCCGGCCAACTGCCGCCTGGTGTACGGGCACATGGGCGCGCTGCTGGAGCGCACCGACCTGCTGGTGACGGTCAGCTCCACCGCCGCGCTGGAGTCCCTGCACCGGGGCGTCGCGACGGCGGTGCTGACCGACCTGGGCATCCGCGAGCCGCTCGGCAACCACTACTTCCTCGGCTCGGGCTGCTACGCCTCCTGGGACCAGCTCGACGCCGGGCTCGTCCCCACGGCCGACCCGGCCTGGGTCGCCGAACACGGCGCCGCGGACGGCGAGTTCACCGCCGCCCGTGCCCGCCTCGCGCGGCTGCTGGGCGCCCCGCGCCCGGCCCTCGCCCCGTACCTGAGCGCGCACACCGCGCCCGGCTTCCTGCCGCCGCTGCTGGAGCGCTACGGCTTCGCGCCCGACGGCAGCCCGCTGCCCACCGCGCGCACCGCAGCCCCGAGCGGCGTACGCGGCGCCGCCCGCACGCTGCTGCGCACCGCGGCCCGCGGCGCGTACCGCTCGGGCGTCCAGCGAATCGCCCCGCTGATCCGCCGGATGGGGGCGCTGTGAGCACGCCGTCCGCGCCGCACCCGCAGCAGCCCGCCGCCATCGAAGGAGCACCCATGCCTCTCACCGACGAGAGCGCCGAAGAGAGCACCGAAGCACCCACCGAAGCACCCACCGTGCTGGCCGTCATCCCCGCCCGCGGCGGCTCCAAGGGGGTGCCCGGCAAGAACCTCGCCGAGGTCGGCGGCGCCTCCCTGGTCGCCCGCGCGGTGCGCGCCTGCCGCGCGGCGCGGCTGGTCACCGACGTGGTCGTCTCCACCGACGACCCGGGGATCGCGCGGGCCGCCCGCGCCGAGGGCGCCGGGGTCGTGGAGCGCCCGGCGGAGATCGCGGGGGACACCGCGAGCAGCGAGGCGGCGGTGCTGCACGCGCTGGACGCCTTCGAGGAGCGCACCGGCCGCACCGCGGCGGCGCTGGTCTTCGCCCAGTGCACCAGCCCCTTCCTCACCGCCGGCGACATCGACGCGGTGGCCGCCGCGGTGCTGGAGGAGGGCGCCGACTCGGCCCTCACGGTCGCCCCCTTCCACGGCTTCCTGTGGCGCGACGGCGCCGGGAGCGCGTCGGAGGCCGGCGGCTACGGCGTCAACCACGACAGGTCCCACCGCCCCCGCCGCCAGGACCGCCCCCAGGACCTGCTGGAGACCGGCGCCGCCTACGCGATGCGCGCCGGCGGCTTCCGCGAGCACCGCCACCGCTTCTTCGGCCGTACGGCCCCCGTGCCCACCGACCCGGCCCGCGTGCTGGAGATCGACGACCCGCACGACCTGGCCCGCGCCCGCGCGCTGGCCCCGCTGCTGGACACCGCCGGTACGGACCCGCACCCCGTGCTTCCCACCCGCGCCGACATCGACGCCGTGGTCCTCGACTTCGACGGCACCCAGACGGACGACCGGGTGCTGATCGACGCGGACGGACGCGAGTACGTGTCCGTCCACCGCGGCGACGGCCTGGGCATCGCCGCCCTGCGCGACCAGGGGCTGAAGCTCCTCATCCTCTCCACCGAGGCCAACCCGGTGGTCGCCGCCCGCGCCCGCAAGCTGCGCATCCCCGTCCTGCACGGGATCTCGCGCAAGGGCGACGCGCTCAAGGAGTGGTGCGCCGAGCAGGGGCTCGACCCCGAGCGCGTGCTCTACGTCGGCAACGACGTCAACGACCTGCCCTGCTTCTCCCTGGCCGGCTGGCCGGTCGCGGTCGCCGACGCCCACGAGGTGGTACGCCGCGCCGCCCGCGCCGTCACCACCGTCCCCGGCGGCCAGGGGGCGATCAGGGAGATCGCCTCCTGGCTCCTCGGCCCCGCTCTCGGGGCCCCCACGACCCCCTGACCCCGCAGTCCCCCCTCTCACAGCTAAGGAATCACCGTCATGAGCACCACCCCCGTTACCGGCCCCGTCCGCACCTTCGGCGCGCGCGAGGTCGGCGCCGGCCGCCCCGTCTACGTCACCGGCGAGATCGGCATCAACCACAACGGCGACCTGGACAACGCGATCAGGCTGATCGACGCCGCCGCCGAGGCCGGCTGCGACGCGGTGAAGTTCCAGAAGCGCACCCCGGAGATCTGCACCCCGCGCGACCAGTGGGACATCGAGCGCGACACCCCCTGGGGCCGGATGACGTACATCGACTACCGCCACCGCGTGGAGTTCGGCGAGGACGAGTACCGCGCCATCGACGAGCACTGCAAGGAGCGCGGCATCGCCTGGTTCGCCTCCCCGTGGGACACCGAGGCCGTCGCCTTCCTGGAGAAGTTCGACCTCCCCGCGCACAAGGTGGCCTCCGCCTCCCTCACCGACGACGAGCTGCTGCGCTCCCTGCGCGCCACCGGCCGCAGCGTCATCCTCTCCACCGGCATGTCCACCCCGCGCCAGATCCGCCACGCGGTCGAGGTCCTGGGCAGCGAGAACATCGTGCTCTGCCACGCCACCTCGACCTACCCGGCCAAGGCGGAGGAGCTGAACCTGCGCGTCATCGACACCCTGCGCGCCGAGTTCCCCAACGTGCCGATCGGCTACTCCGGCCACGAGACGGGCCTGCAGACCACCCTCGCGGCCGTCGCGCTGGGCGCCGTCTTCGTCGAGCGCCACATCACCCTGGACCGCGCCATGTGGGGCTCGGACCAGGCCGCCTCCGTCGAGCCGCAGGGCCTGCAGCGCCTGGTGCGCGACATCCGCACCATCGAGGCCAGCCTCGGCGACGGCGTCAAGAAGGTCTACGAGTCCGAGCTGGGCCCGATGAAGAAGCTGCGCCGCGTCAGCGGTGTCGTGGCCGAGGCCGGGCTGACGGAGACCGCCGAGAAGGAGCCGGCCGCCGTATGACCGCTCCCCAGGGCGCTGCGGGAGTGACGGCGGCGGAGACGATCGCACTGGTCGAGAGCCCGGTGCAGCTGCTCAACGTCCTGGAGTGGACGTACTCGGGCGGGACGGTCACCCCCTGCACGGTGGTCGTCCTCCCGCCCCGCGACCCCATGTCGCGCGGCCAGCTGCGCCGGATGGCGCAGCTGGCCGCGGACGAGGGGCTGACGGTGCGCTGGGAGGAGGTGCGCGGCGGCCGCTCCGGACCGGCGGCGACACTGCGCAGGCTGCGCGGCCCCCTGCGCGCCGCCCGCCGCGTCATCGTGGGCGACCCCTTCTCCCGGTGGATGCAGCTGCTGCTGGCGCTCACCCCGGCGCCTGAGATCGTCGTCGTCGACGACGGCACCGCCACCATGGAGTTCGTCGGCCAACTGGCGCGCGGCGAGCGCTTCGTGCGCTGGCACCGCACCGGCCGGCGCGGCGGGGCGCGCGCGCTCCTGACGGGGGGCGCCTTCGCCCCCGTCTCGGCCGTCGCGCGCCGCCGGCTGACCCCGCGCGCCGACCGCGCCGGCCGCGGCGCTCAGGACGGCCGCCGGGTGGAGGTCTTCAGCTCGATGCCCGTCGAGCCCCCGGCCGGCGTGCACACCAGCCGCTGCGAGTTCGCCTGGACCCGGGCCCGGTTCGGGCCGCCGCGCCTCACCCGCAGCACCGACCTGGTGGGAACGTCCCTGGTGGAGACGGGCGTGGTGGACTACGAGCGCTACCTCCAGGCCGTGGGCGCGCTGGCCCGTACGCACGGCGCCACCCGCTACTTCGCCCACCGCCGCGAGAGCGTGGAGAAGCTGCAGGCCCTCACGCGGGCGACGGGACTGGAGATCGTACGGCCGGACCTGCCCCTGGAGTTGGTGGCCCGGCGCGGTCCCATCGGGCATACGATCGTGAGCTTCCCGTCCACCGTGGTGCACACCCTGCCGCTCGCCCTCGCGGGAACCGGCGTGCAGGTCGCGGTGGTCGGCATCGACCCGGCGTGGCTCACCGCCCACGCCTCGCCCCGGGCGCAGGGCTTCCTCGCCTCGGTCGCGGGAGCGGCACAGCGGGAGAAAGGGGCCGGAGGAGTGCGGCTGGTGATTCCACCGGCCGCGGTATGACATGTATGTACGAAGCGGGGCGGCAGTGTACCCAGGGGCCTGAAGGGCGAACCCCCATCGGGCTGAATTTTTGCTGATCGAGCGTCAGTGGACCCCCCGGGCGCTCTACGCTCGTGAAGGTGAACCAACTGACGTCGCTCCCCCTCCCCCCGGAGCCGGTCACCGAGCCCACCGCGCAGCCGCCCGCCGGCGGGGCCCCCGGCACGGCAGTCCCCAGCACGGCAGTCCCCGGCACGCTGCCCCCCGAGCTGCGCGCCGAGCTGATCGCCGTCCGCCGCGACCTGCACATGCACCCGGAGCTGGGCAACCAGGAGTTCCGTACCACGGCCGTCCTGCGCCACCGGCTGGAGCAGGCGGGCCTCAAGCCCCGCGTCCTGCCGCCGGGCACGGGGCTGGTCTGCGACATCGGCATGGACGGCTGGGGCGCCTCGCCCGGCGGCGCCCGGCCCTTCCTGGCCCTGCGCGCCGACATCGACGCCCTCCCCATCCCGGACACCAAGACGGCCCCCTACGCCTCCACGGTGCCCGACCGCGCCCACGCCTGCGGCCACGACGTGCACACCGCCGTGGTCCTGGGCGCCGGCCTGGTGCTGGCCGAGCTGGCGCGCCTGGGCCAGCTCCCCCAGCCCGTACGGCTGATCTTCCAGCCCGCCGAGGAGGTGCTGCCCGGCGGCGCCACCGACGCCATCGAGCACGGCGTGCTGGACGGCGTGGGCCGCATCCTCGCCGTGCACTGCGACCCCCGGGTGACGGCCGGCCGCATCGGGCTGCGCACCGGGGCGATCACCTCCGCCTGCGACCGCCTGGAGGTCAGCCTCGACGGCGCCGGCGGCCACACCGCGCGCCCCCACCTGACGACGGACCTGGTCACGGCCGCCGCCCGGGTCGCCCTGGACGTGCCCGCCGTCCTCGCCCGCCGCGTGGACACCCGCGCCGGACTGGCCGTCACCTGGGGCCGGCTGGAGACGGGCCACGCCTGCAACGTCATCCCCCAGCACGCCGAGCTGTCCGGTACGTGCCGCACGCTGGACCTCGCCACCTGGCGCCGCGCGCCGGACCTGGTGCACGCGGCGATCGAGGAGATCGCGGCGCTGCACGGTGCGAAGCCGACCATCTCCTACGTGCAGGGCGTCCCCCCCGTCGTCAACGAGGAGTCGGCGACACGGCTGCTGGAGGAGGCCATGGAGCTGCGCTGCGGCGCCGGCTCGGTGGAGGACACCGAGCAGTCCCTGGGCGGCGAGGACTTCTCCTGGTACCTGGAGCACGTCCCCGGCGCGATGGCCCGCCTGGGCGTGCGCCCCCCGGGCGACCGGGGCACGGTCGGCGACCTCCACGTCGGCGACTTCGACGTGGACGAGGCGGCGATCGCGGTGGGTGTGGAGCTGTTCACGGCGGCAGCCCTACTGGACGCCGCGCGGCGGCCGTAGGGCTTTCCGGGCGGGAATCCGGACGGACGCACTCGGCGGGCGAAGCGGACATTTGCGGCGTTAGGCTGCCGATGTGTCAGCGCCGTCCACTCCGAAGAGGCGCTTTCGTACGAGAGAGGAAAGCGTCTTGCGTCGCGTACCCCAACTCGCCGTGGCGGCCCTGACCGCCGCGTCCCTCACCTTCGCCGCCACCGCCTGCGGTGACGACGACAGCAGCAGCGGTGGCTCCGGATCCAGCTCCAGCCCCAGCGGCGGCAGCGCGGAGAGCGATGCCAAGAAGAACGGCGCCGCCCTCGCCTACGACGTCGGCGGGCGTGGTGACCAGTCCTTCAACGACGCCGCCGCGGCCGGCTACGACAAGGCCAAGAAGCAGTACGGCTGGAAGGGCCAGGAGCTTGAGCCCTCGGCCGGGGAGTCGGACGCCGACAAGATCCAGCGGCTGACCGACCTGGCCAAGAAGGGCTACAACCCGGTCATCGCGGTCGGCTTCGTCTACGCCAACGCCGTCAAGGACGTCGCGCCCAAGTTCCCCAAGACGACCTTCGGCCTGATCGACGACTCCTCCGTCCAGGGCAAGAACATCACCAACATCGTCTTCGCCGAGCAGGAGGGCTCGTACCTGGCCGGCGTGGTCGCGGCGAAGACCAGCAAGTCCAAGACGGTCGGCTTCATCGGCGGCGTCGAGACGCCGCTGATCAAGAAGTTCGAGGCCGGCTACGCGCAGGGCGTGAAGGACACCGACTCCTCGGTCAAGGTCCAGGTCAAGTACCTGACCCAGCCGCCGGACTTCTCCGGCTTCGAGAAGCCCGACCTGGGCAAGGAGGCCGCGCAGGGCCAGCTGGACGCCGGCGCCGACGTGATCTACCAGGCGGCCGGCGGCGCGGGCCGCGGCGCGATCGAGGCGACGGCGGAGGCCGGCAAGTGGGCCATCGGCGTCGACTCCGACCAGTACGAGCAGGCGGGGCTGAAGGCGTTCAAGGCCCAGATCCTCACCTCGGTGGAGAAGAACGTCTCGGGCGCCGTGTACAACCTCATCGAGTCGGTGGACGCCGGCAAGCCCGAGACCGGTGTGGTCACCTACACCCTCAAGGGCCACGAGGGCGAGAAGGGCGTCTCCCTCTCGCAGTCCAACCCGGCCTTCCGGGACATGAAGGACGTGCAGGACGCGGTGAACGAGGCCACGAAGAAGATCGTCGACGGCCAGATCAAGGTCAACACCACGCCGTGACAGGGTAGTTGGAGGAGGCTGCTCCGCAGTCGCCCCACGGTCGCAACGCAGCGCGGGGTCCGCCGGTCCGTCCGGCGGGCCCCGCGCTGTGTTACGTGCGCCGGACGGTTTTAACGACGATCCGATAACGGGCGCTCTAGGCTCTCTTGTCTGGCATCTACGCGCGTTACGATGCGGCGCAATCAGCGTTTTGGGGGGCCTGCTCGCGGTAGTCCGGCGAGGGGATCCGCGAGACGCCGCCGTCCTTCACCCTCGAGGAGAGCCTCTCTTGCGTCGGCTGACCCAGATAGCGGTCGCGAGCCTCGCGTCCGCCGCACTCGCACTCACCGCCACCGCCTGCGGTAACGACAGCAGCGACGACGGCGGTTCGGGCGACAAGCCCGCCGCCAAGGGCGCCGCACTGGCCTACGACATCGGCGGCCGGGGCGACCTGTCCTTCAACGACGCCGCCGCCGCCGGCCTGGACAAGGCCAAGGCCGAGTTCAAGTTCGAGGGCATCGAGCAGGAGCCCACCGAGGGCGAGAGCGACGCGGACAAGATCGCGCGCCTGACGAACCTGGCCAAGAAGGGCTACAACCCGGTCATCGGCGTCGGCTTCGTCTACTCGAAGGCCGTCACCGAGGTCTCGAAGAAGTTCCCGAAGACCACCTTCGGCATCGTCGACGACCCGGCCGCCGGCCCCAACATCGCCAACCTCCTCTTCAACGAGGAGCAGGCCTCCTACCTCGCCGGCGTCGCCGCCGCGAAGACCACCAAGACCAAGGAGGTCGGCTTCATCGGTGGCGTCGAGGTGCCGCTGATCAAGAAGTTCGAGGCCGGCTTCGTCCAGGGCGTCAAGGACACCGACAAGTCCGTCAACGTCCAGGTCAAGTACCTGACCCAGCCGCCGGACTTCTCGGGCTTCGCCAAGCCCGACCTCGGCAAGGAAGCGGCCCTGGGCCAGCTCGACAAGAAGGCCGACGTCATCTACCACGCCGCGGGCGGCGCGGGCAACGGCGCCATCGAGGCCGCCGCCACCGCCGGCAAGTGGGCGATCGGTGTCGACTCCGACCAGTACGAGGCCCCCACGCTGGCGAAGTTCAAGGACAAGATCCTGGCCTCCGCCACCAAGGATGCCACCGGCGCGGTCTACAACCTGATCAAGTCGGTCCAGGAGGGCAAGCCGCAGAGCGGCGAGCAGCGCTACGGCCTCAAGGAGAACGGTGTCGGCCTGACCGACACCAACCCGGCCTACAAGGAGATGACGGACGTCGTCGCCGCGGTCGAGGCCGCCAAGAAGGCGATCATCGCCGGCACCGTCACGGTCAAGACCGAGCCGTAAAGAGTCATCAGGGATCGCAGCGGGGCCCCCGGATCCATTCGGGGGCCCCGCTGCGTCCTGGCGGGGGCATATCAGCCCCCTGCTTTCCTCTCACGTACGCTACGCGCGTAGCATCTGGCGTTTGCGACTAACGTTCGTCACATCCGTGCCGAACCCACCCCTAGCCGCAGCCCACCCCGAATCCTCCCGACCGTCCCCGGAGAGTGCGCCATCAACGCGTCCAGCCCTCCCCCTGCCGTACAACTGACGGGCATCACGAAACGCTTCCCCGGCGTCGTCGCCAACCACGACATCGACCTCACGGTCGACAAGGGAACCGTCCACGCGATCGTCGGTGAGAACGGTGCGGGCAAGTCCACACTCATGAAGACCCTCTACGGCATGCACAAGCCGGAGGAGGGCACGATCGCCATCGACGGCGAGCAGACGGTGCTCGGCGGCCCCGCGGACGCGATCGCCCGCGGTATCGGCATGGTGCACCAGCACTTCATGCTCGCCGACAACCTCACCGTCCTGGAGAACGTCACCCTCGGCGCCGAGAAGCTGCACGGCATCGGCGCCGCGGCCCGCGCCAGGATCAAGGAGATCTCCGACGCCTACGGGCTCGGGGTGCGGCCGGACGCCATGGTCGAGGACCTCGGCGTGGCCGAGCGCCAGCGGGTGGAGATCCTCAAGGTCCTCTACCGCGGCGCCCGCACCCTCATCCTGGACGAGCCGACCGCCGTGCTCGTCCCGCAGGAGGTCGACGCGCTGTTCGACAACCTGCGCGAGCTGAAGTCCGAGGGCCTGACCGTCATCTTCATCTCGCACAAGCTGGGCGAGGTGCTCTCCGTGGCCGACGACATCACCGTCATCCGCCGCGGCACGACGGTCGCCTCCGTCAAGCCCGGCGACGTCACCCGCAAGCAGCTCGCCGAGCTGATGGTCGGCAGCGAGCTGCCCACCCCCGAGACCCGCGAGTCGACCGTCACCGACGTGCCGATGCTCCAGGTCGAGGGGCTGACCCTGGCCGAGAAGGGCGACAACGCCGCCGTCGTGCTCTCCGAGGCGTACGCCGGCGAGGGCCAGCCCGCCAGCGCGTCCCGGGAGAACGTGCCCCTGGGCCGACTGCTGCTGAACGACATCTCCTTCACCATCCACAAGGGCGAGGTCCTGGGCATCGCGGGTGTGGAGGGCAACGGCCAGACCGAGCTGATCGACGCGATCATCGGCATGCGCGCCCCCGACGCCGGCACCGTCGCGCTGGACGGCAAGGACATCTCCTCCTGGCCGGTGCGCAAGCGCCGCGAGGCGGGCCTGGGCTACATCCCCGAGGACCGCCACCGCCACGGCCTGCTGCTGGACTCCCCGCTGTGGGAGAACCGCATCCTGGGCCACGTCACCGAGAAGCCCAACTCCAAGGGCTTCCGCCTGGACATCTCCGGCGCCCGCGCCGACACCGAGCGCATCGTCGAGGAGTACGACGTACGCACCCCCGGTATCGACGTCAACATCGGCACCCTCTCCGGCGGCAACCAGCAGAAGCTGATCGTCGGCCGCGAGATGAGCCACCACCCCAAGCTGCTGATCGCCGCGCACCCCACCCGGGGTGTGGACGTCGGCGCCCAGGCGCAGATCTGGGACCAGATCCGCGAGGCCCGCCGCGAGGGCATGGCCGTCCTGCTGATCTCCGCCGACCTCGACGAGCTGATCGGCCTGTCCGACACCCTGCGCGTGATCTACAGCGGCCGGCTGGTCGCCGACGCCGATCCCGCCACCATCACCCCGGAGGAGCTGGGCTCCGCCATGACCGGCGCCGCGAGTGGCCACCTCGAAGCAACCGACGGCGCCCAGGGCGCCGGCGAGGAGGAGGGCCAGCGATGAAGAACCTCAAGATCGACCGGGAGAAGGTCCTCCTCGGTGTCGCCGGCCCCGTGCTGGCGCTGGTCGTCGCCTTCCTGCTCACCGCACTGGTGCTGATCGTCTCCGGCTACAACCCCTTCGAGCCGTTCGAGTTGATGTTCGGGGCGATTGGGGAGCAGGACGTCCAGGTCCTGATCATCAACCAGACCGGGGTGTACTACCTCGCGGCGCTGGCGGTGGCCATCGGCTTCCGGATGAACCTCTTCAACATCGGCGTCGACGGCCAGTACCGCCTGGCCGCGATGCTCTCCGCGGTGGTCGGCGCGCACTTCTCGCCGCCCGGCTTCCTGCACATCGTGCTGATCGTCGTCACGGCGATGCTGGTGGGCTCCTTCTGGGCCGGCATCGCCGGCGTGCTGAAGGTGACCCGCGGCGTCAACGAGGTCGTCTCGACGATCATGCTGAACTACATCGCGACCAGCCTGATCGCCTGGCTGACGCTGAAGGACCAGTTCGGCTACCAGGCCGAGGGCTCCAACGACCTCACCACCGGTGAGATCTCCAAGTCCGGCTGGTTCCCCGGCATCCACGTCAGCGACCTGGCCGGCGACATCTACGGCTTCATCTTCGTCGCCGCGGGCGTCGGCGTCGTCTACTGGTACGTCCTCACCCGCACCCGCTTCGGCTTCGACCTGCGCGCCTCCGGCGCCTCGGAGTCGGCCGCCGCGGCCAGCGGTGTGGACTCCAAGCGGATGGTCCTCACCGCGATGCTCGCCTCCGGCGCCGTCGCGGGCCTGGCGGGCATGCCCGTCCTGCTCGGCCAGACCCACACCTACAGCCAGTCCTTCCCGACCGGCGTCGGTTTCACCGGCATCACCATCGCGCTGCTCGGCCGCAACAGCCCGGTCGGCATCGCCTTCGCCGCGCTGCTGATGGCCTTCATCGAGAAGTCCGCGAGTCAGCTGAGCTACGCCACCCCGCCGTACCCGCCCGAGATCGCGGACATCATGAAGGGCCTCATCGTCCTGTCCGTGGTGATCTCCTACGAGCTGGTCCGCCGCTACGGCCTCAAGCGCCAGCAGAGCCGTGTCGGACGCGAGCTGGCCGCCCAGGCCGCCAAGAACCGCAAGGAGGTGTCCGCGTGATGGCGACCGTGACCGACGCGGCTGCCAAGCCGCCCACCAAGCCCGCAGCGCGCTTCAAGCTGACCTGGCCCTGGGTACTGCTGATCATCGCCGGCGCCCTGTGCCTGGTCTCGATCGTGCGCCTGATCACCGGCGCCGAGGACATCACCTCCACCGGCCTGGCCTCCGCCACGCTGCGGCTGGCCGCGCCGATCGGCCTGGCGGGCCTCGGCGGCCTGTGGGCCGAGCGCTCCGGCGTGGTCAACATCGGCCTTGAGGGCATGATGATCCTGGGCACCTGGTTCGGGGCCTGGGCCTCCTTCCAGTGGGGCCCGTGGACCGGTCTGGTCTTCGGCATCCTCGGCGGCATGATCGGCGCCCTGGTGCTGGCCGTCGCCGCCGTCACCTTCGGCGTCAACCAGATCATCGCCGGTGTCGCGGTCAACATCCTGGCGTTCGGCTTCACCCAGTACCTCTCGGAGCTGACCTTCGCCGAGGAGGGCGGCAGCGCCAAGCAGTCGCCGCCGCTGGAGCGCATCGGGACCTTCACGATCCCCGGGCTCTCCGACTGGCTGAAGGATCTCAACGGCAAGCACTGGTTCTTCGTCTCCGACCTCGCCGGCCTGCTCGGCGGCGCGGTCACCAACATCTCGTACCTGACGATCCTGGCCATCGCGATGGTGCCGCTGACCTGGTTCGTGCTGTGGCGCACGTCCTTCGGACTGCGGGTGCGCTCCTGCGGCGAGAGCCCGAAGGCGGCCGACTCCCTCGGCGTCGACGTCTACCGCTACAAGTACCTCGCGGTGCTCGTCTCCGGCGCCCTGGCCGGCTTCGGCGGCTACTTCCTCGCCGACGCGTCGGGGCTCTACCAGGAGGGCCAGACCGGCGGCCGCGGCTACATCGGCCTCGCGGCGATGATCTTCGGCAACTGGATGCCCGGCGGCACCGCGCTCGGCGCGCTGCTCTTCGGCTTCACCGACAGCCTCAACGTCCGCTCCGGCGGCGAGAACGTCCACGCGCTGCTGCTGCTCATCGTCATCCTGCTCGCGGGCTCGGTGCTCTGGCAGCTCTACAAGCGCAAGGTGACCTCGGCGGCGATCACCGCCGTCATCGCCGGACTGCTGCTGTGGTACTACCTGTCCACCGACGTGGTGCCCAGCCAGTTCGTGGCCATGGCGCCGTACGTGACGACGCTGGTGGTCCTGGCCCTCTTCTCCAAGCGGCTGCGGATGCCGAAGGCGGCGGGCATGGCCTACCGCAAGGGGGACATCTGATGGCCGCCGAACCGGCGCCCGCCCCGGCGGCGGTCGACTGGACCGGACTGCGGGAACTGGCCCGGGGCGCGATGTCCCGGGCCTACGCCCCCTACTCGGGCTACCCGGTCGGCGCCGCGGCCCTGGTCGACGACGGCCGCACGGTCAGCGGCTGCAACGTGGAGAACGCCGCCTACGGCGTCGCCCTGTGCGCCGAGTGCGGACTGGTCTCCGAGCTGTTCGCCACCGGCGGCGGCCGGCTCACCGCGTTCACCTGCTGCGACGGCGAGGGCCGGCTGATCATGCCGTGCGGGCGCTGCCGCCAGCTGCTCTGGGAGCACGGCGGCCCCGAGCTGCTGGTGGACACGGCGAAGGGCGTACGTCCCATGTCCGAGCTTCTGCCGGACGCCTTTGGTCGGGAGGACCTCGACCGCTGAGCCGTCCTGCCGGGCGTCTCACGCCGGCCGCGGGTAGTTTCGTACGAAATTGCCCGCGGCCGGCTTTTGTTCCGTGAGTTTCAGAAAGGGGCGCTCCCAGCATGGACGCCATCTCAGTGATCCGTACCAAGCGTGACGGCGGGCGCCTCAGCGACCGGCAGATCGACTGGGTCATCGACGCCTACACCCGCGGCGAGGTCGCCGACGAGCAGATGTCCGCGCTCGCCATGGCGATCCTGCTCAACGGCATGGAGCGCGAGGAGATCGCCCGCTGGACGGCGGCGATGATCGCCTCCGGCGAGCGGATGGACTTCTCCTCGCTGCCGCGCCCCACCGCCGACAAGCACTCCACCGGCGGCGTCGGCGACAAGATCACCCTGCCGCTCGCCCCGCTGGTCGCCGCCTGCGGCGCCGCCGTCCCGCAGCTCTCCGGCCGCGGCCTTGGCCACACCGGCGGCACGCTGGACAAGCTGGAGTCCATCCCCGGCTGGCGGGCGCTGCTCTCCAACGAGGAGATGCTCCAGGTGCTGGCCGACACCGGCGCCGTGATCTGCGCCGCCGGCGACGGCCTCGCCCCCGCCGACAAGAAGCTCTACGCGCTGCGCGACGTCACCGCCACGGTCGAGGCGATCCCGCTGATCGCCTCCTCCATCATGTCCAAGAAGATCGCGGAGGGGACCGGCTCGCTGGTCCTGGACGTCAAGGTCGGCTCGGGCGCGTTCATGAAGAACATCGAGGACGCCCGCGAACTGGCCGCCACCATGGTCGGCCTCGGTACGGACCACGGCGTGCGCACCGTCGCCCTGCTCACCGACATGTCCACCCCGCTGGGCCTGACCGCCGGCAACGCGCTGGAGGTCCGCGAGTCCGTCGAGGTCCTCGCCGGCGGCGGCCCCGCCGACGTGGTGGAGCTGACGCTGGCCCTGGCCCGCGAGATGCTCGACGCCGCCGGACTGCGCGACGCCGACCCGGCGAAGGCGCTGGCCGACGGCTCGGCGATGGACGTCTGGCGGCGGATGATCGCCGCGCAGGGCGGCGACCCGGACGCGGAGCTGCCCGTCGCCCGCGAGCGCGAGGTCGTCACCGCCCCGGCCTCCGGTGTCCTGGCGCGGCTGGACGCGTACGCGGTGGGCGTCGCGGCCTGGCGGCTGGGCGCGGGCCGCGCCCGCAAGGAGGACCCGGTGCAGGAGGGCGCGGGCATCGAACTGCACGCCAAGCCCGGCGACACCGTGGTGGCCGGCCAGCCCCTGATGACGCTGCACACCGACACCCCGGAGAAGTTCCCCTACGCCCTGGCGGCGCTGGCGGACGCGGTGGAGGTCGCCCCGGCGGGCACGCTCGTCGAGCCGGTGCCGCTCATCCTGGGACGCGTCGCCTGACCCTGACCCTGAGCCGGCGCCCACGCCCGCCGAGCCGCCCCCGAGGTCCGCTTTTCGCGGGCTTCGGGGGCGGTTTCGCGTGTACGGACCCAGATGTACGGATGTGTCGGCGGGACTCTTCCGCAGGCACGTCGGTGGTGCCACGATGGGCTCCCACCAAGCCCTGCCACCTATGCGAAGCACGGGTACGGCGGCGTACGGTGGGGTGTTGGAGCTGACTTGTGATTGAGGTGCTGTGCGCGCAGGCGAGGAGTGGGGCGGGCTGGACGGCGAGACCGTCGAGCGGCTGCTGGACGGGCGCGAGGTGCCCGGCGCGAGCGCGGACGTACGGCGCCTGGGCGCGTTCCTGGACGGCGCGCGTGAGCCGCTGCCGGTCGATCCGGTACGGGCCGAGTCCGACCGGATGGCCGCGATGGAGGCGTTCCGCGAGGTGTACCGGGCGGTGCCCGCGCCGGCGCCCGCCGCTCCTCCCGTACGGGTCCGGGGCCGCCGCCGGGTCCTCGCCGGCGCCCTCGCCACCCTCGCCGCGCTGCTCACCGCCGGGGGTGTGGCGGTGGCCTCCGGCGGCGTCGCGGTCCCCGGCTTCCTGGGCGGGGGCGGACCGCAGCCGGCCGCCTCGCCGCGCACCCCGGCCGAGGAGGCCCGTACCCCCGAGGCCGCCGACTCCCAGGGCTCGCGGGTGACGGGGCGCAGCCCGGCTCCGCCTCAGGTGGACGGGCGCGGCGCCTCCGGCGGCCACCGGCGCGACGGCGCCGCGAAGGAGCGGCGGGATCTGTGTACGCGCTGGCAGCAGGCCCGTGCCCGCGGGCGCGCGCTGACGCCGGCCGAGCAGGAGCGCCTCACCGGAGCGGCCCGCGCCCACGGGCGCGGAGTGGGGGCGTACTGCGCGCAGGCCGACCCGAGCGGGGAGCCGCCGACCGCCAAGCCCACCCCGAATCCGGGTCGCGGCGAGACCACGCGCTGAGCGCCTCAACTCCCGTACGGGACGGTCAACTTGACGGTCGTACGGGAGCCGGCGCCCGTCCCCCGAGCCCTCACGCCGCCAGTGCCAGCGCCGCCGCCCGCGCCTTGCGCGTCGCGTACAGCGTGATCCCCGCGATCGCCACCAGCGCCGCCAGCCCGAAGGCCACCACCGCCGCCCAGCCCCCCGCGTGGTACGCCACCGCGCCCAGCGTCGCGCCCGCGCTGCCGCCCGCGTAGTAGGCGACCTGGTAGAGCGCCGTGGCCTGCGCGCGCCCCGTCGTCGCGGTGCGGCTGACGGAGGCGGAGGCAACCGCGTGGCCGGCGAAGAAGCCCGCCGTCAGCAGGACCAGCCCGGCCAGCACCGCGTACAGCGAACCGGAGAGCGAGAGCAGCAGGCCGGCGGCGGTGGTCAGCGCGGCGGCGTAGAGCGTGCCGCGCCGGCCCAGGCGGTCGACGAGGCGGCCGGCGGCGGCCGAGGAGAGGGTGCCGACCAGGTAGACCACGAAGATCGAGCCGATGAGGCCCTGCGAGAGGCCGAAGGGCTCGCCCGCCAGCCGCAGGCCGAGCACCGTGTAGACCGCGCCGAAGACGGCCATGAACAGCGCCCCGATCGCGTACAGCCGGCACAGCAGCCCGTCCGCCAGGTGCCCGCGCACCGTCGCCGCCAGCTCGCGCGCCGCCACCGGGCCCGCGCGGAAGTGCCGGGCGCGGGGGATGAGCGCCCGGTAGAGCGCCGCGCACAGCACCGCGAGCAGCGCCACCGCGAGCAGCGAGGCCCGCCAGCCCCACAACTGCGCGCTCCAGCCGGTGAGGATGCGCCCGCTCATGCCGCCGATGCTGTTGCCCGCCACGAACAGGCCGATCGCCCCGATCACCGCGCGGGCCTCGACCTCCTCGGAGATGAACGCGATGGCGGAGGCGGGGATGCCGGCGATGGCGACGCCCTGCAGGGCGCGCAGCGCGATCAGCGAGGGCAGGTCGGGGGCGAGCGGCAGCAGCAGCGCCAGCGCGACCGCCGCCGTCAGCGCGTACGAGAGGGTGGCGCGCCGCCCGATCCGCTCCGAGACCAGGCTCAGCGGCAGCACCGCCAGCGCGAGGGCGAGCGTGGGCGCCGAGACGGTCCAACTGGCCGCGCCCGCCGAGACGTCGAGGCCGGTGGTCAGGGCGGGCAGCAGCGCCTGGGTGGAGAACAGGAGCGCGAAGGTGGCGACGCCCGCCGCGAAGAGCGCGAGGGTCATCCTGCGGTAGCCGGGACCGCCCGGGGCGAGCTTGGCGGGAGGGGGAGCGGGGGCGGTGATCGGATCGGCAGGCATGTCCCCGAAGGTACGCAAGGCAAAATAATGCGTCCAATGCATGGAAGTGGGAGTATTCATGCTGTGGCGCATAAGAAGAGGTCAGCGGGATCACTGTCATCGTCCGGACACGTCCGGGACAGTTCTGTTACGCGGTCTGCTCCGCGCTCTGTTCCGCGTTCCGCCGCCCGCTCTGCCGCCCGTTCTGCCGTGCGTCCGGCCCCGCAGCCCGCCGCCCCCGAGGATCCGGACGCCTGGGCCGCGCTCCTCGCCCCCCGCCTCGCCCAGTTCGCGGCCGTCGCCCGGCACGAGCACGTGACGCGCGCCGCCCAGGAGCTGGGCGTCCCGCAGCCGACGCTCAGCCGTGCCATCGCCCGGCTGGAGGCGGACCTCGGCGTCGCGCTCTTCGCCCGCCACGGCCGCTCGCTCACCCTCACCAAGGCCGGCCGCGACTTCCTGGGCGCGGTGGAGGGGGCGCTGGGCGACATCGGGCGCGGGGCCGAGGCGGTACGGGCCGACGCCGACCCCGCTGCGGGCAAGGTCGCCTTCGGCTTCCTGCACACCATGGGGCCGGAGACCGTCCCCGAACTGCTGCGGGAGTTCCGGGGCAGCCACCCCCGGGTGCGCTTCCAACTCTTCCAGTCCTACGGCGAGTTGATGGTGGAGCGGCTGCGCGCGGGAGAGCTGGACCTCTGCCTGACCTCACCGCTGCCGCAGGCGCCCGACCTGGTGTCGCACCGCCTGGACGTCCAACGGCTGCGCCTGGTCGTCCCCGACGACCACCGGCTGGCCGGCCGGCGCCGGGTGCGGCTCGGCGAGGCGGCCCAGGAGCCCTTCGTCACCCTGGAGCCGGGCTACGGACTGCGGCGGATCACCGACGCCCTGTGCGAGCAGGCCGGCTTCACGCCCCGGGTGGCCTTCGAGGGCGAGGAGCCGGAGACCCTGCGCGGCCTGGTCGCCGCCGGCCTCGGCGTGGCGCTGCTGCCCCCACCCGCGGTGGCCCGCCCCGGGGTGGTGGAACTGGCGGTCAGCGAACCGCGCGCGGAACGCGAACTGGGCCTGGTCTGGCCGGCGGGCCAGACGGACACGGCCCCGGTGGCGGCGTTCAAGACGTTCCTCCTGGGCCGGAAGGGGAGGCTGCTGGCGGGGTGAGGGGTACACCGCGTTTGGCTCCAGTGTGCCGGAAGATCTTGCGGAGGTTGTGGCAGGCGGTCAGCAGTCGCCACTCGCCGCGGGCGCCGTCCTCGCCGCGCAGGAGGAGCCGCCGCCCGTTGTGGCAGGCACGGCCCCGACGCCCGAGGACGCCCTGCCCCCCGGCGAACGGGCCGCCGGGCCACGCCACAGGGGGAAGCACCGGGCACGTCAGCGCGGCGGCCCGGCTACGGCAGCAGAGTGAATGCCGGGAGGTGACTCGGGCGCACCACGCCGAAGTGGCGGCGGTCCAAGGTGGCGATGTTGACCGCGCGGTACTTCTCGGCGACCGCGACGACGAAGGCGTCGGCAGTGCCCAGGGGCAGGCTCGCGTACTGCTCGACCAGGTCGGCGGCCCGGCTGACCTCGGAGGAGGTCACGGGCACCAGTTCGTAGACGCCGTCCGCGACGTCGCGCAGGAAATCGGCCTCCGCCTTGGCCCCGGCACGACTGGCGAGCATGTAACCGATCTCGGTCAGCAGTGGGGCGGGCAGCAGGAGCGGGCCGGGGAAGTTCTGGAGCAGGTCGACGCACTGCAGGTGGTAGTCGTCCTTGCGGTTGGCGGCCGCCACCACGGGGCCCGTGTCGATGACGATCACGCGCTCCGGGGCTCCTCACTGGCCCAGGCGTCGCGGACGATCTCCTTGGAGCGGACAGCGAGGTCGGGTTCGCCGTCGAAGACGCCGGTCGTGCGGAACCGGCGGCGGGGACGCTCGCCGCGTTCCACTTCCGCCCACTGCCGCAGCAGCTCTATGGCGTCGGGCAGTCGGTCCTCCGGCACCGCGTCGAGCAGCCGGTGTGCTTCCTCGCGTACGGTCATGCGCTCAGTGTAAGGTCCGCAGCCACCGTCGGCCCAGGAGTTGCCGGACCGCCCTGCTGCTTCGTGGTGGTCTGCACCTTTGACGGCAACGCCGACGGCAACGTCAGTGGACGCGGGCGGCCGCGGGCGGGGGTTCGTCGGGGTTGCCGTGCGTGCGTCAGGGTTGGTCGAGGTCTCGGACCTCGGACGTGCAGGTGTACGTGCGCAGTCGGCCGGCTGTGCCCAGCAGTGCCTTCCGGTCGTCGCTCAACGCGGCGAACGTGCACACCAGTTGGGCCAGGCCCTCCTTGGACAGCTGCTCGGGGTCGTGGTCGAAGCGCACTGCCCGCGCCGGGTCGCCCCGGTGCGGGGGGAGTACGGCGATCCGCTCGACCTGCGTGGTGTAGCCGTCGGCCCGCTCCGAGGGGGTCAGCTCGGTGGTGAGGTAGTGGAGCAACTCCTCGTGCGCCGTGCGCTGTTCACCTGCGCCCGGGGCGGTCTGCTCCAGTTTGCGCCGGACCAGTGCGAGCTTCGGGCCGCAGACCAGGAACACGTCCCGCAGCCGCGCGTCCTCCCTCGGCACCGGCGGCGGCTTGACCCCGCAGCGCGCCCGGCTCGGCGCGGAGCCGGCGTCCACGGGCACGGAGGTGGGGCGGATCCCGCAGCCGGCGAGCAGGGCGGCCAGCACGCCGCCCAGCAGGGCGGGGACGAGGAACCGGCGGGCGGCCACCGCCGCCTGGCGCGTCCTCATCGCCCCTCGCCCGCGGGGTAGCCCCTGCCCGGAGAGCCTGGGGCGGGCTCGTCCGGCACCGGCGCGAACCGGGGCAGCCGCAGCGTGAACACCGCGCCGCCGCCCGGGTTGTTGGCCGCGCTGATCGTGCCGCCGTGGATGCGAGCGTTCTCCGCCGCGATCGACAGGCCCAGTCCGCTGCCCTCGGAGCGCGCCCGGGAGGCGTCCGCCTTGTAGAAGCGGTCGAAGACGTGCGGCAGGACGTCCTCGGGGATGCCGGGGCCGTTGTCGGCCACCCGGACCACCAGTTCGCCGCCCTCGCCCCCCTCGGAGCCCCCCGCCCCCCCGGCGTCCTCCGCCCGCGCCGTCACCCGCACCGGGGAGCCGCCGTGCTTGAGGGCGTTGCCGATCAGGTTGGCCATGATCACGTCGAGCCGGCGCGGGTCCAGCCGCGCGGTCAGCCCGCGCGGGATGTCCAGCTCCACCGCGTCCAGCCAGGCCCGTACGTCCACACAGGCCGTGATCTGGTCCGCGACGTCCACCTCGTCGGCCACCAGCCGGGCCGTGCCCGCGTCGAAGCGGGTGACCTCCATCAGGTTCTCCACCAGGTTGTTCAGCCGCCGCGTCTCGCTCACCACCAGGCGCACCGCCGGGGCGATCATCGGGTCCAGGGAGTCCTGCTCCTCCTCCAGCACCTCCGTCACGGCCGTGATCGCCGTCAGCGGGGTGCGCAGCTCGTGCGACATGTCGGCGACGAAGCGCCGGCTGGCCTTGTCGCGCTCGCTCAACTTCTCGACCTGATCCTGCAGTCGCTCGGCGGTCTGGTTGAACGTCCGTGACAGGGCGGCCAGTTCATCCGTACCGGTGACCCGCAGCCGGGTGTCGAGCCGCCCCTCGCCCAGCGCGCGGGCCGCGTCGCCCAGCCGCTGCACGGGCCGCAGCACGGTGGTCGCGGCGGCCTGCGCCAGCAGCGCGGAGCCGATCAGCGACAGCGCGGTGGCGATGGCCAGCGACCAGCCCAGGGAGTTGAGGTCGTCGCGCTCGGGGTCGAGGGACTTGAGCATGTAGCCCGTCCAGTCGCTGCCCGCCACCCGCGCACCGCCGACCAGGTAGGGGCTGTCGTCGCGGTCCACCCGCTGCCAGTACAGGTGGTAGGGGGAGCCGCTGTCGGTACGCGGTTCGCGCACCGCGCCGACCAGGCCGGCCGGCAGCCCGCCCGCCGTGAAGGAGTCGCTGGAGGAGGCCGTGCAGTCCGGCCGACCGCCGGAGACGATCAGTACCTCGTAGTCCTGCTCGGTGTCGGCGATGTCGCGCGCCGCCCGGCGCAGCTCCGCGCAGCCGGCGTCCAGCGGCAGCGAGTCGGTGTGCTGCTTGAGGCCCTCGCGGAAGCTCTTCAGCGAGGAGTCCTGGGCCCGCTTGAGCACGGAGTCCCGGTTCAGCCAGTACGCGATCCCGGCCACCGAGACCGCCGAGACCAGCGCCACCAGCGCGAAGACGATCACCAACCGCAGCCGCAGGCTTATCCACCGCAGCAGTCCGGCGGGCTTTCTCACGAGGGCGAGTCCAGCCGGTAGCCCACTCCGCGCACGGTCTTGATCAGGGTCGGCGTGGAGGGCACGTCCTCCACCTTGGCGCGCAGCCGCTGCACGCAGGCGTCGACCAGGCGCGAGTCGCCGAGGTAGTCGTGCTCCCAGACCAGGCGCAGGAGCTGCTGGCGGGAGAGCGCCTGACCGGGCCGGCGGCTCAGCTCCAGCAGCAACCGCAGCTCTGTCGGCGTGAGTTGGAGGTCCTCGCCGTTCTTGGTGACGGTCATCGCCGAGCGGTCGATGACCAGCGAGCCGAAGGTCGCCGAGTCGGTCGTCTCGCGCTCGCCGCGCCGCAGCACCGCGCGGATCCGGGCGTCCAGCACCCGGCCCTGCACCGGCTTGACCACGTAGTCGTCGGCCCCGGACTCCAGGCCGACCACGATGTCGATGTCGTCGCTGCGGGCGGTGAGCAGGATGATCGGCAGCTGGTCGGTCCGCCGGATGCGCCGGCACACCTCGAAGCCGTCGATGCCCGGCAGCATCACGTCCAGCACGATCAGGTCGGGCCGCTGCTCCTTGAGCAGCTTGAGGCCGTCCTCGCCGGAGGCCGCCGCGGTCACCCGGTGCCCCTGGCGTGACAGCGACAACTCCAGCGCCGTACGGATCGCGTCGTCGTCCTCGATGAGCAAGAGAGAAGCCACGCGCGCCATTCTGGCTTATGCCACGCCAACCTTCGACCGTCCGGGGCGAGGTCGACCCCGCGACGCGGGGCCCGCGTCCGGCCTCCTTCGGTGAACCGCCGGTCGCCGGACCCCGCCACCGACCCCTGTTGCACAGCTGTGACAGTCGCCGGACCGCGTGATGAAAGTCGGTTGGCAGGCTCGGTGGAGTCAGATCGGGGCCGGCTCCACACCATCCGGGGGGCAGATACATGAACGCACTGCACGACAGCAGCGAAGGCACTACGAGCGTTCGTACCCGTCTGCACACCAACGGGCGGGGACTGGAGCTGCACCAGGGGTCGGGACCGGCGCGGGGCTGCGCACGCCCCGCCGGGCGGCGGGCGCCGTACCTGGCGGCCATCGAGTCGGCCGCCGGCCTGCGGGGCAACGCCCTTGGGGACACGGGGGGTTCACCGGGCGACGGGGGTAGCGGGGGAACGGCGTACGGGGAGACGCAGGGGGAGTCGGCGGCCGAGGCGGAGTTCACCGCCTACGTGGCCGAGCGGCGCGCCTCCCTGTACGCCACCGCCTACCACCTCACCGGCGACCGCTTCGAGGCGGAGGACCTGCTGCAGACGGCGCTCTTCTCCACGTACCGCGCCTGGGACCGCATCAGCGACAAGGCCGCGCTCGGCGGCTACCTGCGCCGCACCATGACCAACCTGCACATCAGCGCCTGGCGCCGCCGCAAGCTTGCCGAGTACCCGACGGAGGAGCTGCCCGAGACGGCCGCCGACACCGACGCCATGCGCGGCACGGAGCTGCGCGCGGTGCTCTGGCAGGCGCTCGCCCGGCTGCCCGAGCTGCAGCGCACGATGCTGGTGCTGCGCTACTACGAGGGCCGTACCGACCCGGAGATCGCCGAGGTGCTGAACATCAGCGTCGGCACGGTCAAGAGCAGCATCTGGCGCACCCTGCGCCGGCTGCGCGAGGACGAGTCGCTGAGCTTCGGCCGCGACGAGCACGAGTGCTTCGGCGAGCTGGTGGCCTGAGTCGGGGGGACTGCCCGGCACCGCGCCCTTACGGACGGGGGGAACGTCCGTAAGGGTTGAGGAAGAGGCGGGTGCGGGGCAGCGCGGGGGGATACGGGAGCGGGGCCGGTCGGCTGGACCGGCCCCGCTCCTTTCTGCCCTCTGCCCTCTGCTTGTACGAACGCGTGCCGTACGAACGCGTGCCCGTACGAACGCGGCCGCTCAGCCCACGAGCACCGTGACGAGGAGCGCCACCGCGCCCACCGCGATCGGCGCGATCAGCTCCCACGCCCAGCGCACCGTCATCGCGCCCTGCGCGCCCGGCCGGTCCGCGGCGGCGGTGAGCAGCTCCTGCAGCTCGGCCATCGAGCGGTCGCCCATCGAGCGGACGTCCTTCTCGTCGACGTGCAGCATCGGCTCCGTGCCGGGGTCGCCCCCGCGCGCCGCCCGCCCGGCGCCCCGCAGCTCCCTGCGCGCCGCGCGCTTGCGCCCGCGCAGCGACACCGGGATGGCCCAGAGCTGGTACTTGCGGTCGTCCACGTACAGCTCGTTGGTCAGCGCCGGCCGCAGCGCGGCGACCGTGCGCCACGGCACGGTGAGCGTCCGCAGCGGGTTGCGCACGCGCAGCCGGTCCGCACTGGCGAAGACGGCCGGACGGACCGTGTAGGCGAACAGCAGCGGCAGCCACCACAGCAGCCCGAAGCCCACCACGACCCGCGTGTACGCGGAGCCCCGCACCAGACCGTCGACGCCCAGGGCGAGGGAGGCGGCGATCAGGAGCACGCCGCCGGCGATGCCGGATACCGAGCGGTAGACCCGGTCGGCGTACTGGGGCCCGTTCTCGGCGGGGCCTGCGGACTCGGAGGAAGGGGTGGGGCTGCTCGAACTCATGCGCTCGATTGTGCCCCAGAGTCCGCTGTGCGCAGATCGCGGTACGGCATCGATCCGGTGGCACTCATTCCGCTTACGGCGTTCCGCCTGCCCGCCGACCGCGCCCTACCACCCCCGCCACCGGATCCACCGGCTGACGCGCCGCTACGCGTGTAGATATGCTGCCCTGGTGAGCATGTCCACCAACACGACCGCCGAGCGCCTCGCCACGGAGGTCACCTCCTCCGACGCCGCGTTCCGCCGCTTCCTGCACGGGCTTCCCGGTGTGGACCCCGTCGGCCTTGAGGCGCGCGCGGCGTCCCTGGGCACCCGGTCCATCAAGACCACGGCCAAGGAGTACGCCATCGACCTGGCGATCTCCATGATCGACCTGACCACGCTGGAGGGCGCCGACACCGCCGGCAAGGTGCGCTCCCTGTGCGCCAAGGGCCGCAACCCCGACCCCCTGGACCGCAGCACCCCCCAGGTCGCCGCCATCTGCGTCTACCCCGACATGGCCGGCGTCGCCGCCGAGGCCGTCAAGGGCTCCGGTGTGAAGGTCGCCTCCGTCGCCACCGCGTTCCCCGCCGGCCGCGCCGCGCTGCCGGTGAAGCTCGCGGACACCCGCGACGCGGTCGCCGCCGGCGCCGACGAGATCGACATGGTCATCGACCGGGGCGCCTTCCTCACCGGCCGCTACCTCGACGTCTTCGAGGAGATCAGGGCGGTCAAGGAGGCCAGTGGCGAGGCCCGGCTGAAGGTGATCTTCGAGACCGGCGAGCTGAGCACGTACGACAACATCCGCCGGGCCTCCTGGCTCGGGATGCTGGCCGGGGCGGACTTCATCAAGACCTCCACCGGCAAGGTCGCCGTCAACGCCACCCCCGCCAACACCCTCCTCATGCTGGAGGCCGTCCGCGACTTCCGGGAGCTGACCGGCACGCAGGTCGGGGTGAAGCCGGCCGGCGGGATCCGTACCACCAAGGACGCGATCAAGTTCCTGGTGCTGGTCAACGAGACCGTCGGCGAGGACTGGCTCAGCAACGAGTGGTTCCGCTTCGGCGCCTCCTCCCTGCTCAACGACCTGCTCATGCAGCGCCAGAAGCTGAGCACCGGCCGTTACTCCGGACCCGACTACGTGACGGTGGACTGATCGAGATGGCAAGCAGCACATCCCGGGCGTTCGAGTACGCCCCCGCGCCCGAGTCGCGGTCCGTCGTGGACATCGCCCCCTCCTACGGGCTCTTCGTCGACGGCGAGTTCACCGAGGCGGCCGACGGCAAGGTCTTCAAGACGATCTCCCCCTCGACCGAGGAGGTCCTGGCCGAGGTCGCCCAGGCCGGCCAGGCGGACGTGGACCGCGCGGTGAAGGCCGCCCGCAAGGCGTTCCCCGCCTGGGCCGCGCTCCCCGGCGCCGAGCGCGGGAAGTACCTCTTCCGCATCGCCCGCATCATCCAGGAGCGCTCGCGCGAGCTGGCCGTCCTGGAGACCCTCGACAACGGCAAGCCCATCCGCGAGACCCGCGACGCCGACCTCCCCCTGGTCGCCGCGCACTTCTTCTACTACGCGGGCTGGGCCGACAAGCTCGACCACGCGGGCCTGGGCCCGGGCCCGCGCCCGCTGGGCGTGGCCGGCCAGGTCATCCCGTGGAACTTCCCGCTGCTGATGCTGGCCTGGAAGATCGCCCCCGCGCTGGCCGCCGGCAACACCGTGGTCCTCAAGCCCGCCGAGACCACCCCGCTGAGCGCGCTGTTCTTCGCCGACATCTGCCGCCAGGCCGGACTGCCGCGCGGCGTCGTCAACATCCTCACCGGTGACGGCGCCACGGGCGCCGCGCTGGTCGAGCACGAGGGCGTCGACAAGGTCGCCTTCACCGGCTCCACGGCCGTCGGCAAGGCGATCGTCCGCGCCGTCGCCGGTACGGACAAGAAGCTCACCCTGGAGCTGGGCGGCAAGGGCGCCAACATCGTCTTCGACGACGCCCCCATCGACCAGGCCGTCGAGGGCATCGTCAACGGCATCTTCTTCAACCAGGGCCAGGTCTGCTGCGCCGGCTCGCGCCTCCTGGTCCAGGAGTCGATCCGCGACGAGCTGCTCGACTCCCTCAAGCGCCGGCTGTCCACCCTGCGCCTGGGCGACCCGCTCGACAAGAACACCGACATCGGCGCGATCAACTCCGCCGAGCAGCTGGCCCGTATCACCGAGCTGGCCGAATCGGGCGAAGCGGAGGGCGCGCAGCGCTGGACCGCGCCGTGCGAGATCCCCCAGGACGGCTTCTGGTTCGCGCCGACGCTCTTCACCGACGTCACCCAGGCGCACCGCATCGCCCGCGAGGAGATCTTCGGCCCGGTGCTGTCCGTGCTGACCTTCCGCACCCCCGCGGAGGCGGTCGCCAAGGCCAACAACAGCCAGTACGGGCTCTCCGCCGGCATCTGGACGGAGAAGGGCTCGCGCATCCTGGCGGTCGCCGACGGCCTGCGGGCCGGGGTGATCTGGGCCAACACCTTCAACAAGTTCGACCCGACCTCGCCGTTCGGCGGCTACAAGGAGTCGGGATTCGGCCGCGAGGGCGGCCGGCAGGGCCTGGAGGCGTACCTCGCCCCCGCGGCGCCCACCGAGCGGCCCGCCCCGTCCGCCCCGTCGAAGTCGAAGGCGAGTGAGTGATGAGCGCATCGGACAACGGGCGGCTGCCCGTCCTGAAGACCTACAAGAACTTCGTCGGGGGTACGTTCCCCCGCTCCGAGAGCGGACGGGTGTACGAGGTGTCTGACGCGAAGGACCGCTGGCTGGCGAACGCCCCGCAGTCCTCGCGCAAGGACGCCCGCGACGCGGTCGTCGCCGCCCGCAAGGCGTTCGGCGCCTGGTCGGGCGCGACCGCGTACAACCGGGGCCAGATCCTCTACCGCGTCGCGGAGATGCTGGAGGGCCGCCGCGAGCAGTACACCGCCGAGGTCGCCGAGGCCGAGGGGCTGTCGAAGGCCAAGGCCGCCGCCCAGGTGGACGCGGCAATCGACCGCTGGGTCTGGTACGCCGGGTGGACGGACAAGTTCACGCAGGTCATGGGTGGTACGAACCCGGTCGCCGGCCCGTTCTTCAACCTCTCCACCCCCGAGCCCACCGGCGTCGTCGCCGTCCTGGCCCCGCAGCGCTCCTCGCTGCTGGGCCTGGTCTCGGTCCTCGCCCCCGTGATCGCCACCGGCAACACGGCCGTCGTCGTCGCCTCCGAGAAGCACCCCCTGCCGGCGCTCTCCCTGGGCGAGGTGCTGGCCACCTCCGACGTCCCCGGCGGCACGGTCAACATCCTCGCCGGCCGCACCGCCGAGCTCGCCCCGACGCTGGCCGCGCACCAGGACGTCAACGCCATCGACCTCACCGGCGCTCCGCCGGAGCTGGCGGTGGAGCTGGAGGTCGCCTCGGCGGACAACCTCAAGCGCGTGCTGCGCCCCGGCCGGGACGACTGGGCGGCCGACCCGGGCCTGACCCGGCTGGCCGCCTTCCTGGAGACCAAGACGGTCTGGCACCCCACGGGCTCGCTGGGCGTCGGGGGCTCGGCGTACTGATGCCCGACCCGCACCGCCGCGTCATCCTCCTCACCGGTCCCTCCGGTTCCGGGAAGTCCCACCTCGCCGCCGAGGCGGGACTTCCCGCGCTGCGCCTGGACGACTTCTACAAGGAGGCCGGCGACCCCACGCTGCCCCGCCTCCCCGGCGACCTGGGCGTCGACTGGGACGCCCCCTCGTCGTGGAACGCCGCGGCGGCCGTCACGGCGATCGAGGAGCTGTGCCGCACCGGCCGCACCGACACCCCGGTGTACGACCTCGGGCTGAGCGCGGTCACCGGCCGCGAGGTCCTCGACCTCGGGGCGGCGCGGATCTTCGTCGCGGAGGGCATCTTCGCCGCGGAGATCGCGGCCGCCTGCGCGACGCGCGGCCTGCTGGCGGACGCGATCTGCCTGCACCGGGGCGCGGTGCGCACTTTCCGCCGCCGCCTCCTGCGCGACCTGCGCGAGGGGCGCAAGGCCCCGCACGTCCTGGTCCGCCGCGGCTGGCGCCTGATGCGCGCCGAGCCGGCGGTCGTCGCCCGCCAGACCGACCTGGGCGCGTACGCCTGCGACAAGCGCGAGGCGCTGGAGCGGATCGCGGCGGCGAAGTCGGCGGTGGGAGTGGAGGGGTAGGGCGACCGGCCCCTCCGGCGGCCTCGTCTCCCCGTACGGCAGCCGCGCCCGCCGGAAGCGGAACCGCGGCGGCTTTCCGCGGCGTCTTCGACGGTGTGCAGCGTCAAGCGCCCGCGTGGCGGGCACCGGTAGCGATCCGTGCGGCGGCGGCCGTGCTCCTCGCGGGCCAGCTGGCCCTTGTCTGGTGGTTCACGCTGCGCCCCGCCTCCCCGCCGTGGGTGCACGGCACGAACCTGCGACCCCTGCACACCATCCGCACCGACCTCGCGGCGGGCGGCTGGGAGGCGGTCGCCGGCCTCGGCGGCGGGCTGCTGCTCCTGGCCCCGCTGGGCGTGCTGCTGCCGCTGCTCGCCGGCCGGCTGTACGTCTCCACGGCCGGCTCCCTGGCCCGTACGGTCTTCGCCGCCGCGATGCTCTCGCTCGCGGTGGAGCTGCTGCGCACCACGATCCCCGGCCAGGTCGGGGACGTGGACGCGCTGCTGCTCAACACGGCGGGCGTCGCGGTGGCACACCTCGCGGTGGTCCCGGCGGTACGGGCGGCGCTGCGGCGCCGGACCCGCGCGGGCGGCACACGCCGGAAGCACGTCCGGGGGGCGCTCCGGCTGACCCTGAACGCGTAGGACCGCCCCAGGAGTTGGGACGGGACTCCGCCCCGCTCTACTGCCCCACCCGGCCGTCCACGCACTCGCGCAGCAGGTCCGCGTGGCCGCAGTGGCGGGCGTACTCCTCGACGCGGTGCACGAGCAGCTCCCGGATCGAGATCCGGTCCTTGCCGACCCGCTCGCCCAGGTCCTGGAACCCGGCCAGCGCGGCGTCCATCGCGGCCTGCTCGCGCTTCAGGTCGGCGTAGGAGGCGTCGACCACGGCCTGGTCGGCGACGGCCCCGTCGAAGTCCCCGTCGCGCACGCCGTAGAGCTTCGGCAGCGGCTCGTGGCCGAGCCAGCCGATCCAGTCCCGCTCCACCTCGGCGAGATGCCGGACCAGCCCGAGCAGCGACATGGTCGACGGCGGCACCGACCGCATCGCCAACTGCTCCGGCGTGAGCCCCTCGCACTTCATCAGCAGGGTCATCCGGTAGTTCGCCAGATAGTCCTGCAGCGTCGCCAACTCCCCTTCGGGCGGCGCCCCTTCGCTCTCACGCGGATCATCGCCCGGATCGGTCCACATATCGGGGTAGACGCTCGCCTGGGTCCACCGCTCGGGTTGCTCACTCATGAACCGCATGATCGCGGCTGCGGGCCCGGGAGCGCCACCGGGTTTCCGTCCCGGGCCGGGCGGTGGGCGCCGCGGGACGCCGTGCCATCATGCGACGCGCCCCGGAGCGGGGACGGGAGCGGTTCGCTAGGCAGGGAGTCCGGTGTGAAGACGGGTGGGGGTCAGGGCGGTTCGTCCGTGCCTGACGAGGAATGGGAGCGCTTTCTGCGGGATGCGGCAGCCGGTACGGCGGACGCTCCCAGGGAGCCGTCCGCGTGGGTCAGGAGCGAGAGGCAGCGGCTGCGGGAGGAGCCCGCGGGCGCGCAGGTGCGGCGCCCGCACCCGCCGGCCCGGCCCGGCCGGAAGAGGGGCTGGTACGCGGTCGGGCTGCTGGCCTCGGTGGCGCTGCTGGCCGTGGCGCTGGACCCGGGGCGGGTGGTCGGCTGGTTCGACGGCGGCCCGGCCGGCACGCCCCTCGCCGCGGAGTCGGAGCGCCCGAGCCAGGCGCCCCCTGCGGAGAGCGATCAACGGCCCACGCCCGACGACCCGTTCAGGGGCTCGCCCGCCGCCCGCTGGTCGGACGGCGCGGCCGGGATCACAGTGCCGGAGGCCAGGGCGACCGGCTGGATGGACCGGGCGCAGGTGGCACGGGCGCTGGGGCGGACCCGGGACTTCCTCGCTGCCGCCAGCCTGGATCCCGAGGTGCTGCGGGGCGGACGTCCCGGAAAGGCGACCGCGCTGATCAGCCCGCACCAGAAGGACGTCCAGTCCTACCTCCGGGCGGCGTTCCGCGCGCCGAGCGCGCAGGACGACCCGCTGCTGCTCTTCAGCCGGTTCGACCCCTCCCACACGCGCCTCGTCGGGGACGTGGTCAAGACCCGGGGCCGGCTCACGTACCGGGAGGGCGAGCGCGGCGCGCTCCAGGTGGCCGGCGACGTCACGTACGTGTACCCCGTCGCGCCGGCGGCGGGCGGCGACGAGGTCGTCCGGACGATCGTGCGGCGCGAGGTGGTGCTGAACTGGGACGACCCCTCGAAGGTGATCACCGAGCCGGGGACCTTCTCCCTCGTCTCGTACAAGGTCGACATGACCAACGGCGGCTGTGGCGCACCCACCGGCTACCTCACCCCTCCGTTCGGCACGGAGCAGGCGGCCAGGAGCGACGGTCCCGAGGTCGACCCGTACGACCGCAGCACCTCGATCAGAGGGGGCGGCGCGGCCTCGGACGAGGGGTGCGCGACCGCGACGCGGTCGTAGGGCGGCGCGCACGGCCACCCGTACGTGATCCCCCCAGCGGGGATAGCGGGCGCGGGTGTGGGCAGGCTCATGGGCGGGAGCTGTGGGAAACCGCAGGTCCGGGGGATGCGGATGCAGTTCCGGCGTGGAGTCGGGATGCTGGAGGGGGCAGGAAGCTAAGGAGCCACCATGTCCATGATCGACAAGCTCAAGCAGAAGTTGAAGGGCCACGAGAAGCACGTCTCGCAGGCCGTCGACAAGGCCGGGGACCTGGTCGACCGCAAGACCCACGGCAAGTACCGCAAGCACGTCGACACCGCGCAGGCCAAGGTCAAGGAGCAGCTCGGCAAGGACGGCGGCAAGGACGGCGGCATGGGCGGGGGCGGTGCGACGCCGCCCCGGTGACCGCGCACGCGCGAGGGCCGCGCCCCCCGGACGGGGGGCGCGGCCCTCGCGGTCGTGCGTCAGCGGGTGAGGCCGCCCAGGTTCTCGTAGAGGCCGTCGACCGTCATGGACGGGTCGGCGTAGGCGACGTCCTCAAGCGTCGCGTCGCCCAGGTCGGCGACCGTGTGGACGGGGTGCTCGGTGACCTCGGTCAGCGTGCCCTCGTCGAGGCCGGCGACGTCGGTGAGGCCGTCGGTCTCGCTCAGCAGCGCGTCGGGGAGGCTGATGGTCGTACCGAGACCGGTGACATCGATCTTCGGCAGTGCGACCGGGGTGTCCGCGGCGTTGGCGGCGCCCGCCGACACGGCGGCGAAGGCCGCACCGAGCAGCGTGGCACCCAGAATCCTGCGGGTCTTCATGGAAATTCGATCCTCGTCCTCGTCGGCTGGAAGTCGCCTGGAACAGCGCGTCTCGCCGAGGCGGGCCGGAAGTCCCCGTTTCCGCCTCGGACTTTTCCGAAGCTAGCAGCACGGGGCGCGGTCAATTGCAAAACGCCGCGCCGCCCCAAACACCCCGAGGCCGCCGGGAGTTCTACCCGTACGGCCCCATCGCGTGTTCATAGGATCAGTGATCAGATTCCACTGCGGTGCAGGTCAACGGCCCCTAGCGGAAAAGCCATTCCGACTTCAGCTCCGCGTAACCGGGCTTGATGACCTCGTTGATCATGGCGAGTCGTTCATCGAAAGGAATGAACGCGGACTTCATCGCGTTGACGGTGAACCACTGCATATCGTCCAGCGTGTAGCCGAACGCCTCCGCCAGGTGCTCGAACTCCCGACTCATGCTCGTCCCGCTCATCAGCCGGTTGTCGGTGTTCACCGTGGTGCGGAAATGCAGCTTGCGCAGCAGCCCGATCGGGTGCTCGTCGTACGAACTCGCCGCCCCGGTCTGCAGGTTGGACGAGGGGCACATCTCCAGCGGGATCCGCTTGTCGCGCACGTACGCCGCCAGCGGGCCGAGGGTGACGCTGCCGTCCTCCGCGACCTCGATGTCGTCGATGATCCGCACCCCGTGCCCGAGCCGGTCCGCGCCGCACCACTGCAGCGCCTGCCAGATCGACGGCAGCCCGAAGGCCTCGCCGGCGTGGATCGTGAAGTGGTTGTTCTCGCGCTTGAGGTACTCGAAGGCGTCCAGGTGCCGGGTCGGCGGGTGCCCCGCCTCCGCGCCGGCGATGTCGAAGCCGACGACCCCCTCGCCCCGGTAGCGGTTGGCCAGCTCGGCGATCTCCAGCGCGCGGGCGGCGTGGCGCATCGCGGTGAGCAGCGCGCCGACGCGGATGCGGTGGCCCTGCTCCTTCGCGCGGCGCTCGCCCTCGCGGAAGCCCTCGTTGACCGCCTCGACGACCTCCTCCAGGGTCAGGCCGCCCTCCAGGTGCTGCTCGGGCGCGTAGCGCACCTCGGCGTACACCACCCCGTCGGCGGCCAGGTCCTGCGCGCACTCGGCGGCCACCCGCACCAGCGCCTCGCGGGTCTGCATCACCGCGCAGGTGTGCGCGAACGTCTCCAGGTACCGCTCCAGCGAGCCGGAGTCGGCGGCCTCCCGGAACCAGGTCCCGAGCTTCTCCGGGTCGGTCTCGGGCAGTTGCGTGTAGCCGCCCTCGGCGGCCAGCTCCACGATCGTCCTGGGCCGCAGCCCGCCGTCGAGGTGGTCGTGCAGCAGCACCTTGGGGGCGCGCTTGATCTGCTCGGGGGTGGGTACCCCCAGGGTCTCGCTCTTCATCCCCGCACCATAGCGCCAGCAGGGCTACGCGCGTAGAGATGGGGGTTCGGCGGGCGGTTCGGGAGCATGGTCCAGGTGTACGCCGGTACGGGCGTGCGAGGGCGGGAGGGAGGTTCCCTCCGACGGGTACCGCAAGGTGGCGGCATCTGCCAGGGTGGCGCCATGCTGACGCGTTCCGAGGTCGCGGGCCGCTCCCGCAAGGCGGCGCTTGGCCGGCCCCTGGGGCCGGGGGGTGCGCCGCAGGGGGTTGTCCTGCTGCTGCCCGCCGGTGAGGCACTGGGTGTACGGCGCTCCACGTGGCGGGCCGGTGCGGCGCTGCTGCCGCTGGCCCGGGGGCTGGTGCGGGCGGGCGGGGAGGACGGGCTCGCCGCGCACGTGGTGCGGTACCGCATGCGCGGGTGGAACGGGGAGGACGCCGATCCCGTCCAGGACGCGCTGTGGGCCGTGGACGAGGTCGTGCGTCGGCACGGGGATGTGCCGGTGGCGCTCGTCGGGGTCGATATGGGTGGGCGGGCTGCGTTGCGGGCCGCGGGGCATTCGGCTGTGGTGTGCGCGGTGGCGCTGGCGCCGTGGCTGCCTGCGGGCGCGGTGGGCGAGGAGCCGGTCAAGCAGTTGGGTGGGCGGCGGGTGCTGATCGTTCATGGGACCGATGACGCGTATGTCGGGCCTGAGGTGTCGTATCGGCTTGCCGAGCGGGTGAAGAAGGGGAATCGGGATGTGTGCCGCTTTGAGGTGCACTCCGATGGGCATGCGCTTGCTCAGCATCGGGGGGAAGTCACCGCGTTGGCCGCTGACTTCGTGGTGGGGTGTCTTTTCGAGCGGGACTTCAGTCGGCCTGTGACCGATGCGTTGGCTGCGCCGCCGCCGTTGGGGTTGCGGATGCCGTTGGCTGCGGGGTTCGGGGGGCGGTGAGGCTGCGCCTCTCTACGGGGGGCTGCTTCGTCGTGGGGGCGGGGCCTCTCCACGACAACTCCGAAAAGCCATAGGGATGTACTGGCCATCGGTCGATTTGCTGCTCTGTCGGGGGCCTGCGTTGCGGAGGGTCTTTTCGGAGTCGTCGTTCCGGGCCCCTCACACCGGCGGCCGGCTTCCTGTTGCGCTTGGGGGCGTTCTCGAGCCGGGCCCCTCGCTGGGGTCGGGCCGTTTCCGTTGTGCTTGGGTGGGTTTCTTTAGATTCCCGCTGACTGGGCCAGGTCTTTTTTGATTGCTGCCAGGGTTTCTGCTGCTCGGGTGTGGGCTGCGGGGAGGTCGGTGGGGGTGGGGACCGGGATCACTGTTTCCAGGTAGCACTTCAGTTTGGGTTCTGTGCCGCTGGGGCGGACGATCACTCGGGCTTTTTCGATGCCTCGGGTGTCGTCGCCTGACAGGTGGTAGCGCAGGCCGTCTGTGGGGGGGAGGAGGTCTGTGCCCTTGGCCAGGTCTTCTGCGGTGGTTACCTGGAGGCCCGCCAGTTCGGTGGGGGGGTGGGTGCGGAGGCGGTCCATCGCGGTGGCGATCAGGGAGAGGTCTTCCACGCGGACCGAGAGCTGGTCGGTTGCGTGCAGGCCGTGGCGGAGGGCCAGGTCGTCCAGGAGGTCCTGGAGGGTGCGGTTCTCCGACTTCAGCTCTGCTGCCAGTTCCGCGATTTCCAGGGCCGCGGTGATGCCGTCCTTGTCGCGTACGCCGTCGGGGTCCACGCAGTAGCCGAGGGCCTCCTCGTAGCCGAAGCGGAGGTTGTCCACGCGGGAGAGCCACTTGAAGCCGGTCAGGGTCTCCTCGTAGGGCAGTCCTGCTTCTTCGGCGATTCTGCCGAGGAGGGAGGAGGAGACGATCGAGGCGGCCAGGGTGCCCCGGGCGCCCTTGTTGACCAGGTGGGTGGCCAGGAGGGCGCCCACCTCGTCGCCGCGCAGCATGCGCCAGCCGGCGGGGGCCTGGGCGTCGGGGATCGCGACGGCGCAGCGGTCGGCGTCGGGGTCGTTGGCGATGATCAGGTCGGGGGTGTGGGCGCGGGCGGTGGCGAAGGCCAGGTCCATCGCGCCGGGTTCTTCCGGGTTGGGGAAGGCGACGGTGGGGAACTCCGGGTCGGGGAGGGCCTGTTCGGCCACCGGGATCGGGGCGTCGAAGCCGGCCCGTACGAACGCCTCGCGCAGGGTCTCGGCGCCCACGCCGTGCAGGGCGGTGTGGACCACGCGCAGGTCGCGGGGGCTGCCGGGGGCGACGACGGAGGCCGCCCGGTCGAGGTACGCCTCCAGGGCCTCCTGGCCCAGGGTCTCCCAACCGGACCGGGGGCGGGGGACGGTGGCGAGGGGGCCCACCGCTTCGATCTCCGCCGCGATCTCCGCGTCGGCGGGGGGCACGATCTGCGAGCCGTCGCCCAGGTAGACCTTGTAGCCGTTGTCGCGCGGCGGGTTGTGGCTCGCGGTGACCTCGACGCCCGCGACCGCGCCCAGGTGGCGGATCGCGAAGGCCAGCACCGGGGTGGGCAGCGGGCCGGGGAGCAGCGCGGCGCGCAGGCCGGCGCCGGTCATCACGGCGGCGGTGTCGCGGGCGAACTCGTCGCTCTTGTGGCGGGCGTCGTAGCCGATGACCACCAGTCCGGCGTCTGGGGTGTTGTGGGGCACGCCCTGCTTCTTCAGGTACGCGGCCAGGCCCGCCGCCGCTCGGATGACCACCGCGCGGTTCATCCGCATCGGGCCCGCGCCCAGTTCGCCGCGCAGTCCCGCCGTGCCGAACTGCAGCGTCCCGGCGAAACGGTCCGCCAGCGCCTCCGCGTCACCGGCCTCGATCAGCGCGGCCAGCTCGGCGCGCGTCTCGGGGTCCGGGTCCTCGGCGAGCCAGGCCGCCGCCTCGGAGTTCAGGTCTGCGTGCTCTGCCACGGGGGTGGTCCTTTCCGGGGGCCGGCCGGGGTGGGGGTGGGGGCTTCGCTTAGAGGCGGGGCAGTACGTCGGCGAGGAGGGCGCCCATCTGCGCGGCGGAGTCCTTGCCGGCCTGGAGGACCTCCTCGTGGTTGAGGGGTTCGCCCGTCATGCCGGCGGCGAGGTTCGTCACCAGGGAGATGCCCAGGACGTCCGCGCCGGCCTCGCGGGCGGCGATGGCCTCCAGCGTGGTGGACATGCCGACCAGGTCGCCGCCGAGGCGGCGGATCATCTCGATCTCCGCCGGGGTCTCGTAGTGCGGGCCGGGGAGCTGGACGTAGACGCCCTCCTCCAGGGTGGGGTCCACCTCCTTGCACAGCTCGCGCAGGCGCGGGGAGTAGAGGCCGGTGAGGTCCACGAAGTTCGCGCCGACGATCGGGGAGGTCGCCGTCAGGTTGATGTGGTCGCTGATCAGCACCGGCTGGCCGGGGCGCATGCCCTCGCGCAGGCCGCCGCAGCCGTTGGTCAGCACGATGGTGCCGCAGCCCGCCGCGACGGCGGTGCGCACGCCGTGGGAGACGGCGGCCACGTCGCGCGACTCGTAGTAGTGGCTGCGGCCCAGGAAGACCAGCACCCGCTTGTCCCCGACGAGGTAGCTGCGGACCGTGCCCGCGTGGCCCTCGACCGACGGCGCCGGGAAACCGGGCAGGTCGGTCACCGGGAACTCGGCTTCGGGCACGCCGAGCGCCTCCGCCGCCGGCACCCAGCCGGAGCCCATGACGAGCGCGACGTCGTGGGTCTCGGCGCCGGTGATCCGGCGCAGCTCTTCGGCTGCGGCCTTGGCCGCGCCCTTGGGGTCAGAGGAAACTGATGCGTTCACGGCGCTGATCCTACGCGCGTAGAAGTGGGTTGGCGGCTCGGGTGGTGCGAAGGGCGTACGGACGGTGACTCCCCGCGTCCGCCGCCGCGCCGCCGCCCGCCCCCGTACGGCGCCCCCCGGGCGGAGGCGGCGGGGTGCGTACGGGACAATGGGGTACGTGACTCGGATCGTGATCATCGGTGGCGGACCCGGCGGATACGAAGCTGCCCTGGTGGCGGCCCAACTCGGCGCGGAGGTGACGGTCGTCGACTGCGACGGCCTGGGCGGCGCGTCGGTGCTGACCGACTGCGTGCCGTCCAAGACGCTCATCGCCACGGCCGAGGTCATGACGAACTTCGACTCCTCGCACGAGGAGCTGGGCATCCTCGTCGCCGACGACACCCCGCCGCTGGAGCAGTCCGCGCGGGTCGTCGGCGTCGACCTCGGCAAGGTCAACCGGCGTGTCAAGCGCCTCGCGCTGGCCCAGTCGCACGACATCACCGCCGCCGTGACCCGCGCCGGCGGCAAGGTGCTGCGCGGCCGCGGCCGCGTCGGCCCCACCCAGAACCCGGACGGCTCGCGCCAGGTCACGGTCACCGCCGCGGACGGCACCGTGCGCGAGCTGGTCGCCGACGCCGTGCTCGTCGCCACCGGCGGCACCCCGCGCGAGCTGCCCGACGCGCTGCCCGACGGCGAGCGCATCCTGAACTGGAAGCACGTCTACGACCTGGAGGAGCTGCCCGAGGAGCTGATCGTGGTCGGCTCCGGCGTCACGGGCGCCGAGTTCGCCGGCGCGTACCAGGCGCTCGGCTCCAAGGTCACCCTCGTCTCCAGCCGCGAGCGCGTGCTGCCCGGCGAGGACCCCGACGCCGCCGCCGTGCTGGAGGACGTCTTCCGCCGCCGCGGCATGAACGTCATGGCCCGCTCGCGCGCCGCCTCCGCCAAGCGGGTGGGCGACCGGGTGGAGGTCACCCTGGCCGACGGGCGGACCATCTCCGGTACGCACTGCCTGATGGCCGTCGGCGCCATCCCCAACAGCGACGGCATGGGCCTGGCCGAGGCCGGTGTCGGGCTGACCGATTCCGGCCACATCGTCACCGACCGCGTCTCGCGTACGTCCGCCCCCGGCATCTACGCCGCCGGTGACGTCACGGGCGTCTTCGCGCTCGCCTCCGTCGCCGCGATGCAGGGCCGGATCGCGATGTACCACTTCCTGGGCGACTCGGTCACCCCGCTGGACCTCAAGGCCGTCTCCGGCAACGTCTTCACCGACCCCGAGATCGCCACCGTCGGCTACCAGCAGGCCGACATCGACGCGGGCCGGATCGAGGCGGTGGGCATGAAGCTGCCGCTGCTGCGCAACCCGCGCGCCAAGATGCAGGGCATCCGCGACGGTTTCGTGAAGCTCTTCTGCCGGCCGGGGACGGGAATCGTGGTGGGCGGGGTGGTCGTCGCTCCCCGTGCGAGTGAACTCATCCATCCCATCTCGATCGCGGTGGACAACAATCTGACCGTGGAGCAGATCGCGAACGCCTTCACGGTCTATCCCTCGCTGTCGGGTTCGATCGCCGAAGTGGCCCGCCAACTGCACGGACGCAAGCTGCAGTCGTAGCTCCGAGCCGACTGCGCACGGGTTTCCGGGCGGTCTTGCGGCGCGTATACCATCATCGGTCAAGCGGTATGGACAGCTTTCGCTAATCGGCGCAAAGAGCTGAAACAAGTCGGTCGATCGCGTTACCGTCAGTTTTGTGTTCGCTGCAGAACGTCGTCAGTTGATCCTGGAAATGGTGCGCGCCAACGGGGCGGTATCCCTCCGGGAGCTAGCCCGTGTCGTCCAGACCTCCGAAGTCACCGTGCGTCGCGACGTACGGGCCCTGGAGGCCGAAGGACTCCTCGACCGCCGGCATGGCGGTGCGGTGCTGCCGGGTGGGTTCACCCGCGAGTCCGGCTTCCCGCAGAAATCCCATCTAGCGACCGCGGAGAAGACGGCGATCGCCGACATCGCGGCCGGATTCGTCTCCGAGGGCGAGGCCGTCGTGGTCGGCGCCGGGACGACGACGCAGGAGCTGGCGCGTCGTCTCGCCCGGGTGCCGGGCCTCACCGTGGTCACCAACTCCCTGCTCGTGGCGCAGGCGTTGGCCCACGCCAACCGTGTCGAGGTCGTGATGACCGGCGGCACGCTGCGTGGCTCGAACTACGCGCTGGTGGGCAGCGGCGCCGAGCAGTCCCTGCAGGGGCTGCGGGTCTCGCGCGCCTTCCTCTCCGGCAGCGGCCTCACGGCCGAGCGCGGGCTGTCCACGTCCAACATGCTCTCCGCGAGCGTGGACCGGGCGCTGGTGCAGGCGGCGGCCGAGGTGGTGGTCCTGGCCGACCACACCAAGCTGGGGACGGACACCATGTTCCAGACCGTGCCCACGGACGTGATCACGCGCCTGGTGACGGACGAGCCGCCCCCCGGGGAGGAGCGTGCCGCCACGGAGTTGCAGGCGCTCGCCGACCAGGGGGTGCAGATCTCCGTCGCGGGCTCGGCCCAGCTCCCCGGTGAGCAGGCGCGCCCGGCGCGGATGGCGCGCGGCGAGGTCGCGCTGCCGGGCCAGCGCCGGGTCCGCCCCAACGGGGCGGGTGCGGCCCCGCAGTTGCGGGCGGCGGCGGTGGCGGACCTGGCGCCCCGGCGGCGGTGAGCGCGGGGGCCGCGGGGGTCCGTACCGTACAACCGGCCGGTGGAGCAAGGGTTTCGCGGTCGGTGGCGTAGTCGTACGACAGTTGTGCACACGACGAGCCCCCCGGTGCCGAGTGCACCGGGGGGCTCGTCTGCCGTACGGCCGTCAGTCCTTGATCTCGCAGATCGCCGCGCCCGAGGTCAGGGCCGCGCCCACCTCGACGCCCAGGCCCTTGACGGTGCCGGAGCGGTGGGCGTTGAGGGGCTGCTCCATCTTCATCGCCTCCAGGACGATGATGAGGTCGCCCTCGCTGACCTGCTGGCCCTCCTCGACCGCGACCTTCACGACCGTGCCCTGCATCGGGGAGGCCAGGGTGTCGCCGGAGGCCGCGGCGCCGGCCTTCTTGACCGCCTTGCGCTTGGGGCGCGCGCCGCCCGCCGCGGCGGTGCGGGCCATCTGCATGCCCAGACCGGCCGGGAGGGAGACCTCCAGGCGCTTGCCGCCGACCTCCACGACCACCGTCTCGCGGCCGGACTCCTCCTCGGCGTCCGTCCCGGCGCCGGCGAAGGGGGCGATCGTGTTGTCGAACTCCGTCTCGATCCACCGGGTGTGCACCGTGAAGGGGTCGCCTGCCACCTCGGGGGCGAACGCCGGATCAGCCACCACCGCGCGGTGGAAGGGGACGGCCGTGGCCATGCCCTCCACCTCGAACTCCGCCAGCGCGCGGGCGGCGCGCTGCAGCGCCTGCTCGCGGGTGGCGCCGGTGACGATCAGTTTGGCGAGCAGGGAGTCCCAGGCCGGACCGATGACCGAGCCCGACTCCACGCCGGCGTCCAGGCGTACGCCCGGGCCGGACGGCGGGGCGAACCGGGTGACCGTGCCGGGCGCCGGGAGGAAGCCGCGGCCCGGGTCCTCGCCGTTGATACGGAACTCGAAGGAGTGGCCGCGCACCGCCGGGTCCCCGTAGCCCAGCTCCTCGCCGTCCGCGATGCGGAACATCTCGCGCACGAGGTCGATGCCGGTGACCTCCTCGGTGACCGGGTGCTCCACCTGCAGGCGGGTGTTGACCTCCAGGAAGGAGATCGTGCCGTCCGTGCCGACCAGGAACTCCACCGTGCCGGCGCCGACGTAGCCGGCCTCCTTCAGGATGGCCTTGGACGCCGCGTACAGCTCGGCGTTCTGCTCGGGCGTGAGGAACGGCGCGGGCGCCTCCTCGACGAGCTTCTGGTGGCGGCGCTGCAGCGAGCAGTCGCGGGTGGAGACGACGACCACGTTGCCGTGGGAGTCGGCCAGGCACTGCGTCTCGACGTGGCGCGGCTTGTCGAGGTAGCGCTCGACGAAGCACTCGCCGCGGCCGAAGGCGGCGACCGCCTCGCGGACCGCCGACTCGTACAGCTCCGGCACCTCGTCGAGCGTACGGGCCACTTTCAGCCCCCGACCGCCGCCGCCGAAGGCCGCCTTGATGGCGATGGGCAGGCCGTTCTCGCGGGCGAACGCCACCACCTCCTCGGCCCCGGAGACCGGGTCCGGGGTGCCGGCGACCAGCGGGGCGCCGGCGCGCTGGGCGATGTGCCGGGCGGCGACCTTGTCGCCGAGGTCGCGGATGGCCTGCGGGGGCGGGCCGATCCAGGTCAGGCCCGCGTCGATGACCGCCTGCGCGAAGTCGGCGTTCTCCGACAGGAAGCCGTAACCGGGGTGGACGGCGTCCGCACCCGAGTCGGCTGCCGCCTTCAGGACCTTGGCCATGTCCAGATAGCTGGTGGCCGGGGTGTCACCGCCCAGTGCGAACGCCTCGTCGGCGGCGCGGACATGCAGCGCGTCCCGGTCCGGCTCGGCGTAGACGGCCACACTCGCGATCCCGGCGTCCCGGCAGGCGCGGGCGACCCGGACAGCGATTTCGCCTCGGTTGGCGATGAGCACCTTGCGCACGTTGGCTCCCTCCTAGGAACACCCGTGATTTTAGGTAGTGAGGACACACCGCGCCGAGGCGGACCGGGGCGTGAGCTTGCCCACACGGAGGGTGAGTCGGGGTGCGGGCACGGCCGCACGACCTCAAGTTCCCAAGGTACGCCCGGGAGCGGCCACTGTGTGCGCGGTACGGGTGTGGTCAAGGTCTCGCCACTGTGAGGGCCCCCTCGGCGGGGTTGCTTTGTGGAACCCCTACTAACCGGGCGGCGAATCTTTGCCCGTTGACTTCGCGTGCCCCGCGCCTTGCCGGGAGCGGTACCGCTCAGTAGCGTTCCGGGCGGTGCGGGGGACGGTAAGGGAACGGGGAGAGGGAGGTGCCGGGGTGACGCTCAGACGGGTCATGGCTGTGGTGACCGGGGTGGCGCTGATGCTGGAGGGCGTCGGGATCGCCGGGGTGCAGTGGGTGATGGCCGACTTCCTCGACCGGCAGAACATGTCGCTGGACGGGCTGGAGACCGGGCTGATGTCGGGCGTGGTGCGCGGCGGCGGCCTGCTGACGGGCGGACTGCTGTGCGTGGCCGGGGTGTTCGCGCTGCGGCTGGCGCTGCGGGAGGCGGCGGCGGGGCGGTTCGTACGCCTGCTGCTCGTCTCGGTGGCGGTGGTGCACGCGCTGCTCGCCGTCGTGGTCGCCGCCCTGGTGGGCTGGGGCGCCTTCGCGCTGCTCGCCGTCGTGGGCGGGCTGGTCGTCTTCACGGTCCTGGCCTACGGGCCGGCGCCGGCGGACGACGTACGGGACGCGCCGCCGGCGGTGCCGGCCGTTTCGTAACGGACCAGGCGGCCCCTCAGACCCACAGCTCGGTGACCGACAGGCCCAGCTCGCCCAGCAGGCGGCGGAAGAGGGGCAGCGAGAGGCCGATGACGTTGCCGTGGTCGCCCGCGATGCCGTCGACGAACGGCGCCGCGCGGCCGTCGAGGGTGAACGCGCCCGCCACGTGGAGGGGTTCGCCGGTGGCCACGTAGGCCGCGATCTCGGCGTCGCTCGGCTCGCCGAAGTGCACCGTGGTGGAGGCGGTCGCGGAGATGCGCTGCCCGCTCGCGGTGTCGATCAGGCAGTGCCCGGTCTGCAGCACCCCGGAGCGCCCGCGCATCGCCTTCCAGCGGGCGACGGCCTCCTCGGCGTCGGCGGGCTTGCCCAGCGCCTCGCCGTCCAGCTCCAGTACGGAGTCGCAGCCGATGACGAGCGCGCCCTCGGCCTCCGGCCGCCCGGCGACGGCTGCGGCCTTGGCCTCCGCGAGGACGCGGGCCAGCTCGCCGGGGTCGGCGGCGGTGACGGCGTCCTCGTCGACGCCGCTGACGAGGACGTGCGGATCGAAGCCGGCCTGCTTCAGCAGCTCCAGGCGGGCGGGGGAGGCGGAGGCGAGGATGAGTTTCCGGGCGGTCATGGGGCCTGAGCGTAGGCGGTGCGGGGGTGCTCGCGCTTGCGGGGTCGTGTCATTCGGGCGTCTCGGGGGAGGCCGCGGCGCCCGATCCCTCAGAGCAGGCCGAGCACCGCGACGAGCGCGACGACGATCGCCGCGAAGGCGAGCACCAGGCCAGCGCGGCGCAGCATCGCCTGCGCGTCGCGCAGCTCCTGGGAGGGCTCGTCGGAGGGGTCGGACCACAGCATGCGTCCGATGGTGCGGGGTGGGACGGGGGCGGGGCCTGAGTATCCGTACTCAATTAGCCCGAACGGGGACGGCGCGCCCTCTGGCCGCACCCCTGCCGGCCCCCTCTGCCCGCCCGCCTCAGAAGAACACCGTCGAGCGCCCGTCCGCCCGCCCCCGGAAGAGCCACAGCACCCCGGCCTGGACCGCCACGACCAGCGCCAGCGCCGGGAGCAGCGCGGGGGCGAGGGAGTCCAGGGCGTCGCGGGGGGCCGCCAGCGCGGTCAGGGAGTCGTGGGCGGCGATGCCTACCGTCAGCGCCGGAGCCGCCGCCGCCAGCGCCGTCGCGGGCAGCGCGGCGGTGTGCGCGGTGCCGGCGAGGGGGGTGCGGGCCCAGGCCAGCGCCGCCACCGCGGCCAGCGCGCACACCAGCGCCGGCAGGGGCGCGGACACGGCGTCCTCCCGGAGTACGGCCGTGAGCGCACCCGTGAGCACGGTGCACCCCAGCAGCCCCGCCGCCGGGAGGGCGAGGCGGCCGGCCAGTGCGCCCGCGCGCAGGCTCAGGGCGCCCGTCGTACGGGCCGCGCCGACCGTCGCCCCGTGCACGGCCAGCAGTACGGGCAGCGTCAGCGCGCAGGCGAGCGGCAGCGGGGTGAGCGCGGCGAACGCGCCCCGGCCGGGCAGCCCCTGGGCCACGTTGCCCAGCAGCAGCCCCCAGCACGCCGCCAGACCCGCGCTCGCCCCGGCCAGGGTCCGCTCCCAGCCGCGCTGCCACCCGGCGCCGTCGCGGCGCAGGCGCAGCCACAGCGCGGAGCTGCGCAGCACCCAGCACACCACCAGCACCACGACCACCGGCCGCAGCGAGGTGAACAGCTCCTTCTCCAACTCCGGGAAGGCGGCCAGGAGTACGCCCGCGAAGACCACCAGCCACACCTCGCCGGCGAGGAAGTACGGACCCACCCCCGCCAGCAGCAGCCGGCGCTCCCCGGCCTCGGGGCCGAGCCGCCGCAGCAGCATGCCGACGCCCAGGGTGTATCCGTCGAGCACGAACCAGCCGGCGAGCAGGAAGCCCAGCACGGTCAGCCAGATGACGTCCACGAGTGCGAAGTCCCTTCTTTCACAGGGTCCTTGGGGGCGACGCGCGCCGCTTCCTCGTCCTCCGTCGTCCAGAGGAGCATCCGGTCCGTTCCGCGCCGGACGAGCCGCGCGATCAGCAGCCAGTCGGTCACCGCGAGCGCCCCCAGCGCCCCGGCGAAGAGCAGCAGCGAGAAGAGCATCGAGCCGGCCGAGACGTCCGACAGGGCGTCGGTGACGGTGAGTTGGCCGTACACCGCCCACGGCTGGCGGCCCAGCTCGCGGATCAGCCAGCCGCAGAGCACCGCCACGTACGGCAGCGGGACCGCGAACAGCAGGATCCGCAGCAGCACGCGGCTGCGCTCGATCCGGCGGCGGAAGAAGAAGCAGGCGGCGACCACCGCGATCAGCCAGCACAGGTAGCCGATGGACTGCATGCCGTTGTAGGCGTGGGCCAGCCAGGCCGGCGGTGCGTGCTCGCCGGGGCCCAGGCGCTCCGCCAGGTCGGCCTGGATGCGGGCGAGGGCGGCCGTGTCCCCGTGGATCGCCGCGCTCTTGCCCGACTGGCTCTCCACGAACCGCAGTTGGGCGAAGCCGTCGCCGACCGTCAGCCAGATCCCGGCCAGGCCCACCACCACGCCGGTGCGCAGGGAGCGGCGGAAGACCTCCGGGTCCCTCGTACCGTGCAGGAACTGCCAGGCGCTCGCGCCCGCCATCAGGAAGCCCGCCACCGCGAGGGCCGCCGTCGCGAGGTGGATCAGGGCGGGCAGCGCGCCCTCGTTGCCCAGGAGCGCGGTGAGGTCGGTGAGGCGCATGGTGCCGTCGGGGCGGCGGGCGTAGCCGACGGGGTGCTGGAGGAAGCCGTTGGTGACCATGATCCAGAACGCGGAGGCGTACGCGGTCAGCGTGACGGCGTAGAACGATCCCACGTGCGCCCAGCGGGGCAGCCGCCCGCGGCCGAGGATCCACACGCCGAGGAAGGTGGACTCCAGGAAGAAGGCGAGGATCGTCTCCAGTGCCAGCGTCCGGCCGAAGACGTCGCCGGTGAGGCGGGACAGGCCGGTCCAGCTCAGGCCGAACTGGAACTCCATCACCAGTCCGCTGACGATGCCCAGCGCGTAGTTGACGACGTAGACCTGTCCCCAGAAGCGCGCCATCCGCTCCAGGACGGCCCGCCTGTCCGCGTCGCGCGCCCAGGCGGCGCGGGTGGTGAGCCAGGCCAGTACGGGCGCGAGGCCCAGGGTGAGCACGACGAACGAGAAGTGCAGGAGTGCCGTCACGGCGAACTGGAGTCGACCCAGGTCCACGGCGTTCACGATCGCTCCTCCGGTCGGTGGCGGCCGGGCGCCGGGGGAGTGGCGCGGCCCAGAGAATGATCCACGACCGGGGGAACGTGCGTGCGGGTTTTTACGGGATGTGATCCAACAGCCGTCTGCTTCGGGCCGGTTGGGACGGGCTCGGCGCGCGCGGGCTCGGCTCGCGCGGGCTCAGCTCACACCGGCTCAGCTCACGCCGGCCAGTACGACGTCCGCCACGACGACGGCCCCGGCTGCGGCAGCCGCCGCTTGAGCAGCCGCCGGGGCCCCGCCCACTCGTCCGTACCACGCGCGTCGGACCCGCCGCCGCCGTCGCCCGCGGCCGCCCGCAGCCGGACCACCGCCAGTGCGGCGGCCAGCTCCTCGGGCGTGGGATTGCCCCGTACCACCCGGAACGTCTCGCTGCTCATGCCTGCGCCTCCCTCTGCTCCCGGACGGCCCGACCGACCGACCGCCTGCCCCCGACTCCCCGCCTACAGCGGGATGTTGCCGTGCTTCTTCGGCGGCAGCGACTCGCGCTTGTTGCGCAGCGCCCGCAGCCCCCGGACGATCTGGCGGCGCGTCTCGGAGGGCATGACCACCGCGTCCACGTAGCCGCGCTCGGCCGCCGTGTACGGGTTGAGCAGGGTGTCCTCGTAGTCCGCGAGCAGCTCCAGGCGCTTGGCCTCCTGCGCGGCCGGGTCCTCGATCGCGGCCAGCGTGCGGCGGTGCAGGATGTTCACCGCGCCCTGCGCGCCCATCACCGCGATCTGGGCGGTGGGCCAGGCGAGGTTGAGGTCGGCGCCCAGGTGCTTGGAGCCCATCACGTCGTACGCGCCGCCGAACGCCTTGCGCGTGATCACCGTGATCAGCGGGACGGTGGCCTCCGCGTAGGCGTAGATGAGCTTGGCGCCCCGGCGGATGATGCCGTCGTACTCCTGGTCGGTGCCGGGCAGGAAGCCCGGGACGTCGACGAAGGTCAGCACCGGCACGTTGAAGGCGTCGCAGGTGCGCACGAAGCGCGCCGCCTTCTCGCTCGCGTTGATGTCCAGGCAGCCGGCGAACTGCATCGGCTGGTTGGCGACGATGCCCACCGGGTGCCCCTCGACGCGGCCGAAGCCGGTGAGGATGTTGGGCGCGAAGAGCGCCTGCGTCTCCAGGAACTCGCCCTCGTCCAGCACGTGTTCGATCACGGTGTGCATGTCGTAGGGCTGGTTGGCGGAGTCCGGGACGAGGGTGTCCAGCTCCCGGTCGCCGTCGGTGACGTCGAGGTCCGCCTCCTCGGGGTAGGCGGGCGCCTCGGTGAGGTTGTTGGACGGCAGGTAGGACAGCAGTGCCTTGACGTACTCGACGGCGTCCTTCTCGTCCCCGGCCATGTGGTGTGCCACGCCGGAGACGGCGTTGTGCGTACGCGCGCCGCCCAGCTCCTCGAAGCCCACGTCCTCGCCGGTGACGCTCTTGATGACCTCGGGACCGGTGATGAACATGTGCGAGGTCTGGTCGACCATCACGGTGAAGTCGGTGATCGCGGGGGAGTAGACCGCGCCGCCCGCGCAGGGGCCCACGACCAGGGAGATCTGCGGGATCACCCCGGAGGCGTGCACGTTGCGGCGGAAGATCTCGCCGTACATCCCCAGGGCCATCACGCCCTCCTGGATGCGGGCGCCGCCGGAGTCGTTGATGCCCACGACCGGGCAGCCCGTCTTGAGGGCGAAGTCCATCACCTTCATGATCTTCTGCCCGAAGACCTCGCCCAGCGAGCCGCCCAGGACGGTGAAGTCCTGGGAGAAGACCGCGACGGGCCGCCCGTCGACGGTGCCGTAGCCGGTCACGACGCCGTCGCCGTACGGGCGGTTGGCCGCCATGCCGAAGTCGGTGGAGCGGTGCCGGGCGAACTCGTCGAACTCCACGAACGAGCCCTCGTCCATGAGCAGTTCCACCCGCTCGCGCGCGGTGAGCTTGCCCTTGGCGTGCTGCTTCTCCACGGCCCGCGCGGACCCGGCGTGCGTCGCCTCGTCGATCCGCCGCTGAAGATCGGCGAGCTTGCCGGCCGTCGTGTGGATGTCGACGGCAACCTCGTTACGGCCCTGCGGCTCTGACATGGGATGCAGCTCCTGTGCGCTCGTCTGTGGGGCGGGCTACTCATACGTAGGGTAGCTGCGAGTAACGGCCTGCGGCATGCGGCGTTGGACACATCGAAGCCCTCTCCGCTCCGGGGGGCGCCCCTCTCCGGAGCGTCGAATTCCCGCCGCACCGCCTCCGGTCGATGCCTGTACACCTCTCCCGCCTCCCCCCAATACTGTGATTATCGGGGGATGGGGGATGGGGGATGGGGGATGGGGGATGGGGGATGGGGGATGGGGTGGGCGAGGACATACGCGATGCCGTCGTGGTGGGCGGCCCGCACGGGGTCGCCATCCGGGTGGAGGGCGTCCCGCAGGCACTGGCGCGCTCGCGCCGGGCGGTGGGCAGATGGTGGAGCGCGATAGGCGCGACGATGGGCGTCGGCCTGGCCCTGGGGGTGGTGGCGGGCGCGACGGGGTCGAATCCACTGGCGGTGGCCGCCGGGGTCCTCTTCCTCGTTGCGCTGCTGCTTCTCGTTCCCTTCGGGATCGCCGCGCGGGTGATAGGCGGACGCGTCGAGCACGCCCTGCACGCCGGCCCCTGGCTGGCCTGCGCCGCGGTGCCGAACGCGGGGAGTTGCGCCGGCCTGCTGGTACTGCGCGATCCGTACGACGGCATGCTTCGGGTGCTGAGCATGTACGCCCTGCGCTGGAACGCCGAGCGGATAGCCGAGATCGCCGCCGGGGGAACTGTGTGGTGGCGCCCGCACCCCCGCCGGCCGGGCGGGGTGGTGGCGGCCCCCGGTGGTGCTCCCTTCGTGTGGGCGGGTCCCAGCCGGATGCGCGGCCAGCGTCGACAGGTGCTGCGGGTGGCCGAGCAGGCGGGCCTGACCGGGTGCCCGGGGCCCGCGGGGGTGGACCGCCGCGAGGAACTCCGCTCGCTCCCCTCCTTCCCGGACACCCTCCGCGCCCGTACGCCGCTTGACTACGCCGCCCTGGCGGCCGCGGCCGAAAGCCGGAGTGCGGCCAGTCCTCCCGCCTCGCCGGGGAGGGCGCTCCGTACAGCCCCCTGGTGGCGCACCCCCATGCTGTGGCAGGCGGTTACCGTAGGCATCCTGCTGGCCGTTGTCGGCGCTGCCCTCGGGGGGCTCATCAGCGCGATCGCGTCTTTCGCAGGGTTCGGCTTTGATGTGAGATCAGTATTCATGGGTATGTGTTTCGGTCTCGGCCCCTTTGGGGCTGCCCTGATCCGCTTCCCCGGCGAAGTCGCCGCCGCGCGGCGGTTCTCCCGCGCCGCGCAGGCCCCCGCCGGTCCGGCGTACCGCTATGTCCTCCTGCACGGCCCCGGGACGTACCTGGTCCTGTACGACCTCCACGGCGCCCCCGACGACGAACCCGTTGCGATCCTGCCCCTCAACATCGCCGGCACCTCCGCCCCCACCGGCACCGTGGAACTGCGCGGCTGGCTGGACCACGACCACGAGGGCGATCCCTTCGTGGTCCCCTTCATCGAGAACCGCCCCTGCTGGCCCCGCACCCCCCTGCGCCAGTCACACAGCCCGCACTTCGCCGGCCTCCGCGAGAGGGTCCGCGGCCTGTCCCGGGACGGGGGATGCAGTGACTGAGGACATACGGGACGCCGTCCCGGGGGAAGAAGAGCGGGCCCCCGTACTGCCGCCGCCCGCCGATCAGTCGGCGCCGGCTGCCAAGGCCCCGCGCCCCCGCTGGGTGTTCCGGTGGGTAGCGCTGGTGGGGGTCGTCCTCATGGGCCTGAGCATCGTGGCCTGGGAGGCCGCCGACCACGATCCCATGATCGGTGTGGCGATCACCTCGGACGACGGCCACGGCCACTGCCGGGGCAGCTGGACCGCGCCGGGTGAGTACGTCCGCCGCACCACTGACTTCGCCTGCGACGTCAACCCCTCGGTCGAGGGCTTCGGCGTGGGCCGGATGGTCGCGGACGGCCCCTGGAAGGGCGACCTCTACAACAGCGAGGGCGAGGGCACTCCCGCCCACACCGTCTACGACGTGGTCGGGATGACGGGCCTCGGCCTGGTGGCCGTCGCGGTGGTCGGTGGCACGGTCCGCCGCATCCGCGCCCGGCGCCGTCGGGAGCAGGCGCGCCACGAGGAACTGCTCTCCCGTGCGAGTGTCCGGTACGCCTTCCGCGGTTCCGCCTCCCGGAGCTACGCCGTCCTGGCCGCCGCCGCCGAACGCCAGGGGGCGATCCGCCGTCCGCCCTCCGCGAAGGGCGCGGCCCGTACGGCCCCCTGGTGGCGGATAGGACCGCTGCTGAGGGTGTCGTCCGTTCTGAACACCGCAGTCAGCGGAGCCATCGCCGTCATGGGAGCCGTCGTTTTCTTCGCGAGTGGGGAATCGAGGCTGGTACTCGCGATCATCGCCGCACTCAACGGCTTCACCGCTCTCCGTCTTCTCCTGTTCCACGTCCCCGCCGGCGTCGTCGCCGTACGGCTGTTCTCGCGCGCCTCACAGGCCCCCGTCGGCCGCTCGTTCCGCTACGTACTCCTGCACAGTCGCACCGGCCCGCAGCCTGAGGCGTACCTGGTCCTCTACCACCCTCACGGCACCCTCGAAGACGAGCCGATCGCCGTCCTCCCCCTCGCCCCCACCGGCACCACCCGCAGCCGCGAACCGGACCCCGGCCTCCTCACCAGAATCCGGGTCCCCGCCAACCTCCCCGCCCCCACCGGCACCGCGGAACTACACGGCTGGCTCGACCAGGACGCCGAGGGCGACCCCCTGGTGGTCCCCTTCATCGAAGGCCGCCCCTACTGGCCCCTCACCCCCCTACGCCAGTCGGGCCCCCGTTTCGCGGAACTCTGCGAGACCGTCCGCGGGCTATCCCTCACCGAGAGATCGCTGACCACACCGGGCCGGTGACGTACAGAGGACCCCCACCGGCGCTGCTGCCGCTCCTCCGTACTCCCTTCCAGGGGGAGTTGCTGGCCTGGCTGTACCTGCACCCGCAGGAGGAAGCGTCGCTCGCTGAGTTGGCCGCGCGCTTCAGCGTCTCGGGCGCTACCGCCAGCCGCGAGGCGGACCGACTGGCCGAGGCGGATCTGATCACTGCGCGCCGCCACGGAAACCTCCGTCTCCTACGCGCCAACACCGCCGGTCGGCTGGCCGGCCCGCTGACCGAGCTGTTCGCCCTCACCTACGGCCCCATCGCAGTGCTCGGTGATCTGCTGCTGCCACTGACCGGTGTGGAGGAAGCCCACATCTACGGCTCCTGGGCAGCCCGTTACTCGGGAGAGCGAGGCGGAGTGCCCAACGATGTGGATGTCCTCGTCGTGGGAGATGTCGACGCCGACGAACTGTACGAGGCCGCGCGCAAGGCCGAGCGCCTGCTGGGCCGGGAGGTCAACATCCATCGGGTGCCGTCCGACCGCTGGCGCGAGCCGGGTGCGGACCCGTTCCTCGCCTCTGTCCGCAGTCGGCCCACGGTCCCACTCGGCACCTTCGAAAGGGGGAGCAGCGCATGAAGTGGCAGCAAGGCCGTGCCGCACTGGAGGGCATGCTCGCGCGCAGGGGACTTCCGCTCGCCCTTGCAGCCGTCCACCGGCCTACGCTGGACCCCATGACTGCCAGCCCCTGGTCCGATCTCGACCGTCCGCCGCTCAACGCCGGTGCGCTGCGTAAGGCGCTTGTGCGGCCGGGGGGGCTGTGGACCTCCCTCGATGTCGTGGCGCGGACCGGGTCCACCAACTCCGACCTCGTGCTCCGTGCTCTCGAGGGGGCGCCGGAGGGGACTGTGCTCGTCGCCGAGGAGCAGCGGGCCGGGCGGGGGCGGCTGGAGCGGAGCTGGACGGCGCCCGCGCGGTCGGGGCTGTTCTTCTCGGTGCTGCTGCGGCCCGGCGACCGCGTGCCCGTGGAGCGCTGGGGGTGGCTGCCGCTGCTCGCGGGCGTTGCCGCCGCGAGCGCGCTCGCCCGCAGCGCCGGGGTCGACACCGCGCTGAAGTGGCCCAACGACCTCCTCGTCACGGTCGACGGCGAGGAGCGCAAGACCGGCGGCATCCTCGCCGAACGGGCGGCGACGCGGCCCTCCCCGTCCGAAGGGCCCGGGGACGGTCCGGCGGTCGTCCTCGGCATGGGCATCAACGTCACCCTGCGCGCGGACGAGCTGCCCGTCCCCACCGCGGGCTCCCTCGCGCTCGCCGGCGCCCCCGTCACCGACCGCGACCCCGTCCTGCGGGCCGTGCTGCGTTCGCTGGAGCAGTGGTACGGAGACTGGCGCGCGGCGGACGGCGACGCGGCGGCGAGCGGACTGCTGGAGGCGTACGCGGCGGGCTGCGCGACGCTCGGCCGCGAGGTGCGCGCCGAACTCCCCGGCGGCGCGGCGCTGTTGGGCGAGGCGGTGGCGGTGGACGGCGACGGCCGCCTCGTGCTCGCTACCGCGAGCGGGGTCCAGCAGCCGGTGGGCGCGGGCGACATCGTCCACCTGCGCTAGCGCGGCGCGCGGCGGGTGGCTCCCCGGCGAGCAGCAGGTCCAGCCGCGCCGGCTGACGCGCTCCGGACTTCGTCCGGAGTCCTCAAACGCCGGACGGGCTGGGTGTGGGGGTGGGGCCCCCGGGGTGTGCGGGTTTGCGTCTCAAGCGCCGGGTGGGCTGGAGGTGGGGAAAGCTGCCGGCGACCACTGACAGTGATCATCATCCCCGCGAAGTCCTCCGCGAAGTCCCCCGTGAGGCCGACCTCCCGCCCCGACGTGAGGTGTCCCACACTTCCCGTATCGTGGGGTCCGCCGACCCGTGTGGGCGGTGGGACCGAGGGACGGAAGGGCTGTGCACGGCGAACGGACAGGGGTGAGGCGGTGAGCGTCGACGACCACGTCTCCGGCGCGGACGCCGTCACCGGGGAAGCCCCGACGGACATCCCTGCGGACGCCGAGCGGCTGGAGAAGCTGATCCTCGGCTCCGAGCGCCGCTACACCCCCTTCCAGGCCGCCCGCGCCGCCGGCGTCCCGATGGAGCTGGCCTCCCGTTTCTGGCGCGCGATGGGCTTCCCCGACATCGGCCAGGCCAAGGCGCTCACCGAGGGCGACGTGCTCGCCCTGCGCCGCCTTTCCGGCCTCGTCGAGGCAGGGCTGCTGAGCGAGTCGATGGCCGTGCAGGTCGCCCGTTCCACCGGCCAGACCACCGCCCGCCTCGCCGACTGGCAGATCGACTCCTTCCTGGAGGGCCTGACCGAGCCCCAGGAGCCGGGCATGACCCGGATGGACATGACGTATCCGCTGGTGGAGCTGCTGCTGCCGGAGCTGGAGGAGTTCATCGTCTACGTCTGGCGCCGCCAGCTCGCCGCCGCCACCGGCCGGGTGATCAGCGCCTCCGAGGACAAGGACATGGTCGACCGGCGCTGGGCGGTCGGCTTCGCGGACCTCGTGGGCTTCACCCGCCTGACCCGGCGGCTGGAGGAAGAGGAGCTGGGCGAGCTGGTCGAGGCGTTCGAGACCACCTGCGCCGACCTGGTCGCCGCCAACGGGGGCCGCCTGATCAAGACCCTCGGCGACGAGATCCTCTTCGCCGCCGAGGACGCCGGCACAGCGGCCGAGATCGGCCTGCGCCTCATCGAGACCCTGGCCAACGACCCCACGATGCCCGAGCTGCGCGTGGGCATCGCCTTCGGCGCGGTCACCACCCGCATGGGCGACGTCTTCGGCACCACGGTGAACCTGGCCTCCCGTCTCACCTCGATAGCCCCCAAGGACGCCGTACTGGTGGACGGCGACTTCGCCGAGGAGCTGATCCGCGAGGGCGACGCCCCCACCTCGGAAGCAGAGGCCTCGGTAGCGGCAAAAACCGCCCACGACGAGGGCCGAGAACCCCCCACGTACCGCTTCGGCCTCCAACCCATGTGGCAACGCTCGGTAAGGGGCCTGGGCACAGTCACCCCCTGGATGCTCTCCCGCCGCCCAACGGACCAACAGCCGTAAGGGCGTAAGGGCGTAAGGGCGTAAGGGCGTAAGGAGAGGAGTCTCCGAAGCGCACCCGCACCCGGCAGCCCGTGTGAGGGGCCCGGAGCGACGACTCCGAAAAGACGCACCGCAACGCAGGCCCCCGACAGAGCAGCAAATCGACCGATGGCAAGTAAATCCCTATGGCTTTTCGGAGTTGTCGCGGAGAGGCCCCGCCCCAGCGACGCGAAGAAGCCCCGCCCCCAAGCGAACGCGAACCCTCACACCCCCGGCCACCGAGCCGCCCGCTTCTCGTTGAACGCAGCAACCCCCTCAGCCCGATCCCCGGAAAAGGCCACAGTCCGCCAAGCCGCGTCCTCCACCTCCAGCCCCGCAGAGAGCTCAAGCCCGAACCCCACCCGCATAGCCCGCTTCGCAGCCCGCACCCCCACCGGCGAGTTGGCGGCGATCCGCCGCCCCAACGCAAGCGCGGCCTCCCGATCCTGCCCCGCGGGCACCACCTCGTCGACGAGCCCCAGCGCCAGCGCCTCCGCGGCCTCAACCCGCCGCCCGGTAAAGACCAGCTCCGCGGCGCGAGCAGCCCCCACCCGCCGAGGCAGCAGCTGCGTACCACCCCCACCGGGGATGACGCCGACGGTGACCTCAGGAAGGCCGACCACGGCGGTGGCGTCGGCCACGATCAGATCGCAGGAGAGCGCGATCTCGAACCCCCCGCCCAACGCGAAGCCGTGCACCGCGGCGACCACCGGCATCGGCAGCTCCAGCACGCCGGTGTACGCGGCGCGCGTCTGGGGCCGCTGGCGGCGCAGGTCGTCATCGCTGAAGGAGTTGCGCTCCTTGAGGTCCGCGCCGACGCAGAACGCCCGCTCGGCGCTGGAGGTCAGCACCACGACGCGCACACCGGAGTCGGCCGCGAGGGCGTCGGTGGCGGCGCGCAGGGAGCGGGCCATCTCCGTGGAGACGGCGTTCATCGCGCCCGGCCGGTCGAGCCGCAGCTCGGCGACGTGCCCGTCCTCGTGCCGGAGGACGGCCACGTGGTCGCCGTAGCGGATCTCATCGCTCATCAGAGTGCCTCCACACCATAAAGTTAACGACCGCTAACGTAACCCGCGGCCCCCCGGATGACCAGAGCGGGATCCGTACAAGAAGCGCTGTCGCGCCGGACAGCATCTACCGCCAGCTGGCCGGATCGAGAGCATCGCTCAGGCGCGGAAAGCCCCGTCCTCCCTACGCTGGACCCCGTGCAACCGGAAGCGCGGCTTCGCCGCATGGCCGAGATGGCCCAGTCGATGGCCGCCGCGAACGGCCCGCAGGACACCGTGCGCGCCGCGGCCGAGGGTGCGCGGCTCGCGCTGGACGGCGGTTTCGCCGCGGTGTCGGTGTGGGAGCGCGAGCGCGGGCGGCTGCGGGTGCTGGTGAACACGGGGGAGCTGGCGCCGGGGGAGGAGGAGTACCCGGGCGACGAGTCGTACCCGGTGCACGACTTCCCCCAGATCGCCGAGTTCCTGGGCTCCGACCCGCATCCGGAGCACCCCGCCTGGGTGGCGGTGGCCGCCGACCCCCTGGCACGGGGCGCCGCGCTGCGGCGCAGGCGCCGCGGCTGCTGCGTGGTCGCGCCGATCGTCGTGCACGAGCGGGCCTGGGGGCAGCTGTACGTGGCCAGGCCGCCCGGCGCCCCGGTCTTCGACCGCGCGGAGACGGCGTACGCCACCGCGCTGGCCTCGGTGATCGCGGCGGGGGTGGCGCAGAACGAGCGCCTGGAGGAGGCCCGCCGCCTGGCGTTCACCGACCCGCTCACCGGGCTGGCCAACCGCCGCGCGGTGGACCTGCGCCTGGAGGAGGCGCTGCACGAGCACCGGGCCAGGGGCACGGTCGTCAGCCTCGCGGTCTGCGACCTCAACGGCCTCAAACAGGTCAACGACTCCCTCGGGCACGCCAGCGGAGACCACCTGCTGGAACGTTTCGGCAACCTGCTCTCCCTCTACGGCGCCGGCCTCCCCGGCGCCCTGGCCGCGCGCCTGGGCGGCGACGAGTTCTGCCTGCTGGCGGTGGGCCCGGCGGCGGACGAGTTCGTCAAGGCGGCCGAGGAGCTGTGCGTACGCGCCGGGGAGTGGGACCTGGGCCGGGGCGTGAGCTGCGGGATCGCCTCGACGGGGGATCCGATCGGGCCCGTACGGACCGCGCTGCGGCTCTTCCGGCTGGCGGACGCGGCGCAGTACCGGGCGAAGGCGGCGCTGGCGGGCCGGCCGGTGGTGGCGGGGCGCGACGAGGCGGTGGTGCGGCTGGTGGACGAGGAGGGCGCCGCGCCGCCGAGGCCGACCGGGGAGCGCCGGCGCTTCCGCGCACGTCGGGGAGGGTGGGCGCCGGGCGTGTGAGCGCCGGCGAACGGAGGGGGTGACCGGCGTCACACCGCCCCCGGTAGCCTGGAGAGGTAACCGGCGCCACCCACTGGTGACACTTATCGATTCAGTCTCTACAGTCTCTGAATATGGATATGCAGACCCTTCCCACCGTCGTCCTCGGCACCACCGGCGCGAGCGCCGACGACGTCATCGCCGTCGCCCGGGGCAACGCCCGGGTGGAGCTGTCCGAGCAGGCCGTCGAGGCGCTGGCCGCCGGGCGGAAGATCGTCGACGACCTCGCCGCGCGCCCCGAGCCGGTCTACGGCGTCTCCACCGGCTTCGGCGCCCTCGCCACCCGCCACATCGGCCCTGAGCTGCGCGCCCAGCTGCAGCGCAACATCGTCCGCAGCCACGCGGCCGGCATGGGGCCGCGGGTGGAGCGCGAGGTGGTGCGGGCGCTGCAGTTCCTGCGGCTGAAGACGGTCGCCTCGGGCCACACGGGCGTACGCCCGGAGGTCGCGCAGACCATGGCGGACGTCCTCAATGCCGGCATCGTGCCCGTCGTCCACGAGTACGGCTCCCTGGGCTGCTCCGGCGACCTCGCCCCGCTCTCCCACTGCGCGCTGACGCTGATGGGCGAGGGCGAGGCGGAGGGCCCCGACGGGACCGTGCGCCCGGCCGGCGAGCTGCTCGCCGCCGCCGGGATCAAGCCGGTGGAGCTGCGCGAGAAGGAGGGACTGGCGCTGCTCAACGGCACCGACGGCATGCTCGGCATGCTGGTCATGGCCCTCGCGGACCTCGCCCGGCTGCAGACCTCCGCCGACATCACCGCCGCGCTGACGCTGGAGGCCCTGCTGGGCAGCGCCAAGGTGCTGGCCCCCGAGCTTCAGGCCGTGCGTCCGCACCCGGGCCAGGCGGCCTCCGCCGCGAACATGCTGAAGGTCCTGGAGGGCTCGGGCCTGACCGGCCACCACCAGGATGACGCCCCCCGGGTCCAGGACGCCTACTCCGTGCGCTGCGCCCCCCAGGTCGCCGGCGCCGGCCGCGACACGGCGGCCCACGCCCGTACGGTCGCGGAGCGCGAGCTGGCGGCGGCCGTCGACAACCCGATCGTGCTGCGCGACGGCCGGGTGGAGTCCAACGGCAACTTCCACGGGGCCCCCGTCGCCTACGTGCTGGACTTCCTGGCCATCGCGGCGGCCGACCTGGCCTCCATCTCCGAGCGCCGCACCGACCGGCTGCTGGACAAGAACCGCAGCCACGGCCTGCCCGCCTTCCTGGCCGCCGACCCCGGCGTGGACTCCGGGCTGATGATCGCCCAGTACACGCAGGCGGCGCTGGTCTCCGACCTCAAGCGCCTGGCGGTCCCGGCCTCGGCGGACTCCATCCCCTCCTCCGCGATGCAGGAGGACCACGTCTCGATGGGCTGGTCGGCCGCGCGCAAGCTGCGCACCGCCGTGGACAACCTCACGCGCGTCATCGCCATCGAGCTGTACGCGGCCACGCGTGCCCTGGAGCTGCGCAGCGGCCTGGTCCCCGCCCCGGCGTCCGCGGCCGTCATCGCGGCGGTGCGCGAGGCGGGCGTCGAGGGTCCGGGCGGGGACCGCTTCCTGGCGCCGGACCTGGCGGCGGCGGACGCGTTCGTACGGACCGGCGCGCTGGTGGCGGCGGCGGAGTCGGTGACGGGGCCGCTGGCCTGAGCACTTGAGCACTTGAGCGCCTGAGCGCCTGATTGTCCGAGCAAGGGTCGGCCACCGGGGAGTTGCCCCCGGCGGCCGACCCTTCGCAGGTCCGGACGTGCTCCGGGTCACAAGGTGGCAAAGCGCACAGAATCGGGCAGAAGATAGGTCTTTTCTCGTATTCGGACGTACGTACAGTTAAGTAACTGGCCGATAACGAAGACGGAGACGCCGTGACCGCCCACGCAAACCGACGCAAGCACCTCCTGGCGATGAGCACCGCCGCCGCCGGAGGCGCTCTGATCCTCTGCCTGTGCGGCGGTACGGCGGCCCTGGCGGCCGACGCGCCCCAGCCCACCGCGCCCCAGCCCACCGCGACGGCCCAGCAGCCCGCGGCCGGCGGCGCGGCGGAGAAGCCCGCCCCCGCCAAGCCCGCCGCCACCCCCCGAATCACCCTCTCCCCCCGCGACGGCGCCCGCGACGTCCGCACCTCCGGCGCCCTCCAGGCCACCGCCAAGGACGCCGCCCTGACCGAGGTGACCCTCACCGCCGCCGACGGCAGCGAGGTCCCCGGCGAGATATCGGCCAACGGCGCGCGGTGGACGCCCAAGAAGGTGCTGAAGCCCGGCACGGCCTACCGCCTGTCCGCGACCGCCCGCGCCGCGAACGGCGCGGTGGTCACCGAGTCCGCCGCCTTCACGACCGTCGCCGCGCACGTCCTCCTGGCCGACCTGCAGGGCAACCTCGCCGGCGCGACGGTCGGCGGCGGCATGTACCCCTCGGTCAGCTTCGACAAGCCGGTACGGAACAAGGCCGCCGTCGAGGCCGCGGTCAAGGTCACCGCGAGCGACGGGCAGCAGGTCGTGGGCCACTGGTTCGGCGACCGCCGCCTGGACCTGCGCCCCCGTACCTACTTCGCGCCCGGCACCACGGTCACCGTCCGCATGGACCTGCGCGGTGTCGAGTCCGCGCCGGGCGTCCACGGCACCGCCGACCGTGTCGTCAGCTACACCGTGGCCCGTACCCAGGTCTCCACCGTGGACACCGAGGCCAAGACGATGACCGTCGTACGCGACGGCCGGGTGGTGCGGACGATCCCGATCTCCGCCGGCTCCGCCGAGCACCCCACGTACAACGGCGCCATGACGATCACCGAGAAGCACACCTCGATGCACATGGACGGCTCCACCGTCGGCCTGGTCGACAAGAAGGGCACCGCCGACTACGACATCCCCGACGTCCCGCACGCCATGCGCCTGTCGGACTCCGGCACCTTCATCCACGGCAACTACTGGCGCCCCAGGAGCACCTTCGGCAGCCTCAACACCAGCCACGGCTGCGTCGGCCTCTTCGACACCAAGGGCGGTGCGGACGCGCAGGCGGACGGTGCCTGGTTCTACGACAACTCCCTCGTCGGCGACGTGGTGGTCGTCAAGGGCGGCGCCACCGTCAAGACGATCGCCGCGGACAACGGCCTCAACGGCTGGAACACGGACTGGGCGACCTGGACGGCGGGCAGCGCACTGCGCTGACGGGGCGCTCAGCCGGGGGTCCCCACCTCCAGCGGGGGTGCCTCGCCGCCGGCCCGGCGCGGGAGCAGCAGGGTGCGCAGGGCCAGCCTCGGGGCGGCCAGCCGCTCCAGCGGGGCGGTGAGGCAGAACACGTCGCGGTAGGCGGCGCCCAGGGCCGGGTCGTGGGCGGCGCGGTCGAGGAAGCGCTGCGCGTACCAGGAGCCGAGGCGCTCGCGCCGGCCCGGGGCGGGGGCCTGGGGGTCGTAGGGCAGGTCGGCGCCGGAGGCGAGCAGCCAGGCCCGGTCGGCGGTGCCGGCGAGGGCGCCCTGCAGCCGCGCGCCGGAGGGCGCGCCCGCGTCCAGGGCTTGGCGCAGGGCCGCCGCGCCCAGGGCCGCGATGGAGACGCCGTGCCCGTAGACCGGGTTGTACGCGCACAGCGCGTCCCCGGCGGCGAGGAAGCCGGGGGCGGGGGTCTCCTCGTAGCGGCGGCGGATGTTGACGGTGCTGCGGGAGCCGTGGACCGGGGTCAGCGGTTCGGCGTCTGCGAGAAGGCGGGCGAGGTAGGGGTCGCGCAGGGAGCGGGCGAAGGGGAGGAAGTCCGCGGCGTCGGTGGTGGGCCGGTCGCCGCCGACGCCGATCAGCGTCACCAGGTGGTGGCCGCCCTCCACGGGCAGCAAGGCGCCGCCGCGCGGGGAGGCGGGGGTGTGCTGGACGTACACGCCGTGGTCGGGGGCGGTGCCGGCGGGCAGCCGGAAGAGGCGGGTGGCGTAGGCCAGGCCGGCGTCGATCCGCTCCTCGCGCGGGACTGCCAGGCCCAGCTCGGCCAGCCACTGCGGGGAGCGCGAGCCGCGGCCCGAGGCGTCCACGACCAGGTCGGCGGTGAGGTCGCCCGCCGCGGTGCGCACGCCGGTGACCGCGGTGCCGTCGCCGATCAGGCCGGTGGCGGCGCAGTCCTCGCGCACCTCCAGGGCGGGGCAGGCGGCGAGCACCTGCCGGCGGACCACCTGTTCCAGCAGGGGCCTCGTGCAGCTGAGGAGGTGGTGGCGGTCGTCGGGGTAGCGGCGCTCCCAGCCGTTGCGGGCGCAGCTGAGGAGGTCGCGCGGCAGCTCCAGGCGTACGGCTCCGGCGGCGGCCAGCGCCTCCGCGCTGCCGGGCAGCAGGGTCTCCAGCGCGCGCTGCCCGCCGGTGACGAAGATGTGGACGTGCCGGCCCTGGGGCACTCCGCGCCGGGCGTCCGGTCCGCCCGGATAGCGGTCGCGCTCCAGTACGGTCACGTGCTCCGCGTGGTCGCGCAGCGCGCGGGCGGCCAGCAGCCCCGCGACGCTTCCCCCGATGACGATGACGCGGTGGAACATCGGCGCTTCCCTCCTGTCTGCCGGGTCCGAGGGACTGAGCGTACCGGGTGGAGAATTCGGTCTATAGCGGTCAAAACATCTCAACTCGCAGTGAGGTAATGCATAGTTGAGCACATCCAGGAACGTAAGGCGGCTAATGGGACGTACGTACACTTAGCTGCCCCTGGAAAGTTCGGAGACCGAGTTGAACACCCCCCGCACGCACCGCACCCCCCGCAGGTCCCTCCTCGCCGCCGTGGCGCTGGCCGCCGGGAGCGCCCTGCTCCTGAGCGCCTGCGGCGGCACCGACGAGGCGGCCGGCTCCGCGCACCAGCAGCTCGCCGGCGGGAAGAGCGAGGAGGGCGGGAAAGCGGGGAAGCCCGCCGAGCCCGAGAGCGCGCCGGACTCCGTCATCACCGTCACGCCCGAGGACGGCGCCCGCAACGTGGGCATCAACCGGGGCACGAAGGTCACCGTCGCCAAGGGCACCCTCACCGGGGTCGTGCTGAAGGACGCCGCCGGCACCGAGGTGCCCGGCACGGTCGCCGCCGACGGCCGCAGCTGGGCGCCCGACAGCGCGCTGCGGCGCGGCACCGACTACAGCCTCGTCGCGAAGGCGAAGGACGGCCGGGGCCGGATATCCACCTCGCACTCCGACTTCTCCACCGTCTCGGCGGCCGGCAGCTTCATCGGCCACTTCCAGTCCGACATCGAGGGCGCCACGGTCGGCGGCGGCATGTACCCCTCGATCACCTTCGACAAGCCGGTCGTCAACAAGGCGCTCGTCGAGTCGAGGATCACCGCGAGCGCGAGCAGCGGGCAGCGCCTGGTCGGGCACTGGTTCGGCGACCGGCGGCTGGACCTGCGCCCGCAGACGTACTTCGCGCCCGGCACCCGCGTCACCTTCCACCTGGACCTCGACGGCGTCGAGGCCTCGCCCGGCGTGGTGGGCGTGCAGGACCGCTGGGTGAGCTACACCGTGGGCCGCACGCAGGTCTCGACCGTGGACGTCGCGGCGAGGACGATGACGGTCGTACGGGACGGGGTGGTCGTCAAGACCGTGCCGATATCCGCCGGTTCGGCGGAGAACCCCACGTACAACGGGACCATGACGATCTCCGAGAAGTTCAAGGAGACCCGCATGGACGGCTCGACCGTCGGCTTCGTCGACGACAAGGGCGAGAGCGACTACGACATCGCCGACGTGCCGCACGCCATGCGCCTGTCCACCTCGGGCACCTTCATCCACGGCAACTACTGGGGCGGCAAGGACGTCTTCGGCAACGTCAACACCAGCCATGGCTGCGTGGGCCTGCGGGACGTGCAGGGCGCGGGCGACGCCTCCACGCCGGGCGCCTGGTTCTACGAGAACTCGCTGATCGGAGACCTGGTCGTGGTGAAGAACTCCCCGGACCGGACGATCTCCCCGGACAACGGGATCAACGGCTGGTCGATGGACTGGGCGGCCTGGACGGCGGGCAGCGCGCTGTAGCCCGGGCCGGGGCGCTCTGCCGTGGGCGAATCTGCCCCCGGCAGAGATCGCTTCCGCGGGCCGCCCGGCGGACCGAAGGTGGGAGCAGGCGGCCGGTCCCGGCCGCCCCCCGCCGGTCCGTCTGGAGGCCCGATGCCCGCCACCCGCACCCCGAGAGCGCAGGACGACGACAGTCCCGCCACCCGCCTCGACGACCACCTCGCCGAGCGCCTGCTCCTGCAGCGCATGATCCTGCTCGGCACCCAGGTCGACGAGGTCTCCGCCAACCGCGTCTGCTCCCAGCTCCTGCTGCTGGCCGCCGAGGACCCGCGCACCGACATCACCCTGGTCGTCAACAGCCCCGGCGGCTCGGTGACCGCCGGACTGGCGATCTACGACACGATGCGGATGATCCCCAACGACGTCTCCACCCTCGCCATGGGCTTCGCCGCCAGCATGGGGCAGTTCCTGGTCACGGTCGGCACGGCCGGCAAGCGCTACGCCCTGCCGCACGCGCGGATCATGATGCACCAGCCCAGCGGCGGCATCGGCGGCAGCGCGGCGGACATCGAGATCCAGGCGGAGAACCTGGCGCACGTCAAGAAGACGATGGAGCGCCTCATCGCCGAGCACACCGGCCAGAGCGAGCGGACGATCTCCCGCGACAGCGACCGCGACCGGTGGTTCACGGCCCAACAGGCCCTGGAGTACGGGATGGTGGACCACGTGGCCACCTCCTTCGACGAGGTGCGCCCGGCCGGTCCGCGGCGCCGGATGGGGGTGTGAGCCGCATGGGCCAGTACACGATCCCGACGGTCGTGGAGCGCACGGCGCAGGGCGAGCGCGCGTACGACATCTACAGCCGGCTGCTCTCCGAGCGGATCATCTTCCTCGGTACGGAGCTGGACGACGGCGTGGCGAACGTGATCATCGCGCAGCTGCTGCACCTGGAGTCGGAGAACCCGGAGCGGGAGATCTCCTTCTACATCAACTCCCCGGGCGGCTCGTTCACGTCACTGATGGCGATCTACGACACCATGACCTACGTCAGCGCCCCCATCGCCACCCTGTGCGTCGGCCAGGCCGCCTCCACGGCGGCGGTCCTGCTGGCCGGCGGCGACAAGGGCCGGCGCGCGGTCCTCTCGCACGCCCGCGTCCTGCTGGGCCAGCCGGCGAGCGGCGGCAGCCAGGGCACGGTCTCCGATCTGGCCCTCCAGGCCCGGGAGTTGATGCGGGTGCGCAGCCAGGTGGAGGAGGTCCTCGCCGCCCACACCGGCCACGACGCGGCGACCCTGCGTACGGACATGGACCGCGACCGCGTCTTCACGGCGGAGGAGGCGGTGGCCTACGGCCTGGCGGACACGGTCCTGACACGGCGGGCGCCGGTGGGCGGGGTCTAGCGGTAGATGTCCCGGTGGTCGCCGACCGCGAGGACCCGGATGGTCAGCTCGCCGTTCTCGCCGTTCTCGCCGTTCTCGCCGTTCTTGCCGTCAGGACCGGATCGGCCGCCCTGTGGACAGACGCGGCCCCTCACGCCGCGAGGCACACCGTGCCCGAGCCGCCCGTGCGGCGCTGGGAGAGGGTGCGGGGCTGCGAGGCGGCGGACGTGAGGCGGATCAACTCGCCCTGGGTGCGGGCCAGTACGTCGCCGAGCCCCAGGCCGAGGGCGCGGGCGGCGGCGGCCAGCACCTCGGAGGACGCCTCCTTGCGGCCGCGCTCGACCTCGGAGAGGTACGGCATCGAGATCCGCGCGCAGTCCGCGACGTCCTTCAACGTCCGCCCCTGGTCGAGGCGTTCACGCCGCAGCACGTCGCCCACGAGGTCCCGCCACAGCGGCTCCCGCGCCGGGCCCGGGGAACCCACCGGCCGGATCGGCACCACACGGCCCTGCTCACGCGCTCGACTCGTCATCCCCCAAGCGTAGGTTCCAGGCCCGGGACACGCCCCGCCCCGGCGCTCTGCCATCAGCGAAAAACCCTGCCGTCGGCTCGGGGGCCTTAGGTGACGACAAGATCACGAAAGGATCGTTCCGTACAACCCCGCCACCGTTGCGGAGGTCTGCATTCCGCGACCCTCGTGCCATGTCAGCGCGCGCGGGCGTACACCCGGGAGAGACACACCATGCGATCCGCCGCCATCCGCCGTACCGTCCTGACCGCCTCCGCGGTCTCCCTCGCCCTGCTGGCCACCGCCTGCGGCGGCGAGGAGAAGGGAGGCGCCGCGGAGGCGAAGGCCGACAAGCCGGCCGCGAAGGCGCTCAGCGCCGCCGAGCTGGAGAAGCGCGTGCTGGCCGCCGGCGACGTGAAGGACCACAAGGTCGAGAAGCCGGGCAAGGACGACCTCCCCGACAGCGACGCCCTCACCGTCGACAAGCCCGGGTGCGAGCCGGTCGCCCGGGCGCTGGGCGCGCTGCCGATGGGCAAGCCGGCGGCGAGCGTGCATCGGATCGCCACCTGGGAGTCCGCGAAGGCGAAGAAGGGCATGCCGAAGACGGAGGACCTGATGGACATGTCGGAGAAGGAGATCGAGGACGCGACGCTCGACTCGATGGACATCACCAAGACGATGCTGTCGCTCTCGTCCTACGACGCCGACGCCGCCGAGAAGGCCCTCGCCACCCTGCGCGAGGCGCGCGGCACGTGTGCCGGCGGCTTCACCATGTCGGACGGCGGCGAGAAGCAGCAGGTCACGAAGATCGTCGAGGAGAAATCCGCCGCGGGTGGGGACGCCCTCTCCTGGACGGTGAGCACGAAACTGGACGGCACCGAAGCCGACACGAAGCTCACCGTCCTGCGCCAGGGCCCGACACTGGCGACCTTCGTGTCGTTCAACATCGCGGCGGTCACCCGTGGCGAGGCGTACCCCCAGCCGACCGAGGTGATCACGGCCCAGGCCGCGAAGCTGGGCTGAGACCGGTCGCGGGCTCCGGTGCGTACCGCCGCCCGGAGCCGGCGCGTGGCTCAGGCCGCCGCGTTCTCGCTCACCTTGATGCGGCCCTTGCGGATCACCGCCAGTCGCGGCGCTCTGCGCGCGATCGCGCTGTCGTGCGTCACCATCACGAACGTCAGGCCGCGTTCGCGCCACAGCGACTCCAGTACGGACATCACCTCGTCGCGCATGTCCTCGTCCAGGTTGCCCGTCGGCTCGTCCGCCAGGAGCACCTTCGGCTCCTTGACGATCGCCCGCGCGATCGCGACGCGCTGCTGCTGGCCGCCCGACAGTTCGCCGGGCAGGTGCGTCAGGCGCTCGCCCAGGCCCACCGACTCCAGCGCCTGCGCCGCGCGGCGGCGGCGCTCTCCCGGTCGTACGCCCAGGGGGACCAGCGCGGTCTCCACGTTCTCGCGGGCGTTGAGGGTGGGGATGAGGTTCCAGGACTGGAAGACGAAGCCTACGGTCGTCGCGCGGACCTTGGTCAGCTTCGCCTCCGAGAGTTTCGCCAGGTCCGTGCCGTCCAGCACGATCGAGCCCGTGGTGGGGCGGTCCAGGCCGCCTAGGAGTTGCAGCAGGGTGGACTTGCCGCCGCCGGTGGGGCCTTGGACGACCAGTTGGTCGCCTCTGTCGATGGTGAGGTCGATGCTGTCCAGGGCGTTGATGGTCTGCTTGCCGCGTCGGTAGCGTTTGCTGACGCTGGTCAGGGTGTACATGGCGGGGTGCTCCTTGGGGTGGGCGGGGTTCTTCGCGTTGTGGGGGCGGGGCTTCTTCGCGTCGCTGGGGCGGGGCCTCTCCGCGACAACTCCGAAAAGCCATAGGGATTGACTTGCCATCGGTCGATTTGCTGCTCTGTCGGGGGCCTGCGTTGCGGTGCGTCTTTTCGGAGTCGTCGCTCCGGGCCCCTCACATGGGTAGGGCGGCTTCCTGTTGCGCTTGGGGGGCGTTCTTGCTCTGGGTTCCTTACGCGATGCGTCGCAGTGCGTCTGCTGGGCGTAGGCGGGCTGCGCGCCAGCCGCCGAAGCAGCCTGCGATGAGGCCGCCGGCGGCTGCCAGGGCTACCGCCAGGACGATGACGTTCAGGGTGACGGGGGCGCGTAGGGCGATCTCGATCTGGTCGCCCGCTGACTCCAGTGCGCGGGCGGCGGGGCCGCCGGGGCCGCGTTCGGTCGCTGCCACGCCTGCGGTGAGTTTTGGCGCCAGTGCCGTGACCAGGTACGCGCCGCCGACTCCCAGTGCGATGCCCAGCGCGCCGCCGATCAGGCCGTTGACCAGCGCCTCGCCCATCACCTGGCGTACGACCCGGCCACTGCGCCAGCCGACGGCCTTGAGCGTGCCGAACTCGCGTACCCGGCGTGAGACCGCGGACATCGTCAGCAGGCCGGCGACGAGGAAGGCGGCGGCCAGTACGGCGACGGAGAGCCAGCGGCCGATGTTGTCGGCCAGGTTGGAGGCGGTGGAGAGGTTGCCGGAGACCTGCTCGGCGAGGTCGGCGGAGGAGGTGACGGTGGCGCCGTCGATGCTGGCGTCGATGGCCTTCTTCACGGCGCCGATCTGCTCGGAGCTGTCGGCCTTGACGTAGACGGTGGAGACCTTGTCCTTCATGTCGACGTCGGCGAGGGTCTGGGCGCGCTTGAGGGGGATGTAGACCTGGGAGGTGGCGGCGCCGGTGTCGGCGGTGGCGATGCCGGTGACCTCGAACTTCTTGCCCTTGATGGTGAGCGTCTCGCCGACCTTCAGGCCCTTGTCCTTGGCGTAGGCGCTGTCGACGATTGCCTTGAGGGCGTCCGTGTCGCCGGCTGTGAAGCCCGTACCGGCGGTGACCTTGGAGGAGGAGAGGGGGCCGACGCTCTGCTCGCCGGTGTCGACGCCCGTCACGGTGAAGGAGTCCACGTCCACGTCCGCGCCGCCGCCCTGGACGAACTGCCGCCCCTGCGGCTTCTCGCCGGGCTTGCCCTGGGGCACTCCCTGGATCTCGCCGGGCTTGAACTCGCCCTTGAACGTCACGTCGTTGAGCGCGAGCGCCCCCACGGCGGTGGCGACGCCGTCCTGGCCGCGGATGGCGTCCACCACGTCGGCGTCGAGCTTGTCGAAGCCGCCGACGGGCATCAGATTGTCGTCGGTACGGGTCGTCGTACCCCCGTCCTTTCCGCCCCCGATGGTGAACCGCCGGGGTCCGCCGCCGCCCTCCTCGGCCTGCTCCTTGGTGACGGTGATGTCGGTGCCGACCCCGTAGAGGGAGTGCAGCACCTGGTCCTGGGCCTCGCGCATCCCGGCGGACACGGAGGACACGACGATGACCAGCCCGATCCCGAGCGCCAGCCCGGAGGCGATGACGGCGGCGGCTTTCCGGCGACGGCGCAGCTCGCGCCGTAGGTAGGTGAAGAACATGGGCATGACGCTAGGAACGGATCTTGATGACTCCGTGAGGTGCGGGTAAGAGGGGGATGAGAAAGAGGGCGGCCCGTGGGCCCACCGTTACGGGGACTGCCCGTCCTCCGGCATCGGGTATGGGCGCTCGGGCGGCAGTAGGCGGCTCGCGGCGTCCAACTCCCCGGCTTTGACCAGGGCGTGGATCTCGTGGGCGAGCGGCGTCACGTCGCGGATGGACACCGTCCACTCGTCGGCGTAACGGCGTACCGCCTCGCCGGAGAGGCCGAGCTGCAGGGAGCGGTGGGGGAGCGGACGCAGGTGCAGGTCGCGCTCGGGGTCCCACTGGACGCGGGTGGGGGAGCGCTTCAACTGCCGCTGCCAGGTGGCGCGGTCGGGGTGGACGCCGGGTTCGTAACCCGACAGGCAGGCGTTGCGGACCGCCCACTCGAAGCCGCCCCGGCTGATCTCCACGGCGAGCACGGTCTCCTGCCCGGCCTTGGTCCCCCAGCCGCAGCGGTACATCATCCACAGGAACGACGGCTTCACCCACGTCATCCGCTCCCGCTTCCACCCGTCGGAGAACCGCCCGTCACGGACGGCGGCCAGCCCGATCGCGGGGGAGTACGCCTGATAGACGGTGACGGTGTCCGCGCTGTGGACGGCCCGGATCTGGCGTTGGGGAATCTCCATACACCCCAGCGTGCGCGAACCGCCGCCTTCACGACCACCGGTTTTCCCCGGAGGCCGCCCGCGTCCGCCGCCCTCTCGGAAACGGTGGTGTGCCGGCGGGCGACTCGCAGTCTTTGGTGGGACCGGTTACGGGGAACCCAAGAGGCGTACGGGCGCGCCGCGTTGAGCGCGCTCCCGGTGGGTCAGGCGGGTCGCTGTCAGGCGGCGGTCGGGGTGGGGTGGTTCCCAGGCGTAGACGAATTCGTGGTCGTCGGGGGCGTACATGACGGGTGTGGTGGGGTCGTGGGTGAGGGTGAACTCCTCTTGGCACCACTTCGCCATCGCTCCCGCCAGGCCCTTGGGTTGGAAGTCCGTTTCGGGGAAGAGGACTCGGTGGGCCGTCAGGAGGAGGTGGTGGTCCGGGGGGAGGGTGGCTTCGATGTCGGTGGACATCAGCTCCAACCCGTAGCGCAGCCAGCCCAGTTCCGCAGGCGTGAGACACCTCCCCGAGCGGTCGGCGGGTCGGTGGTCGCGGATCGGGGTCACGTCCAGCCGGATCCTGGCGCCGAGCCTGTCGCCGTTGAGCGAAGGCGCGGGCGTCAGGGCCGCCTCCGCGGTGAGGTCGATGGCGATCCCCCAGCCGGGTCCGAGGACCCGGTAGGGGGTCGTGCGCATCAGTCGCCCGCGGGCGCGATGCCCACCGGGCACGACACCCCCGTGCCGCCGATTCCGCAGTAGCCGTTCGGGTTCTTCGCCGGGGAGAGGTACTGCTGGTGGTAGGGCTCCGCCGGCCAGAACGGGTGCGTGGGGGCCGGGGCGATCTCCGTGGTGATGTCGCCGAGGCCCGCCTCGTGCAGGACCCGCTGGTACGCCTCGCGCGAGGCCGCCGCCGCGGCGGCCTGCGCCTCGCCGTGCGTGTAGACCGCCGAGCGGTACTGCGTGCCCACGTCGTTGCCCTGGCGGTGGCCCTGGGTGGGGTCGTGCGACTCCCAGAAGAGCTTCAGCAGCTTCTCGTACGAGGTCACGGCCGGGTCGTAGACCACCCGCACCGCCTCCGTGTGCCCCGTGCGGCCCGAGCAGACCTCGTCGTACGTCGGGTTGGGCGTGTGCCCGCCCTGGTAGCCCACCAGCGTCGTCCACACCCCCGGCGCCTCCCAGAACACCCGCTCGGCGCCCCAGAAGCACCCCATGCCGAAGTCCGCGACCTCCAGCCCCGCCGGATACGGGCCCGCCAGCGCGTTGCCGAGGACCGTGTGGCGCTCCGGCAGCTCGAACGCGGGGTCGGGCCGGCCGGGGAGGGCCTCGGCGGCGGTCACCTGGTGGCTCTTCGAACGGTTCGTGAACATGCCGGTGGCTCCGATACGTGGCGAGAGGGCGGACATCGGTACGAACGTACGCCGCGCGCACTCCATTCCACGGCGGCGACGCAGCCACCGGCCTCAGACACCGCCCGCCTCGGCCCCCACCGCGTCCGCCGCGTCCGCCGTGTCCCGTACCGCCCCCACCAGCAGCCCCCGCAACGCCCCCGTCCCCCCCTCCGGCAACGTCGCCGCCTCCAGCGCCGCCGGCAGGGAATCCCAGCCCGCCGGCAGCCGCACCCACGGCGCCTGGGCGTCCGAGTACGCCCACGACAGCTCCCACGAGGCCCTTCCCGCCGCGACCAGCGCGCCGGCCACGTACAGCAGCAGGGACCTGTGCAACTCCTCCCGGGAGAAGCGCGCCGCCAGCGCACCGCCGTCAAGGGCGTCGAGTACCGCGCCCATCGTGGTCGGCCGGCCGGTGATGTCCGCGACCGCGCTCCGCAGCGCGTACGTGCCGCTCTTGGCCTCCTCCTCCATCACGGCCGCCGCCAGCTCCTCCCAGCTGACGCGCGCCAGCCGCGTCAACCGGTCCTCCAGCACCGCCCGTTCGACGGAGGGCAGCAGCCGATCGACGCAACGCAGCAGCCCCGCGGCCGGCTCGGCGGCGGGCAGCCCGCGGCCGTCGTCCGCCAGCGACTCCACCAGCCACACCCGCTCGGCCGAGGTGGCGCGCCCGTCCGGCGAGCGGACCTCCTCCCAGGCCGGCTGCTGCCGCAGGAGCGCGAGTTCGGCCTGCCTGCCCTCCTCCGCGAGGAAGCGCCGCAGCCCGCCGAGGATCTCACCGGGCGGCGGCAGCAGCCGTACGGACGCGGCGCGCAGGGCGTAGGCGGCGTGGTAGTGGGCGTGGGCCGCGCGCAGGGCGGCGACCTCTCGCAGGGCGGCGGCGGTGGTGTCCCGGCCCGCGATCCGCACCGCCGCCAGATCGGCGGCGACCTCCTGGCCGCGTACGGCGGCGAAGGTGGCGCGCAGGCAGAAACGGGCGTAGCGGCGGTAGGGCCCGGCGTGGGTGCGCAGCACCCGGCTCCAACTGCTGTCGGCCGCCGCGGCGTTCTCCTCCAGAGCCGCGGCGATACGGACCATGCCGTCCCGCCCCCGCACGGCGGCCTGCGCCGGCCCGGCCCCGTAGCGGGCGAACTCCGCCGCCAGTACGGCGCCGAGCCGCGCCCGGTCCAGCCCCAGGAGCAGCGGCAGCCCCAGCCGCAGCCGCCGGGTGGCGGGCAGCAGCCCCAGCAGCCGGCAGTCCTCGGAGACGACGGCCTCCACCCCGCCGGTGAGGACGATCACGTCCGGCGCGCGGCTGCCCGCCAGCTGCGCCGTCGCCCGCACCGCCTGCCACAGCTCGGGCTGCTGCTCGGGCGTCACCGGCACCCCGCGCCCGTCGGACCCGCGAGCGACCCGCAGCTGCGCCGCCCCGCCGAGCACGGCCGCGACCAGCACCAGGGAGGCGAGGAGCAGTTTGACCCCGTCGACGCCCAGCGCGGGCAGCGCGAGGATGACGAGCCAGTCGGCGAGGCCGACGGCGGCGAGCAGCACGACCCCGATCAGATAGATGCCGGCAAGCAGCGCCAGCGTCCGCAGCGCACGTCCTGTACCCATGGGAATCCCCCCGGATTCATCGAAGAACGGGGGGAGCCTACGGGCAGGTCAGGCGTGCTGCCAGCCCCAGTGGATCAGGCGCCGCGGATCAGGCGCCGCGGATCAGGCGCCCTGGACCTTGCGCCCGCCCCCCGCCCCCGCGATCGCCAGCGCCCGGTAGACGGCGTACTCCGCGGCCGGGTTCTCGCTGTACGACCACGGGACCGCGCCCACGTGGCCGTCGACGTGCGCCAGTTGCTCCAGCGCCTCCTCGTAGCGCTCGGCCCGGACCAGGAACCACACCAGCAGGTGCCGCACGTGCGGCAGCATCGGGTGGCCGGGGTGCGCGTGCGCCACCGCGTAGAGCGCGCCCGCGACGGCCTGGGTGACGACCGCGCTGCGGTAGAGACCCTCGACCATGTTCGCCTCGGGCAGGTGGTCGTAGACCGCGAAGAGCGGCAGCGCGGGCAGCAGGCTGCCCTCCGGCGCGGAGGCCGCGGCCCGCTCGGCGAAGTCGTAGGCGTCCTCGCGCGTGCCGTGCCACTTGGCGCCGGCGTAGCTGAGCGCGGCGAGGTGGGCGCCCAGGTGGTCGGGGGCCAGCGCCTCGGTGCGTGCCCACAGCTGCTCGAAGTCCGGCCGCCGGTAGGCCAGTCCGCGCGCGACGGCCAGCTCGATGATGCCCGGGACGGGGCTGCCGGGGGTGAGCAGCCGGGCCTCCTCGGCGACCGTGCGGGCCTCCTCCAGGATGATCCGGTAGTCGTCGGCCGCCGAGCCGGCCGCCCACGCCCGCCGGACCAGGAACTCGGCCATCACCTCCGCGCCCCCGGCGTCCTTGGGCGCCTCCGCCCGCCAGCGCCGCAGCCACGCCCCGCCCTCGCCGGGCTGCTGCGCGAGCTGGTACGCCGCCGCGCCGGCCAGCGTCTGCACCCGCTGCCAGCGCAGCTCCCACTCGTCGCCGGTGAACGCCAGCAGCCGCGCCGCCGGCGTCCAGTCCCCGGAGCCCATGACGCTCTCCAGCACCTCGGCCAGCTCCGGGTCCGCGCCGGGCAGCCGTACGTCCAGCTCGGCGGCCGGTGCGAAGCCCAGCTCCACGGCGGGGTCCACCACCCGCCCGCTGCCGAGGACGCCCTGCCCCGCGCGGGCACGCGAGTGGCGCACCAGCCGCACGCACAGCACGGCTGCCAGGGCGAGGAGGATGAGGGTGACGATGATTTCCACGGCTTGTCCCGGCTGGTCGGATACGGGTCTTTCTTGACACGGGCGTCACCCCCAGCAAAGCAGACCGCCCCCACCGCCCGGCGACTACCCTCAGTCCCCATGAACGAGCAGAGCACCGAGCCGCACTTCGAAACGATCGCCATCCACGCCGGCCAGGAGCCGGATCCGCTGACCGGCGCCGTCGTCCCCCCGATCTACCAGGTCTCCACCTACAAGCAGGACGGCGTGGGCGGACTGCGCGGCGGCTACGAGTACAGCCGCTCCGCGAACCCCACCCGCACCGCCCTGGAGGAGAACCTCGCGGCGCTGGAGGGCGGCCGGCGGGGCCTGGCCTTCGCCTCCGGCCTGGCGGCGGAGGACTGCCTGCTGCGCACGGTGCTCGCGCCCGGCGACCACGTGGTCATCCCCAACGACGCCTACGGCGGCACCTTCCGCCTCTTCGCCAAGGTCGCCTCGCGCTGGGGCGTCGACTTCTCCGTCGCCGACACCTCCGACGTGGAGGCGGTACGGGCCGCGATGACGCCCCGGACCAAGGCCGTCTGGGTGGAGACCCCCAGCAACCCGCTGCTCGGCATCACCGACATCCCGCAGGTCGCCGCGGTGGCCAAGGAGGGCGGGGCGCTGCTGGTGGTGGACAACACCTTCGCCAGCCCCTACCTGCAGCAGCCGCTCGCGCTGGGCGCGGACGTGGTGGTGCACTCCATGACCAAGTACATGGGCGGGCACTCCGACGTCGTCGGCGGCGCGCTGATCACCGCGGACGAGGCGCTTGGCGAGGAGCTGGCGTACCACCAGAACGCGATGGGCGCGGTCGCCGGGCCCTTCGACTCCTGGCTGGTGCTGCGCGGCATCAAGACCCTGGCGGTGCGCATGGACCGGCACAACGAGAACGCCGCCCGCGTCGCGGAGATGCTCGCCGAGCACCCGGCCGTCAGCGAGGTCCTCTACCCGGGGCTGGCGAGCCACCCGGGGCACGAGGTCGCGGCCAAGCAGATGCGCGGCTTCGGCGGCATGGTCTCCTTCCGGGTCGCGGCGGGCGAGGAGGCGGCGGTCGAGGTCTGCGACCGCACGAAGGTCTTCACGCTGGGGGAGTCCCTCGGCGGTGTCGAGTCGCTGATCGAGCACCCGGGCCGCATGACGCACGCCTCGGCGGCGGGCTCGCCGCTGGAGGTGCCCGCGGACCTGGTGCGGCTCTCGGTGGGCATCGAGAACATCGATGACCTGCTGGCTGACCTGCGCCAGGCCCTGGCCTGAGGGAGGCGGGGGCGAGGGGCGCGGGCCGCGTGGTTCGTACGAGCCGCGCGGCCCGCGTGCGGGCGGTCGCCGGAGAGGGTCGGGCGGTGCGGGCAGGCGGTGCGGTCAGCCGGTGAAGTCCGGCGTCGTCGTGTCCGGTGAGCCGACCCAGGCGTCCGTGAGGCCGGCCCAGACCGCCAGGCCGACGAGGACCGCCGCGGCCAGGATCCAAAAACCCCACCTGACCAGGCGGCGGCGGCGCAGGATCCGCCGCCCCCGGTGCGCGCAGCGCTCGGCCAGCGACGGCGGCACCGGCGGGTGCGGGGTGTCCAGCAGCCGCCGCACCTCGGTTTCCTTGCGGTCGACCTTGCTCATGTCACGGCTCCCCCCACCGGCCCCACCGGCCCCACCGGATCCCCCGGCCCCACCGGATCCCCCGCCCCCGCCCGCGCGCCGACGATCTGCCGCGGCCGGCTGAGCAGCGCGGACATCGCGCCGAGCAGGAGGGCGTGGACCCGGTCGGGGGGCAGCCCGAGCGCGGCGGCGGTCTGCTCCTCCGCCACCCCCTCGTACAGCCGCAGCACCAGCACCAGCCGCTCCTGCGGCGTCAGCCTCCCCAACAGGCCGCCCTGCGAACGGCGATGGCGCCACGCCCGATGCGCGAAACGGGATATCAGCTCCTGGCGCGCCGTCTCGTACGGATCCTCGCCGTGCAGCGCCTCCCAGCGGGCGTAGGTGCGCGCCAGCGCGGTGACCAGCAGCCGCTCGGCGGCCGGCGCTCCCGTCGGCGGCTCGCTCGTGAGCAGCTGCGCGGTGTGCAGCAGCCGGCCCGAGGCGCCGGCCACGAACATCTCGAACTCCCGGGCCCGCTCCCGCTCGCGGGCCGCCCGCCGCTTGCCCACGCCCGCTCCTGTCGGCTCACCGCCCCGCGCCGGACCACGCCGACCGCGGAGACCCCCTGACCCTGCCGTGCTGTGTGACGCACCGTCCGATGTGCTGCGTTCGTACGGCTCCATCTCAACGGCAGTGCGTACACCCGGTCAAGAGGGGGCCGTGAGCCTGTGGAAAACCCGGGTGACGGACCGGGACCGCCGGCGGTCAACCGGCCGTCAGGACCCGGTGGACGGCGCCGTCCCCACGCCGCCGAAGCGTGAATGCAGCGTGGAGACAGTGGTGTTGAACCGCGTCAGCAGCGTGGTGAACTGCTCGCGCTCCTCCGCGCTCCAGTCCTGCGTCAGCAGCGCCATCAGCTCGCGCCGCGAGGACCGCACCTCCGCCAGCCGCTCGCGCCCGCGCGCGGAGAGCCGCAGCACGACCGCCCGGCCGTCCTCGGGATGCGTGGCCCGGTCCACCAGCCCGGAGTCCACCAGCGGGGCGACCTGCCGGGTGACGGTGGAGGAGTCGATGCCCATCCCCTCCGCGAGCGCCTTGACCCCCATCGGCCCTTCCTGGTCAAGGCGGTTGAGGAGGAGGTACGCCGCCCGGTCCATGGAGTTGTTGACCTGCCCCAGTCCGCCGAGTCGGGTCTGCTCGGCGCGGCGGGCGAAGACGGCCACCTGGTGCTGGAGTTCGTCCAGCATGCCCGGGGCGCCGCTCGAAGACCGGACGGGGGCACCCGCGTTCGCGGAACCCGCGGGGGAGTGGGGGGGAGCGGTGGTGTCACTGGTGGACGGCATGGCCGGTGCTCACTTCGCGGAGGGACGGTTGCGCACAGGGTACGCGGCCGGGCGCAGCCCCGTGCCCTGTCTGCCGCAGCGGAACACGCCGGTATAGGCAGGGCGTCCCACGCATGTCCGTTCGACGCTCACCCCTGCCCCGTATGGGCGGAAGTGCCAGACTGGCCGCATGAACGACCAGTCGCCCGCCCCGGTCACGCTGGACGACGTCCGGGACGCGCAGAAGACCCTCGCCGGCGTCGCCCGCACCACCGCACTGGAGGGCAGCCGCATCCTCAGCGGCCTCGTCGGCTCCCCGGTCCACCTCAAGTGCGAGAACCTCCAGCGCACCGGCTCCTTCAAGCTCCGCGGCGCCTACACCCGCATCGCCGCGCTGACCCCGGCCGAGCGCGCCCGCGGCGTCGTCGCCGCCTCCGCCGGGAACCACGCCCAGGGCGTCGCGCTGGCCGCCTCGCTGCTCGGCGTGCGCTCGACGGTCTTCATGCCGCAGGGCGCCCCGCTGCCGAAGGTCGCCGCCACCCGGGAGTACGGGGCCGAGGTGCGCCTGGGCGGACACCTGGTGGACGAGTGCCTGCGGGCGGCGCGGGAGTACGCGCAGGAGACCGGCGCGGTGCTCATCCACCCCTTCGACCACCCGGACGTGGTGGCCGGCCAGGGCACGGTGGGGCTGGAGATCCTGGAGCAGTGCCCCGAGGTGCGCACGATCGTGGTGGGCGTCGGGGGCGGCGGGCTGGCGGCCGGTATCGCGGTGGCGGTCAAGGCGCTGCGCCCGGACGTGCGGATCGTGGGGGTGCAGGCGAGCGGGGCGGCGGCCTATCCGCCCTCGCTGGCGGCGGGGCGGCCGCTGGCGCTGGAGTCGGTGGCGACGATGGCCGACGGGATCAAGGTGGCGCGGCCCGGCGCGGTCCCGTTCAAAATCATTGGCGATCTGCTCGACGAGGTGCGTACGGTCACCGAGGACCAGCTCGCGGCCGCGCTGCTGCTGTGCCTGGAGCGCGCCAAACTGCTCGTCGAGCCGGCGGGCGCGGCCTCCGTCGCCGCGCTGCTGGCGGATCCGGGCGCCTTCGAGGGGCCGGTGGTGGCGGTGCTCTCCGGCGGCAACGTCGATCCGCTGCTGCTGCAGCGGGTGCTGCGCCACGGCATGGTCGCGGCGGGGCGCTACCTCTCGCTGCGGCTGGCGCTGGCGGACCGGCCCGGGGCGCTGGCGCAGCTTCTGGGGGTGTTGTCAGACCTGGACGCTAACGTCCTCGATGTGAGCCACACCCGGACCGATCCCAGGCTGCGGCTCGCAGAGGCCGAAGTCGAGTTGCAGTTGGAGACCAAGGGGCCCGAGCACTGCGCACAGGTGCTCGCGACCCTGGGGGACGCGGGATACACGGTCATGGAGTGAGAGGGGGGCAACGAGGGGCGCGGTGTGGCGCGGGCAGTCAGCCGTCCGCCCGCGTGGAAACCCTTACTCACGCCTTGACGCGATATATCGCGTCGCCCTACGGTCTTCCCACGATCCCGCTGCCGCCTCGACCCGGCTTCGGCTAGACATGTGCGCCGAGCGGCGCAGAAACCCACGACATGGGAGATATCGACATGCCAGGCGCCATTTACGCCGAAGGTCTGGTGAAGAACTTCGGCGACGTACGGGCACTGGACGGCGTCGACCTCGACGTTCCCGAGGGCACGGTCCTCGGACTGCTGGGCCCCAACGGCGCCGGCAAGACGACCACGGTCCGCGTGCTGACCACCCTGCTGCAGCCCGACAGCGGCCGCGCACAGGTCGCCGGCATCGACGTGCTCAAGCAGCCCAACGAGGTCCGCCGCTCCATCGGCCTGTCCGGCCAGTTCGCCGCGGTGGACGAACTGCTGACCGGCCGCGAGAACCTGACGATGGTCGGCCGGCTCTACCAGATGAACGCCAAGGCCGCGAAGGCCCGCGCGGACGAGCTGCTGGAGCGCTTCAACCTCGCCGACGCCGCCGACCGCCTGGCCAAGACCTACTCCGGCGGTATGCGCCGGCGTCTGGACCTGGCCGCCGCGCTGGTCGTCAGCCCGCCGGTGATGTTCATGGACGAGCCGACCACCGGCCTGGACCCGCGCAACCGCCAGGCGCTGTGGCAGATCATCCAGGACCTGGTCGCGGGCGGCACCACGCTGCTGCTGACCACGCAGTACCTGGAGGAGGCCGACCACCTCGCGCACGACATCTGCGTCATCGACCACGGCCGCGTGATCGCCCGCGGCACGGCCGACCAGCTCAAGGCCCAGACGGGCGGCGAGCGCGTCGAGGTCGTGGTGCACGAGCGCGCGCACATCCCCGTCGGCGTCGAGGTGCTGCGCGGCCGCGGCGTCGGCGAGGTCGCCGTCGAGGAGCACACCCGCAAGCTCACCGTGCCCGTCCTGGGCGGCGCGAAGCTGCTGGCGGACGTCATCCGCGACCTCGACGACCGCGGCGTGGAGATCGACGACATCGGCCTGCGCCGCCCCACCCTGGACGATGTGTTCATCTCCCTGACCGGCCACGCCGCCGAGGTGGCCCCGGCCAACGGAGCAGGGGCCACGGCGGACGGCAAGGACGCCGCGAAGGACGCGCAGGACCCGAAGGACTCGAAGGAGAGGGCCAAGTGACCGCCAACACCACCGTCGCGCCTATCAGTTCCGCCCCGCGCGGCACGGGCGGCGCGGCGCAGTCGATCCGAGACTCGCTGGTCGTCGCCCAGCGGAACCTGATCAGGATGAGCAGGATTCCTGAGATGGTCATTTTCGGCCTGATCCAGCCAATTATGTTCGTAGTGCTCTTCAGCTACGTCTTCGGCGGCTCGATGAAGATCGGCGACAGCACCAGCTCGCTGGCCTACCGCGAGTTTCTGATGGCGGGCATCTTCGCCCAGACCGTCACCTTCGCCACCGCCGGAGCCGGCGCGGGCATCGCCGACGACATGCACAAGGGCCTCATCGACCGCTTCCGCTCGCTGCCGATGGCGCGCGGCGCGGTGCTCACCGGCCGCACCCTGGCCGACCTGGTGCAGACCGCGCTCACGCTCTTCGTGCTGGCGATCGTGGCGCTGCTGGTGGGCTGGCGGATCCACGAGGGCCTCGGCAAGGCGCTGGCCGCCTTCGGCCTGCTGCTCCTCCTCGGGTACGCCTTCACCTGGGTCGGCGCACTGATCGGCCTGTCGGTGCGTACTCCGGAGGCGGCCACCTCCGGCGGTCTGATCTGGCTCTTCCCGGTGACGTTCATCTCCAACGCCTTCGTGGACACCGACAACATGACGCCGTGGCTGCGGCACATCGCCGAGTGGAACCCGTTCAGTGCCACCGTCCAGGCGTGCCGCGAGCTGTTCGGCAACCCGGGCGTCTCGCAGTCCGACGCCTGGCCGATGCAGAACCCGGTCCTGGCCTCGATCCTGTGGTCGCTGCTGATCATCGTGGTCTTCCGCACTCTCGCGGTGCGCAAGTACCGCAACGCCGCCGCCTGAGGGGCGGCCCCGGCGGCCCGCGAGCGCGCGGCACACGACGGCGGGGCGGCTGCGGTTCGTAAGAGAACCGCAGCCGCCCCGCCGTTTCGCGTGTCCGGAAGGATCCACGGGATCCGGGAGATCCACGGGATCCAGGAGAGGGATCTCAGCCCGTGTAGGGCTTGACCTCCAGGATCTTGACCGTGGCCTTCTTGCCGTTCGGCAGCTCGTAGGTGGCCTCTTCGCCGATCTTGCGGTCGGCGACGCCCCGGCCGAGGGGCGACTGCGGCGAGTAGGTCTCGATATCGGCGGAGGCGTACTCGCGCGAGGCCAGCAGGAAGGTCATCGTGTCGTCCGGGTCGCCGTCGAAGGCGATCGTCACGAGCATGCCGGGGGCGACGACGCCGGTGGCCGCGGGGGCCTCGCCGACCTTGGCCTTCTCGAGCAGCTGGGTGAGCTGGCGGACCCGGAGCTCCTGCTTGCCCTGCTCCTCCTTGGCCGCGTGGTATCCGCCGTTCTCCCGCAGGTCGCCCTCCTCGCGGGCCGCCGCGATCTTGGTGGCGATCTCCACGCGTGCGGGACCCGACAGGTACTCCAGCTCGGCCTTGAGCTGGTCGTACGCCTCCTGGGTCAGCCAGGTGACGCTGTCGCTGGTCTGGGTCACGGATGCTCCTCGTCGGTATGTCTCGAAGAAAGATGGGGGCTGGATACGACCAACGCCCTACCCGTAGAGGTCCTACGCCGTCACGGGTGGGGCGAAACCACGATCGTAACAATTCCGGCAGCGGACCGGGAGGGGATAACGGGCGGCGCGGTGGGGACGGTGGGGAGGAGCCCTCAATCCTGCTGGTAGGAGGAGCCCTCAGCCTCGCTGGGGGCCCTCAGCCCCGCTGGCAGCCCACCAGCTCCACGCTGGTCGCCCTCGCCGTCGTCCGCACCACGGCCGTCACGCTCTCCGCGGCGTGGCCCGGCGCGATCCGCACGTCCCGGCGGCCCACCTCGGCCTTGTCCTGCGCCAGCGCCCGCACCGTGCACACCCCGCCGGCCCCGGCGTCCTTGCGGACCTCCAGCTCGGCGGTGGTGCGGGCGGCGGACTCGACGCGGAAGGCGGTGAGCTGGCCCGAGACCTCCGAGCCGCTCACGTAGTCGTAGCCGAACCAGCCGATCACGCCCAGGCCCAGTGCCCCGAGGACCGCCCCGAGCACCTTGAGCCGGCGGTCGGCCCGGGCGTCGTCGGCCCGCGCCGGGCCGTAGCGGCCCTCGGGCGGGCGGCGTACCTGGGTTTCGGACATCGGGGGTGATCCTTCGCGTGGTGGACGTGCGCCGCGGGGTGTCCCGGGGGCGCGGAATTAATTGTCAGTCCTGTCGGTCACTATAGAAGCCGATAGAAGCCGCTCGTAATCGTGAGCGACCTGACTGCCACACGCTGGACGAGACGTTCGAGGACCGGATCTTGACTGAGCAACTGCGACTGATGGCCGTTCACGCGCACCCCGACGACGAGTCGAGCAAGGGTGCGGCCACCATGGCCAAGTACGTGTCCGAGGGGGTCGACGTCCTCGTCGCCACCTGCACGGGGGGCGAGCGCGGCTCGATCCTCAACCCCAAGCTCCAGGGCGACGCGTACATCGAGGAGAACATCCACGAGGTGCGCCGCATGGAGATGGAGGAGGCCCGCGAGATCCTCGGCGTCAAGCAGTCGTGGCTGGGCTTCGTCGACTCCGGGCTGCCCGAGGGCGACCCGCTGCCGCCGCTGCCGGAGGGCTGCTTCGCCGTGCAGGACGTGGACGAGGCGGCGGGGGAGCTGGTGCGGCTGATCCGCGAGTTCCGCCCGCACGTGATCACCACGTACGACGAGAACGGCGGCTATCCGCACCCCGACCACATCATGACCCACAAGATCACGATGGCCGCCTTCGAGGCCGCCGGCGATCCGACGAGGTATCCGGCGGCCGGCGAGCCCTGGCAGCCGTTGAAGGTCTACTACAACCAGGGCTTCAACCGCCCGCGCACCGAGGCGCTGCACCGGGCCCTGGAGGAGCGCGGCATGGAGTCGCCCTACGGGGAGTGGCTCAAGCGCTGGGACGAGTGGAACCGCACGGAGCGCGAGCTGACCACCTTCGTGCCCTGCGGGGACTTCTTCGCGGTGCGTGACAAGGCGCTGATCGCGCACGCCACGCAGATCGACCCGGACGGCCCGTGGTTCAAGGTGCCGCTGGAGATCCAGCAGGAGGTCTGGCCGACCGAGGAGTACGAGCTGGTGAAGTCCCTCGTGGAGACCTCCCTCCCCGAGTCGGACCTCTTCGCGGGCATCCGGGACAATTGATTCCGTGAATAGCTATCTGACCGGCCGGCTGCTTCCCCTGGCGAAGGAGCTGGACCAGGACAAGGTGACGCCGGGCCTGCTCGGCTTCGTCGTCTTCGCGGTGCTCGCCCTCGCGGTGTGGCAGCTGCTGAGGAGCATGAACACCCATATGAAGCGCGTGGACTTCGAGGAGCGGCAGGAGATCGAGGAGGAGGCCCGCAACGGCGTCGCTCCTACGGGCGACAGACCCCTCTGATCCCGCAGGCCGCCGCCGGACGCCCCCCTGCGGCCGCGCGGCGGCCCCGCCCATGGGGCGTAGGCTCGGGCCCGGTGGAGCGGGCGTGGGCGGAGGCGTCATGACGGAGCACCAACTGGCGGCGACTTTTGTGGAGCTGGCCGCCGCCCCGGAGGAGCACGATCGCTTACCGGCCTTCCTGGGCCGGTTCGCCGGCAGCTGTGCGCGGCTGCTGGGCGCGCGTACCGCGGTGGTCCTGCTGACGGGTCGGGAGCACGAGCCGGCGGTGGCCGGCGCGCTGGACCCGCGGCTGGCGGCGCTGGAGCTGGAGGCGGCGGTCCGGGGCGAGGGCCCCGGTGCGCTCTGCGTCCGCCAGGGTCGCGCGGTGGCCGAGGTGGGGCTGACCGGCGCCGTGGCCCGGCACCGCTGGCCCTACTACGCCCCCCGGGCCGAGCAGCTGGGCGTACACAAGGCGGCGGCCTTCCCCCTCCTGTACGGCACAGAGCGCCTGGGCGCGCTGATCCTGTTACGCGACACCCAGCCCCCACCCGACGCGGGAACGGCAGCCCTGGCCCAGCTCCTGGCAGACGCGGCGGCGCTCAGCCTCTGGCGAGTCCGGGAACTGACGGCGAGCCGCACCCTGGCGGACCAGCTGCAGCACGCACTGATCAGCCGGGTACTGATCGAGCAGGCCAAGGGAATGCTCGCCGCACGCCTGTCGCTGCCGATAGACCAGTCCTTCCAGCTCCTACGCGACCACGCCCGCTCCCACCGCCGCTCCCTGCGGGAGGTGGCCCGCGAGGTAATCGAAGGAACCCTAACCATCCCCCTGAAGTGACCCCCAGATCGAGAACCCTCCGAGCGCAACAGGAAGCCGGCCGCCCAAGGGAGGGGCCCGGAGCGAGACCGCCCCCGAGCGCGACAGGAAGCCGGCCGCCCAAGGGAGGGCTCCGGAGCGAGACCGCCTCCGAGCGCGACAGGAAGCCGGCCGCCCAAGGGAGGGCTCCGGAGCGAGACCGCCCCCGAGCGCAACAGGAAGCCGGCCGCCCAAGGGAGGACTCCGGAGCGAGACAGCCCCCGAGCGCGACAGGAAGCCGGCCGCCCAAGGGAGGGGCCCGGAGCGACGACTCCGAAAAGACCCTCCGCAACGCAGGCCCCCGACAGAGCAGCAAATCGACCGATGGCAAGTCAATCCCTATGGCTTTTCGGAGTTGTCGCGGAGAGGCCCCGCCCCAGCGACGCAAAGCAGCCCCCCTCACCCCACAACCGCAGCCCCCATGACCTCCCGGGACCGCCGGCTGGGAACCATGCCCAGCCGCCAGGCCTGCCACCCCGTCTCCGGCTCGACCCCCCGCTCCAGCAGCAACGCGTACGTCTCCGCGTAGTCCTCCAACGCCGGATCCCCGGCGTACCCCGCCGCATCATCCGACGTGAACTCCGCTATCAGCTCGCCCAGTTCCTGCTGGGCCACCGCGCTGCCCACCTCGGACCCCCCGGGCGAGGCGAACGGCAGCAGCGTGCACCGCAGGAACCGCGCCCAGGCCCCACCGCGCCGATCGCCGTACCCCGCGAAGAGCCCGACCGCCTCGTCCACCAGCGCCAGCGCCTGCGGAGCACGCCCGTTGCCGGCGTCGATCACCGCCAGCTCCACCGCCGACCACGCCTCCCCGTGCGGCACGCCTATGCGGTGGAAGTCCTTGCGCGCGTCGTCCAGCAGCTGCCGGGCGAAGCCGGAGTTGCGCAGCGACCCCGTCTGCTCGGCGCGCATGTCGCGCGTCACCCGGGCCGAGTGGTGGCGGGCGCAGGCCAGCCCGTAGACGTCGCGCATCCGGCTGAACATCGTGCGCGAGCGCTCCAGCGCCCGCAGCGCGCCGTCGTGGTCCTCGCGCTCCTCCCGCGCCTGGCCCAGGTAGTACAGCGTCCACGCCTCACCGCGCGCGTCCTCGTTGTCGCGATGGCGCCCCAGTGCCGTACGCAGCCCCTCGGCCGCAGCCGCCGCGTCCCCGGCGACGAGGCGGGCCCGCGCCAGCTGGGTGAGCGCCCACGCCTCGCCGCGCGGATCGCGGGTGCGGCGGTAGCCCTCCTGCGCCGCCCTCAACTCCTCCTCCGCCGCCGGGACATCGCCCAGCCGCAGCCGCAGCTGGCCCAGCTGGAAGTGCGCCCACGCCTCGCCGTGCACGCTCTCGCTCTCCCGGTGCAGCTCCAGCGACTCGGTGAGCAGCCGCAGCGCCTCGGGCAGATCGGCCCGGTCGCGCTCCACCGCCGCCAGCGCGTGCAGCGTCCAGGCCCGGTCGCCGCGCAGCGGTGCCGACTGCTGCATCCGCAGCGCCTCGCGCAGCCGCGCCCGCGCCTCGGGCAGGCTGCCCTGCTGCTGCAGCGTGATGCCCAGATCGCGCAGCGCCCGCGCCGCGCCCGCCTCGTGCCGCGCCTCGCGGTAGAGGTCGACCACCGACGACAGCGTGGTGCGCGACTTGTCCAGCTCGCCGAGCTGGCGCGCCGCGACGCCCGTGCGCCACTGCACCGAGCGTGTCAGCAGGCCCTGGCCGGCGGCCTTGGTCAGCTCGTTCAGCTCGCCCAGGCGGTAGAGGTCGCCGCGCAGCAGGCAGTAGTCGGCCAGCGCGCCCAGCAGGTGCAGCACCGCGGCCTGGTCGGGCGCCGTGTGCGGCTCGGGGCCCTCGGCCTGGCGCAGGGCGGAGGTGATGAAGCTGGTCTCGTCGTCCAGCCAGCGCAGCGCCGCGTCCAGGGAGGCGAAGCCGTGGTGGCCGAACTGGTCGGCGCGGGTGGAGGTCTTGCCGTCGACGAGGCGGATCACCGAGTCGGCCAGCTCCGCGTAGCTGCGGATCAGCCGGTCCTGCGCGGCGGAGCGCTCGGCGGGCTCCTCCTCGTCGAGCAGCCGCGCCTGGGCGAAGCGGCGCACCGTGTCGTGCAGCCGGTAGCGCGAGCCGCGCACGTGCTCGATGAGGCCGGCCCGCACCAGCTCGGCCAGCCGGCGCTCCGCCTCGCTCTCCGTCGTCCCCAGCAGGGCCGCGCCCGCCGCCGCGCCCAGGCTCGCCCGGCCGGCGAGCGACAGGCGCCGCAGCAGCCGCCGTACGTCCTCGCTCTGGTCGGAGTAGCGCAGCCACAGCACCCGCTCCACCGGGGCCACCGGCCCGTACGCCGCCAGGTCGCCGGCCAGCGTGCCCATGCTGCGCGGGCCCAGTGAGGAGCCGGCTATCCGCAGCGGCAGCGGCAGCGCGCCGCACAGGCCGATCACCTCGTCGCTGGACTGCGCGTCGTAGGGCGCCTCGTCCGCCTCCTGCGCCACCGCGCGCAGCAGCTCCTCGGCGGCGGGCGGCTCCAGGGGGCCCACCTCCAGGTGGTGCACGCGGGCGTCCAGCCCGGCGGGCAGCTCCAGGCGCTGCTGGGAGGTGACGATGACCAGCGACTCCGAGCGCTCCGGGACCAGCGTGCCCACCTGGGCGGCGTCCGTCGCGTCGTCCAGCACGATGATCACGGGGATGTCCGTCAGATGCTGGTGGTACAGCTCGACGAGCCGGCGCAGATGGACGTCGTGCGCGGGGCGCTCGCGGAAGAGCAGCTGCTCGCGGGGGGCGCCCAGGCGGTTGAGCAGGTGCAGCAGGGCGTCGCGGGTCGGCAGCGGGGCCGCGCCGAGGGCCTGCCCGGCCGCCTCGCCGCCACCGCGCAGGTCCACCACGCAGGCGCCGCGGAACTGGTCGCGCAGATGCTGGGCGGCGCGCACCGCCAGTGTGGTGCGCCCCGCGCCCGCCGGGCCGTGCAGCACGACCACCGTCGGCTTGGTCTCCGTGGAGGCGCGGCCGTGGTGCACCCACTGGGCGATACGGGCCAGCTCGCCGCGTCGTCCCGTGAACGCCCCTGTGGTGTCGGGGAGTTGGCGCCAGGAGCCCTCCAGGACGGCGCGGCGCTTGGCGGCCTGGCTGCGGTCGCCCCCGCGGATCGCCGGCTCGCGGTCGCCGCCGCTCGGCGGGCTCTGGGCCGGGACGCGGGCGGCGCTCTGCGCGGCGCGCGGGCCCGTGCCGGCGCGGCTGTCGGCGGCGAGCATCCGCTGCTGGTCGAAGTACGGGCGGATGCCGCGCAGTTCGAGCGCGGTGAGCCACTGCAGGCGCAGCTGCTCCGGGCCGCCGGGCTGGCCGCTGGCGCCGGATCGGCTGTGCGAGGCCCACCAGTGCACCGTCCAGCGCTGGAGGAACGTCGCCACGACGCCGGCGAGGGCGGCGGCAACCCCCGTCCACAGGGCGGCACTCGGGGCCAGGCCCTCGTCCGCGGAGACCAGCAGCGCGACGGAGGCCGCGACGGTCACGGCGGTGAGGGCGGGGGCCAGCGCCTCGGCGCCGAGGTGCTCGCGGAAGGTCTGCTGCCCGGCGCCGGCCTCGCCGAGCGCGCGCAGGTAGGCGCCGTACTCGTCGGTGGCGCTGCGGGCCATCTCGTCCAGGGCGGCCCGGGCGCGGGCCAGCAGGACGGCGCCGTCCGTACGGCCGCCGGTCCGGCGCACCTCCTCGTCCACCGCGCGGGCGAGCAGGCGCTCGGCGTCCGTGCGGTGGGCCTCCTGCAGGTGGTGCGTCCGTGTGGCGTCCGACGTCATCGCTCCGTGTCCCCCTTGGGCGTCCTGAGAGTCCTGGCCCTTCGTGGGCAGTCTTCCGCCTCGTGGGGTGTTCATGCATCCCCCTGTGGACAACTCCGCGGGAGCCGCGCCCGCAGCCGAAAGCCCCCGGCCCCGGGCGAGTGCGCGCCCGGGGCCGGGGCCCGTCTGCGGTGGGGGTGGAGGCACCCCCGGGATGGGGTCAGCCCAGGCGCTGGACCAGCGCGCGGTACTCGTCCCACAGCTCCTTGGGGGTGTGGTCGCCGAAGGTGTTGAGGTGCTCGGGGATCAGGGCGGCCTCCTCGCGCCAGACCTCGGGGTCGACCGAGAGGAGGAAGTCGAGGTCGGCGTCGGAGAGTTCGAGCCCCTCGGTGTCCAGCTCCGCGCGTACGGGCAGGACGCCGATCGGGGTCTGCACGCCGGTCGCCTCGCCGTTGAGGCGGTCGACGATCCACTTCAGCACGCGGCTGTTCTCGCCGAAGCCGGGCCACACGAAGCGGCCCGCGTCGTCCTTGCGGAACCAGTTCACGTAGTAGATCTTCGGCAGCTTCGCCGCGTCGGCCGAGGCGCCGACCTTGATCCAGTGGGCCATGTAGTCGCCCATGTTGTAGCCGCAGAAGGGCAGCATCGCGAAGGGGTCGCGGCGCAGCTCGCCGACCTTGCCCTCGGCGGCGGCGGTCTTCTCGGAGGCGACGTTGGCGCCCATGAAGACGCCGTGCTGCCAGGAGAAGGACTCCGTGACCAGGGGGACGGCCGAGGCGCGGCGCCCTCCGAAGAGGATCGCGGAGATCGGCACGCCGGCCGGGTCCTCCCACTCGGGCGCGATGGTCGGGCACTGCGCGGCCGGCACGGCGAACCGGGCGTTGGGGTGCGCGGCCGGGACACCCGACTCGGGCGTCCAGTCGTTGCCCTTCCAGTCGGTGAGGTGCGCGGGGGTCTCCTCCGTCATGCCCTCCCACCACACGTCGCCGTCGTCGGTCAGTGCGACGTTGGTGAAGACCGTGTTGCCCCACAGCGTCTTCATGGCGTTGGCGTTGGTGTCCTCGCCGGTGCCGGGGGCGACGCCGAAGAAGCCGGCCTCCGGGTTGATGGCGTACAGCCGCCCGTCCTGGCCGAAGCGCATCCAGGCGATGTCGTCGCCGATGGTCTCCACCGTCCAGCCCGGGATGGTCGGCTGGAGCATCGCGAGGTTGGTCTTGCCGCAGGCGGAGGGGAACGCGGCGGCCACGTACGTGGCCTCGCCCTGCGGCGGGGTCAGCTTCAGGATGAGCATGTGCTCGGCCAGCCAGCCCTCGTCGCGGGCCATGACGGAGGCGATACGCAGCGCGTAGCACTTCTTGCCCAGCAGCGCGTTGCCGCCGTAGCCCGAGCCGAAGGACCAGATCTCGCGGGTCTCGGGGAAGTGGGAGATGTACTTGGTCTCGTTGCACGGCCACGGGACGTCCGCCTCGCCGTCGGCGAGCGGGGCGCCGACCGTGTGCACGGCCTTGACGAAGAAGCCGTCGTCGCCCAGCTCGTCCAGGACGGCCTGCCCCATGCGGGTCATGATGCGCATCGAGGCGGCGACGTAGGCGGAGTCGGTGATCTCCACGCCCAGCGCGGAGAGGGGGGAGCCCAGCGGGCCCATGCAGAACGGCACCACGTACATGGTGCGACCGCGCATCGAGCCGCGGAAGATGCCCTGCGGGCCCGCGAACAGCTCGCGCATCTCGGCCGGGTCCATCCAGTTGTTGGTGGGGCCGGCGTCCTCCTCGCGCTCTGCGCAGATGTACGTACGGCTCTCCACGCGCGCGACGTCGCTGGGGTCGGAGGCGGCGTAGTACGAACCGGGGCGCTTGACCGGGTCGAGCTTCTTGAACGTGCCCTTCGCCACCAGTTCCTCGGCGAGGCGCTCGTACTCGGCCTCGGAGCCGTCGCACCATACGATCCGGTCCGGCTGGGTCAGCTCGGCGATCTCCTGCACCCAGGAGATGAGTCCTTCGTGCTTGGTGGGGGCGTCGTTGCTGGGGGACGTAAGGGGCGTCATGACTCCGCGATGCTCCTGGTGAGAGGGGTGGGCGGTACCGACCGTTCGATGTTTTCGTACACCTGTACAGCTGTATCCGCTTTTCAAGTCCGCCGCCCCTTGGGGGCTACGACCCGGCCGCCGCTCATCGGAGCCCACCCGGTGCCGCCCGTGCGCTCATTTGATGATGGTGCAGCTCAGAAGAACTGTCCAGTCCGCGTAGCGTGAGGAGTGCCACCATTCCTACTGATCTCTAACTTACGGTGCCGTAGGTAGAGTGGGCCGGGTGAGCCCCTCAGCACCTGCCCCAGACTCCGAAGCCGCCGCCGCGACAAGGCCGGCGGGGCCCGCGACCGAGCCTGTGAACGGACCCTCGACCGGGCCCATAGCCCAGGTCAAGCCCAAGCTGCGCGGCTGGCTGCACGCCGGCATGTTCCCCGCCGTCCTCTTCTCCGGCGTCGTCCTGACCGCGCTCGCGGAGAGCCCGCGCGGCCGGCTCGCCTGCGGCGTCTACACACTGACCGCCTGCCTGCTCTTCGGCGTCAGCGGCCTCTACCACCGCGGAAACTGGTCCCCGCGCACCCACGCCGTCCTACGCAGACTCGACCACGCCAACATCTTCCTGATCATCGCCGGCACGTACACGCCGCTGACGATCCTGCTCCTGGAGGGCGGCCGGCGCGACGCCCTGCTGTGGTTCGTCTGGGCCGCGGCCCTCGCCGGGATCGCCTTCCGCGTCTTCTGGGTCGGCGCCCCCCGCTGGCTCTACACGCCCTGCTACATCGCGATGGGCTGGGCGGCGGTCTTCTTCCTGCCGGACTTCATGCGCCAGGGCGGCATCGCGGTGCTGGTCCTGGTCGTCGTCGGCGGACTGCTCTACAGCATGGGCGCGGTGGTCTACGGGATGAAGAAGCCCGACCCCTCCCCGCGCTGGTTCGGCTTCCACGAGGTCTTCCACAGCTTCACCCTGGCGGCCTTCGTCGTGCACTACGTGGGGATCTCCCTGGTGGCCTACCAGCACGCCTGAGTTCCCCCGGGGCCGTCGTACGAGCGGAAAGGGCCGCGGTGCGAAGGGACGCGCGCCGTCCCTTCGCACCGCGGCCCTCCGTTACGAACCCAGCTGCTCCGCCAGCGCCTTCGCGTCCGTGACCGGCAGCGCGCAGGTGAAGTCCCGGCAGACGTACGCCGCCGGGGCCCCGTCCACCAGCGGCCGGTCCGCGAGCAGCGCGACGCCCTCGTCCGCCCCCGGGGCGCCCAGTGCCACCACCGCCCCCGGCGCCGTGGCCAGCAGCGCGGCCCGGTGCAGCGCCCGCGTCGCCGGATCGCCGGACGGCCCGACCACCGCGATCTCGCGCGGCCCGTCCAGCGCCGCCTCCGCCACCGCCAGCCCCCAGCCGGTGAAGCGCGGGGCGCGCGGCCCCAGCGCCCCGACCACGGTCAGCGCCCGCTCGGCGGCCAGGCGGTGCTGTGCGCTGCCCGTGTAGGCGGCGTAGGACAGCAGCGCCCCGGCCGCCGCGCTCCAGCCGGAGGGGGCGGCGTTGTCGGTGGGGTCCTGGGGGCGGCGGATCAGCGCCTCGGCGTCGTCCGCCGTGTCGTACAGCGCGCCGTCCGGCGAGCGGAAGTGGCGCAGCACGGTGTCCAGCAGCAGCCCCGCGAACTCCACCCACACCCCCTCGCCCGTCACCCCGGCCAGCGTCAGGAAGCCCTCCGCCGTATCCGCGTAGTCCTCCAGCACCCCGGCGCTCAGGCCGGCCGCCCCGGCGCGGGAGGTGCGCGCGAGGCGCCCCCCGGGGGCGTCCATGTGGACGCGGACCAGCAGGTCGGCGGCGTCGATGGCGGCCTGGACCAGGTCCGGGCGGTCGAAGTAGGCGCCGGCCTCGGCGAGCGCGGCGATGGCCAGGCCGTTCCAGGCGGCGACGACCTTCTCGTCGCGGGCCGGACGGGGGCGCAGGTCGCGCGCGTCGAGCAGCCGCTGCCGGACGGAGGCGAGGCGGTCGGGCTCGTCCGCACCGCCCTCATCGGGGAGTTGGAGCACCGAGGCGCCCTCCTCGAAGGTGCCGGCCCCGGTCACCCCGTAGTGCCGCATCGCCAGCGCGGCGTCCTCCTCGCCGAGCACCTCCCGCAGCTCGGCGGGCGTCCACACGTAGTACGCGCCCTCCGCGTGCGTCCCGTCGGCGCGCTCGCTGTCGGCGTCCAGCGCGGAGGCGAAGCCGCCCTCGGCCGTCCGCAGCTCGCGCACCAGGAAGTCGGCGGTCTCCAGCGCGACGCGCTTGGCCTGCTCGGAGCCGGTGGCCCGCCAGAGGTGGGCGTAGACGCGGCAGAGCAGCGCGTTGTCCGAGAGCATCTTCTCGAAGTGCGGCACGGTCCACCGCGCGTCCACCGAGTAGCGGGCGAAGCCGCCGCCCAGCTGGTCGTAGATCCCGCCGCGCGCCATGGCGTCGCAGGTCTCCTCCGCCATCCGCAGCGCCTGCGGCGCTCCGGTACGGGCGTGGTGGCGCAGCAGGAACTCCAGCACCATCGACGGCGGGAACTTCGGCGCCCCGCCGAAACCGCCGTGCGCGCCGTCGAACTCCCCGCCCAGCGTCGTGAGCGCGGCGTCCAGCTCGGCCCCGGTGGGCACGGAGCCCCCGGCGACGTCCAGCGAACGGGCCGCCAGATCCCGCGAGATACGCGCGGCGACCTCGCCGACCTCCTCCCGCCGGGTCTCCCACGCGCCGTGCACCCCTTCGAGGACCTGCCGGAAGGAGGGCATGCCCTGGCGGGACACGGGCGGGAAGTACGTACCGAAGTAGAAGGGCTCCCCGTCCGGCGTCATGAACACCGTCATCGGCCAGCCGCCCTGCCCGGTGGCGGCCTGCACGGCCTCCATGTACACGGCGTCGACGTCGGGCCGCTCCTCGCGGTCGACCTTGATGTTGACGAAGTGCTCGTTCATGTACGCGGCGGTGGCCTCGTCCTCGAAGGACTCGTGCGCCATGACGTGACACCAGTGAATCAGCAGGCTAAGTGGCACGACGAATAGCCCACCGAGAGAAGGATGGGTACGTCGCGCCGCTTGGCCTCATGCATCGCCTCCTCTCCCCATGGCCACCAGTCCACTGGATTGGAGGCGTGCTGGAGGAGATAGGGCGACTGGGAGCTTGCCAGTCGATTCATAGCTCCATCGTTGCACGACGAGGACCGTGCAGGAGTGATCACGCGGGCACGAAGCACGGCCTCCATGGACCACCCTGCGGGTGGAATCGGCCGGCCAAGAAGCCCCGACGGCCCGCGTTCCGAACCCGACCCGTGGTCGGCTTGAACTCCGGCCGCAACGACTGGTGGAAGCTCCGCGGAAGCCATGTGTCGACCCGGTCGGCGGCACGTTGAAGGGCAAGGCGAGGCCGCACTGACCGGCTCATCTACCCGGGGTTCTCACAGCGCCCGATCCGTCCGGGGATGCCCGCACAGGCTCCATCGGAGGAGGCGCCCCGAGGCGACCATGCCTCAGGACTCTTCACCCTCAAGTCGACGGCCTACATCAGCGAATCCCTCCGTAGGACGGTCATGTCCCTCGCCATGGCAGTCAGGTGCCCCAACGCCCCAGGTGCACATGAGGGGAGCAGCGGGATCGCGCGAGTCCACGCGTCGGATTGCAAGAGCCCCAGTGCGATGTCCCGGGCCGTCTCCTCGGCGGGGGGACTGTCATGGTCGACGGCTCGGGCAAGTGCCAGGCAGGTCCGGATCACCCGGTCGTGGGCACCGCTGTCCGCGGTCGGCGCCACCTGGGCGCCCGCCAGGTGCGCGGCGGCGGTACCGAGCGCCGTCGCCCGGTCGTCCGGCGTCCGCGCCGCGTCTGCGTGCCGCCACACGGCAGCGGTGTCGCCGTTCACCGCTGCCAGGAGTGCCAGTTCCGCAGAGGGCTGCGGTCCCGGCTGACGGGCGCGCCGCCATCTGCCGACCGAACTTTCGGCGGCGTTCACGGCTTCGTCGGGAAGACAACGGAGTCGTTCCAGCAGGGCGAGGACAGCCATCGATCGTTCCGGCGCAGCCATGGAGGGGGCGGCCACGCGCAGCACGGCCCGGCCGAGCGTGTCGCTCAGCCGGGGAGCCGGGTTCCGGACGTCGGGGGAGGCAAGAAGCAGCGCCACCAGCTCGGGGAGAGGGACGCGTGGGGTGCCCGTCTCCATTCGCCGTGCGAGGACCTCCACCAGCGGCTCGGCGACGCGTGCCGCCGCCTCCGGGCAGTGTCGTACGAGACCGGCGGCGACGGCTGTCAGTGCCTGCAGCCGTTGCGCGGTGTCTCCCGCCACCATCGCCGTGGCAGTATCCCCGTCCCCGGCATGGGCGAGGGCTTGGGCCACGACGTTGGTCAGAACGGGGTCGGCTCCGGTGGGCAGCAGCCGGGCCGCTGCCCGGGCGTGACGGGTGCCCGGGTCGTCGTGTCCGGCGAGGGAACAGCCCAGGGAGAGGGCTGCCAGGTGCCACGCGCGGGCATGTGTGCCGGGCAGGTGCCGCACGAACGCTTCGGCTTCGTCCGATGAGCCTGCCGCGCCCATGGCCTGGCAGAGTTCCGCAGTCCAGCCTTCAGGGAGATCCGGGGTGCTCGCGGGCTGTGCCGCAGGTCGGCTCCGCAGGGCCGCCTCCAGAAGTTCCCGGCCGCGGAGCAGATGCCCCGCACCCACCTCCTCGTCCACCTCCAGAAGCAGGGGGAGGAGAGACTGCTCCGGACGATCGGGGTACAGGCCGTCGCCGGGGCGCAGCAGGCCGGTCGATCGCCGGTGCGGGTCGGGGCGGCGGGACGGGGAGGAGGCCCGCGTGCCCTCGGGTTCTGTTCGAGTGGGCTGTGGTGCCCGGGTGGCTTGTACACCGCGGGTCATCCGCGCTTCGTGCAGCGCCGCCCGCTCGGCGTCAGCTTTCCGGCGCTTCGCCTTGCGCTCTGTCTCGCTCTTCTCGACAGCCTCCTGCGCCGCCTCGTCGGCCCGTCGCGCCTTCTCGTTCTCAGCTGCGTCAAGAATCGATTGCGCCCGTTCCAGCAGAGGGTCTCCGAGAATCCCAACGCGCTGGCTTTCCGGTATTGCCTCCATCTGGCGTCTGACGCCGTCATGGTCGCCCATCGCCTTCATGGCCACTGTGGCCTCGGCCAGACGCTCCAGTGTCCCGGCGAGTTCGCGACGCAGGTGGGCATGATCGGCTTCGGACAAGGCATCGGACGGGGAATCGGAGTCCCTCAGCGCCTTGATCGCCTGATGCGTCCGGGCGCGGGCCTTCCGCAGCTGTTCGGCCGCTCGGCGGTGTCGCTTCGCGGGCAGAGCGGCGAGCACCGACGCCGCAGTGGCCAGGACGCCGACCGCTCCCAGTCCTTCCGTGTCGCCGAGTTCCTCGCAGATAGCCTCGATGCGATCGCCGGCGTACGGGCCAAGGTAGGGCGCCACCTGCGCCAACGCTCCGTAGAGTTCCACTGCCGCAGTCAGGGCGCGCACGTCTCCCGCGCTGAGCGTCTCCGCCCGGGAGTGCAGCGTCATGACGGCATCCAGTTTCCCTGCCGCCTCGGTGATCGCCGCGGTCCCGGCCGCCGGGTCCCGGAGCACCGCGCGGAATACGGGCCGGGCAGCGCCGGGACCGTTCAGACGGGCGAGCGTCCCGGCTCCGCAGAGGAGTCGTACATACCGCTCGGGTTCTCGGAAGGGACCGGGAAAGCCCTGATGCGCACGGTCCCGGGCCAACCACTCCGCCGCCTCCCGCACGAGGGCGTCGACATTCAGGTGGGTCTGTCCAACGGAGTGTTGCCCCGCGTACGCCAGTTCCACCGCCGTGTCCGCCAGGTGTACGGCTCTGTCGACAGCCGTGGGCGCGGAGCGGGCCAGGCCGCGTGCGCGCTCCACGTCCCCGAGCCGGACGTAGAGAGCCGGGGCTCCGTCGGGCACGTACGTGTCGTGTGCCTGGCGCAGTAGGGACCGCGCACCGTAGAGGGAGGTGAGTGCCGCCAGACGGTCGGCGGACGTGACGTCCGCCGCCGCACCGATCTCCTTCTCGAATGCATCCAGCTGGGCGAGCGGGATGTCCGGCCCGGCCGTGCGGGCGAGCCGACGCAGGCGGAGCAAGTCGAGGACGTACGAAGTACGTTCGGCGGTACTGCTCAGCAGGCGGAGCTGATGCGCCAAGGGGTACGGAGGAGTTCCGTCCGGCCAGCCGGCCGCGCACCACCTCCGCGACCAGAGCAGTAGTTCCTCGGTGTACCGCAGGACCGCAGCCCCTCCCAAGTCCTCGCGCACCGCGCGTACGAGACGGGAGTCCGCCAAGGCGTACGTCCCGAGTACCGGATCCTCGGTCACGAGGGCTCGCCCCGTCGGGCCCTGGACCAGGCGGTCGAGATGGTCTGCGGAGAGCCCGGTCAGCTCCGCCAGGTCCGTGATCCGCAGGCCGCCGTCCGCCACGGCCAGCAGCCCCGCGACCGGTTCGCCCAGCGCCATGGCGTCGGGTGGTGGCTGTCGGAACCTCGGTACCCCGGCAATGGGCAGGAGCGTTCGCAGATGATGGCTCTGACGCAGTGGATGTCGCTTCTCGGGAACGTCGTGGGGAACGGGGGCGCAGCGGCGGAGAGAAACGATGACGCGCATGTTGGGTGGTGGAGGGGAGGGCAGAAGCGCGGCGATGCTCTCGCGCGCGGATCTCCGTACGACTCGATCCGGGCCTTCGGGGTCGCCACCGAAGCGGGCCCTCGACTTCGGAGCCCCGCTCTTGTCTTCCTGACTCGATCCGGCCAAGTCGCCCGACCAGGCCGCGTCGTCGTCGAGTCCGTCGACCACGAGCAGGAGGTTCCGTCCGTGCCTCGCGCTCTTCTCGGCGGCTTCGGCGAAGAGGGCGTTCCACGCCCGGGTGCCCTTGGGGACCGGGCTACCGGACCTGCCGAGAAAACGGTCGATCTGGTCGGCAATCTCGTTCTCGAACTCGGCTCGTGTGTCGGTGTCGTGGGCCGCGGAGACGAAGAAGGTCAGGATGTCGCTACCGATCGGGGGCTTCTGACGGACATAACCGGCCAGCAGCGTCGTCTTGCCCACGGGGCCGTCGGCGTGCCAGCACAGGTAGGACGGTGCCCCGGGACGGGAGTCCTGGGCAAACGCCTTCATCTCCGTTCGTTCGTTCGCCCGCACGCGGACCTCGGTCGCGGAAACGTCGGGGGCCGAACGATGCAACCCGATGAAGCGAAGGCTGGGGTCCGCCCGCCGCCGGTTCACGGAAATCTGCCCGTGCTGCGCGCTCCTTGCCTCCTCCTTCGCCGCCCGCGAGGCAGCCTCCCACTCGGCGTCCGAGTACGTCGGAGTGCTGTGTCCGCTCTGCGACCTGGCCACTACGGCCAAGAAGTCACGCAATCGATCCGGCGAGGGGACCGTCTTCCCCTCGATCCAGCTTTGCAGCGTCGAGCGAGAGACGCCCAACTCCTCTGCCACGCCGCTATAAGTGAGCCGCTCGGGGGACCACACCTCCTGCAGCATTCTGCGCAGCTCGTTCCTTGCGCGTCGGTCCGAACCCTTCACCGGCCCGCTCCCGTCCGTGTTCGCTGCGCGGAAAACTCGGCTGCCGCCGTACGACCTCAGGCGCTCGACCTGCGGAAACCGTCATGCGATGGTCGGTGCAACTTCTCGGCACAAGGCCGCCGCCGTCAGTCTGGAGCCATCACCCCAGCAGCCGAAACCGGCTCCCGACAGAAGGACGTACCATGTCGCAGCTCCCCGAACTCCTGCCCTACACCCTGCTCTTGAGCGGAACAGCCGGTCTACTCTATGTGGTCGCCCTGCTCGCCGTGGCCCTCGTCTCCGTCCTCGCCTCCGCACAGGATCGCCGCAAGGACGCGCGGACGACGCTCAGCATCCTTGTGCGTCGGCGACCGCGTTGAGGGTGGGGAAGGAGTCCGATGCCGCGCGCACCGGTGCTTGTGGCGGGGCCTGATCACGTGGAACGAGTGCGTGGCTTCGAGCGGGAACTCGGGTGCTTGAAGTGCGCTTCATTGGAGCTACTGCTTCACCACCATGGATGGCTTGAATTCGTCTACCCGGAGCGGGCTTCATACGAAAAGGTCTTGTGCAGCCCCCCGATGCGGAAGGGCGGAAGGAGTGTCATGGGGAAAGCAGGACGCAAGTGGCTGGGGCACCGCAAGGAGGAGCTGTTCCTCATCGTGGTAGCCGGAGTGGTCAGCGCAGTCATGGCCAACGCGGTCGACCACCTCTGGTAAGCGACCGTTCTCGACGCAGCCTACGCGTCGAGAACGGTCGGCCCCAGCAGTGAGTGGTCCCCGTTCCGCACGCACGGGGCGGGAACCACTCTTACTTCGCCGGTCTCCTGGTGAGGTACTGCCAGGGGCGCCGATACATCGGCAACTCCCGAGTTTAGACCTTTGCGCAGACGCCATCCGGCCGGGTGATCGAGTGTTTGAACCAGCAAGGACCATCAAGGTCGGCTAAGCGTTTCCCGCTCGTCGCGGGAGTGGCCCGTCGGGAGCCTGCAGAGCTCTGGAATGGGCTTTCCCCGCGTGGGCGGGGGCATCCCGTCACTTCCGGTCTCCACGGACGGGCCCGGAGTGCGGCCTGATGGCGGGGACGCCGCCCTCGTCCGAGCTGCCACCTGTTGGTTTTCCGGCTATTGAACAGAAGGAGGTGGCACAGACTTGTCCGAGGCCCGACCGCCGATTCCCGCCAGACAGCACGTCAGCTGGGACCCTCGCTTGCAGCCGTGCATACCCGCCGTCGACCTCGACGGGGCGACCGCGCACCACTCCCTGAGCGCGGTCTTCAATCGGGCCGACGATCTGGCCGCCCTTGACTGCACCTCGCCGGGTGAGACGGTCGCCGTCATCGAATACTTGTTGGCCATCTGCTTCGCCTCCGGCACCTGTCCGTCCTCCGACGAGGACTGGAATGCCTGGATCCTTGGCCAAAGGCCCCTCACACCGGCCGCCGAGTGGCTGTTGAAGCAACCAGCGGACTCCTGGGACCTGTTCCATCCCACGCATCCCCTGGCCCAGAATTCAGACTTGTCGAAGGATCTCCGCAAGAGCGGCACCGGAACCGCTCAGCTGATCATTGAGCACTCCGGTGACTACAACCAGCACTTCGACCACCATCATCTCGAACGCGACAACCCTCTCCCGGCAGCGGACGCGTTCCGCGCCACCCTCACACAGCATGTCTACGGCCCTTACGGACGGGCACGCATGTCCGGGGGGGAGCTCGGCGCCAGGGTCACCAATCTCGCGGCGGGCCGTCTGACGGGCAGGATCCGAGTCGTTGCCCTGGGGGGAACGCTCGGCGAGACGCTGCGCCTGAATCTCTATCCGCCCGAGGGGCCGGGACAGTCGCTCAACACCTCCTGGACCACGTCCGTCCTTGAGCAACGCAGGTTCGAAGAGACACGGAAGCCCCGGGCACCGCGGAGCTCCGCGGACCTGCACAGCACCCTGGGGCGTTCCGTACTGCTGCGTCCAGCACACGGTCCACACGGGCAGCTCATGGTCGACCGGGTTCTGATCGGCGCCGGTGAGGTGCTGGATCTCGACCCGGCGCGTCATCTTCAGGACGCCGTGTACAGCACGACGACGAACGGCGTGTCCAAGCCTCTGTGGCCCTCGCCCAGCCGGGCCCTCTGGCAACAGGCCCATGCTCTGTACGGCGCCGTCAACGACGGCCGGGGAGGGATGTACGCGCGGCTGCGGTCCCTTCTCCCGTACCGGCGACGGGAGCCGGATGGGGGGGACCCGGAAACGCAGCAGGGTGCCCCGTACCATCTCTGGGCTGTCGGCCTCCTGGCCAACAAGGCGCTCCCCGTCATCTGGACCCACGGCGCTTACCCCTATGCCCCGGGCATGGCCGCGCACCTCTACCGCGCTTCCCGCCGCGGCTCGGACATCGCCGAATACCTGGCGCAGACCCTCAAGAACGCGGCGATCGTGGCCGCGGAGACCGCGTTCCCCGCCATGAGGGCTGCGGACGAGGTCGGCCAGGTGGCACGTCTCGATGCCCGGTACGACTTCTGGCCAGCAGCCGAGGACCCTTTCCTCAAACTGCTGGACGAGGTGGTCGACCAGGGGTTCGAGGACGACGACCCCGTCTCCGCTCCCTTGGTCGCCTACGCGCTGGAGTTGATGATCACGGCTCGCACCCGGTTGCTCCAGCTCCTCGACACCCTGCCGCCCGGCGACCGCTACAACCGAGCGCGAGCTCGGGCCGTACGGCTATTCGAGGAAGCTGTGTCCGGCGGCCGGGCGCCGGCCGAACTCCGAGGGGAGACAGCACTTGTCTGAACAGGATCCGTCGGCCGGTACGGGAGCGTCCGACCTCCCGCACGACAGCGCGGCACTCACCACTTGGCTCACCACCCTCGTCCACAACCGTGAGTACGGGACGCTCGCCGAACTCCGCCGGTCCCGGGTTCGAACCAACGCGCACATCCGCGCAGGCTGGTACGGAGGCGACGACCACCGTGACCTCTTCGAGCGGGTGGCCTTCCTGTTCGCGATCTACCACCAGGGGTGCCCTACACCCTCCTACGGCCACGGCAGCCTCGGCGCCGCGGCCCGCAGGATCGGGGACGGAACTGGGCGCGGGCCGGACAACCCCGGTGCTCAGCGGCTTCTGGACCGTGTCGTCGCGAGCCGACGCGTGCCCTGGCGGCACCTCCAGCACGCGATCACTCGGCTCCGCTCCTGCGAACAGCCTCCACCGTCCTGGGCCACCCTGACCGAAGACCTCATCCGGTGGAACGACCGTAAGGCGCGCATCGCCTACGAGTGGTCGGTCCATTTCCACACCCCTCCGGGAGCAACCGGGAAACGGGGAACCAATCCATGACGCGAGCGACTCCTCCACCAGCGATTTCACCGACGACTCGAAGGGACACCATCTCGTGACCGAGCCACCTCGGAGCCAGTTCCTCTCCTTGCATCTCATCGAGACCCTGGCCGCCGTCCTTCCGGTACGTGACGAGAACGGGCAGCCCAAGTCCCTGGTCTTCGGGGGTGTGGAACGCCACATGATCACGAGCCAGGCCCGCAGACGTGCCGAGCGGGTCCACGCCCGCAACCGGGCCAATGCCGGTTTGGGGGAGCTCAAGGGACGAAGCATGGGCGTCCGTACCCGGGAGTGGGCCCTTCTGGCCGCACGTGAACTTGAGTCCCCCCACGGCTGGCACCGGGACAGGGCGCTGGTCACGGCCCGCGCGGTGATGGAAGCCAGCGGTCTCAAATTTGGCGATCCGAAAAAGAAGACCGTGGCCAATCTGACCAAGGTGCTCATCTTCGCGCCGTCTGACGCCGGAGCGAAGATCGCGCGCCACATCGTCGACCGGTCGGCGGAGGTCGAGGAGTGGCGCGACGCCTACCTCGAAGCCCAGGCTCGTATCGAGGCGACGAAGAAGACGCGCCGCGGGGCGAGGAGCAAGGACGCGGCAGAACCGGATGCGGAGGAGACCTCCGTGGAAACTGTCAGGGCCGTCGCCCTGCCGTCGCTGCCCAAGGCCACCCGCGACGCAGTTCTGCTGGCCCTCGCCCCCCGGGACGCCGTGGACATCGCTCTCTACGGTCGGTTCCTCGCCGAGATCCCCGACTCGCCCAATGTTGACGGTGCCGTCCAGACGGGACATGCCTTCACGGTGCACGAAGCAGAACAAATCGAAGATTTCTATGCAGCCGCCGATGACGCAAAGCTCGATCGCAAACGCAATGCTCTCGATTTCCTCGATGCCGCGGACGATGCGGGCGCGGGTATGACCGGGTACCAGTCCCTGATCTCCGGTACCTTTTACCGGCACGCAGCCCTCGACCGTAAGCAGCTTCGCGTCAATCTGAGGGTTGCCGGAATGGACGAGGTCGAGGCCGAACAGGTGGCGTCCGATGCCGAGAAGGAGTTCGTGAACTCCTTCGTGGAGGCATTTCCGGAGGCGAAGAAGAACTCCACCGCGTCCACAGGATCGCTGCCAGCGCTCGTCCTCGCCTTCGAAGGGGAACGTCCCTACAACTACGCATCCGCCTTTCAGAGGCCGGTCGACGAGGGGCCCCTGTCGACCGGCGGGGAAGGACCGGCGGGACCCGCCGCCGTACGCAGACTGCTGCGCCACCACACCTTCGTCAGCCGCCGTCGCGGCGATCTACGCACCACGCGGTTGCTCACGTACGACCCCGAGATCGATCTGCTCCTGGGAGAGCTGGAACTGCCGGAGTCGCTGTCCGTGGTGCAGCGAGCCGAGGACCTCGCACCGTGAGCGGCACGAACGCCTCGCACGTCCTCCTCATCCGGTTGGCCGGCCCCCTGCAGTCCTGGGGCATCGCCGGCAGGTTCGCCCGTCGCGACACGCACAGTCGTCCGACGAAGTCGGGCGTGATCGGCCTGTGCGCCGCAGCCCTAGGACTGCCCCGGGAAGAACCCCTCGGGGAACTCGCCGAGGTGCGTTTCGGAGTGCGGGCCGACCGGCCCGGCACGTCGCTTCGCGACTACCACACGGTTGGCGGCGGAAAGTATCCGCTGCGTCCGCGAGACCTGATCACCGACCACCAGCGAGCCGCCAAAGCAACCACGGACCCACTGCCGGCGTCGTCGCCGGACAACGCCCTGCAGCCCGGTCCGTTCGGACGCACCGAGCTGCATGCCTGGTACGGCTCACCGAAGTACGTCATCGCCGACCCGAGGTCAGGAGGGCTCGTCTCCAGAGAGGTCCGCCGCCACAGCCTGATCACAGAGCGCTGGTATCTCGCCGACGCCGCCTTCCTCGTCGGTCTGGAGCATCAGGACAGAGCTCTCCTGGAGCGCGTGGCCCACGCCCTGGAGTACCCGAAGCGGCTGCTCTGGCTCGGCCGCAAAGCCTGTCCGCCGTCGGGTGACCTCGCCGTCGGTATCGCTCCGGGCTCGCTCAAGGAGGTCTTCGAGACACACTCCCTGCTTCCCGATGCCGTCGGCCCCGAAGCCGAGCCGTCGGCAACCGCGCAGCGCAGACGCCCGTGGGCTTGGATTGAGAGCAGACGGCCACTCCCCGGCGTCGGCCCCCTGTCCGACCAACCCGTGCAATTCGGAGCGGACGGAGGGACTCACAGCCTCCGCTGGGAGACCCGCTACCGCATCACCATCGCCGCACACGCCCGTGGATGGGACATCATCCTGTGAACACAAACATCACTGCGGCGGACGTATCGTCGGGCGCGGGTCGGGCCGCCAGATTCGTCGCCGCGCAGACTCTACTGACCCTGGACGCCCGGCATCCCTTCGTCGGCAAATCACTCATCGACGCACAGGACATGCACCGGACCGTCATGAGCGGCTTCCCCGGCTGGGTGGACGACGGCAGCCCGGACCCTCGTGCCCAGATGGGCATCCTGTCGACCTGGACCGTCGACCTCCGGCAGGCGCGGCTCAACTTGGTGGTCCAGTCGTCACTCCCCGCCGACTGGAGCGGCATTCCCGGTGCGGCGCTGACCGAGAGGCCGGAGCTCCTGACCGTCGATCGCACCTTCCGCCTCGGCGACCGGGTCGCTTTCCGCACGATCGTCAATCCCGTCCGCAGCATTCCCCCTCCGCCAGGCTCTCCGCCGAAGACCCGGGGCACCCGCGTCCCCCACACACGCCCCGAACACGTGAAGGGATGGTTCACGCGTCGTCTCCAACCACCCGGCGAACCTGCGATCGCCCCGGACGGTGTCACCCGCATCGGAGCCGACGCCGATACCGATCGGATCGCCGTACGCATGCTCCCGAACGTCTCGAGCCCAGCTCCCCATAAGGGACTGCGCATCGCTCGTGCGGAGATCAAGGGAGCTCTCACAGTCACCGACCCCGCGGCCTTCGTCGCGGCCCTTGCCCAGGGCATCGGCCACGCACGCGCGTACAGCTGCGGGTTGATTCTCGTACGCTGAACCATTGCGAGAACGGCGCGAACCGGACGGCCGCTCGCTCGGACGGACGGCTCGATGTCCCGGAACGGCAGGCCAGGGTGCGACGGCACCGAACCTGCCGTGCGCTCAGGCTTGCGGCTGAACAGTTTTGAGCATCTGCAGAGCGACCTGGATCTCCTCGACCGCACTGGTGCAGTCATTGCCACTTGTGTGGAAGCGCATGGTCTCGTTACGGGTCTTTCGAACCCGGTCCATGCGTTCGGCGAAGATTTGCTGCGGGAACTGTCAACCTATTTCCTGCCAAACGTCATTCCGCTTGAGCAAAGCGATGTAGTCGGAAAAATTCATGCCCTACTCGGTGAGCTTGACGATTCTTGCGGGATCGCCGGGGGGGGCCGTATTCACCATGAATCTCCTTCACATGCATCAGCATCGATTATTCAGAACGATCCGTCAGAAACCCGATGACCCGCGCGTTGTCCTGGATGTGGGGTGCGCCCGTTGGGTGCGGGGGGCAACTTGTGACATCTTGTCAAACGCCGCTGGTCAGTGAGGTCGCTGCAACTCCGGTCAACGTGTAGGTGAATAGGCGAGGTTGACCGAACCTTCAGAGCTCGTAACACGATCATGCTGTTCGGTGCTGGTCGGGCGTGACCGGTAGGACGATTGGGCCGTTCGTGATGGTGTGAGTGTGAAGCCGTGGGTCGTGGGCGACGAGTTGTGGGCACAGATCGAGCCAGTACTGCCGCCGTGGCCGGAACGGTCGCCGGGCCCTCGCCCGGTGTCGGACCGGCTGTGCCTGCAAGGCGTCCTGTTCGTGCTCTACACCGGGATCCCCTGGCGGCAGCTCCCGTTGGAGCTGGGCTTCGGCTCCGGGCAGACCTGCTGGCAACGCCTGGAGCGCTGGCAGGGCACGGGCGTCTTCGACCAGCTGCACCGGATACTCCTGGCAGAGCTGAACGCGGCCGGTGAGCTGGACTGGAACCGCGCGTGCGTGGACGCCTCCCACGTGCGCGCGAAAAAGGGGAGCCGCGACGGGCCCGTCGCCGGTCGACCGCCGGAAGACCGGCAGCAAGCACCACCTGATCTGCGACGGCAACGGCATCCCACTCAAGGTCACCACCACCGCAGGCAACGTCAACGACATCACCCAGACCCTCACCCTGGTCGACGGGCGTCCCGCCCGTCGCCGGCCGGGTCGGCCACCCCCGCAAGTGCCCCGACGCGCTCCTGGGTGACAAGGGCTACGACAGCCAGGCCGCGTCCGCCGGGCCCTGCGGCACCGCGGCATCCTCCCAGCGATCTCCCGCCGCGGCCACCCGGACATCCACGGCCTGGACACGCTCCGCTACGTCGTCGAGCAGACCCTCGCCCTGCCCCACCAGTTCAAACGCCTCGCCGTCCGCTGGGAACGCCGACTCGACCTCCACCAGGCCCTCGTCTCACTCGGCTGCACCCTCATCTACTGGAAACACCTCAAGAAGACCGCACCATGATCGTGTTACGAACTCTTAAGGTCTCCCGGCGCCTTGCAGCCTGACAGGTCACCGATCTCGGGCCAGCCAGCGATCGTCAAGCCTTCGGAGAGGGAGGTAGTCTCTCTCGTCATCCGCTCTTGTGCGCACCATCCAGGCCCGTACAGCACCCACGTCGTCCCCCGAACCTGTCGTAACTGAATATCGAAGTGCGATTCGTCGAGCCTGGCTCGGGGTTCCCGATCATGAAACGCGGGTCATCACTCGACTCGCAACAGCCACACGCATGAACAGCCTCGCGGTGTAATAGAGCTTGTCCTGCACTCTGGATATGAAGTCGATCCGAGCCGGAACCACTGAGAACACCTCCGTGTCCATACCCACCGAGTTGGTCAGCGAGCTCCGCTCTCGCACCAGCCGCCGTGGCTTGTCCAGCAGTGCCAGGCGGAGTACCCGACCGACAGCAGAACGGGGACGTCGCGCTGTCTCGCTTCCTCGAAAGCCTCCGGCGTCCAGGGCCACCAGTCGACCGGGTTGTCAGCGTGCTGAAGCAGATACGGCGAGGTCGCGCCAGCTAGCCGGTTCATGCGAGCCGGCCTCTCACAAGGGTTCCCGCGACCGGTGAAATCCTCACGGCCCGCCACGGCCGACTGAATTGCACCCACGGGCCATCATGTGAGGGGCGGCCCCCTCCTCTCTGAGTCGGCGTCGACCTATCGGTGGAGGTGGGCTTCGATCTCGTCCCGGACTTTTGTGGCGGCCGCAGGGCGTTGGCCGACATCATGGTCTCGCAAGGCGATCTTGAGGAATTGGATCGCCTCGTCCGGCCGGTTGAGCTCCCGTGCGCAGGCAGCGCGTTGCTCGGCGGCCTCCGAGCGGATCTGGCTGGCCTGCTGGCTGTTCAGCACGCCGAGGGCCAGGTCGAGCTCCTTGGCTGCGGTGGCCGGCTGTTGGAGTGCTCGGTAGACCGTCGCCATGCGCATACGCACCCGCGCCTGGTTGTAGGAGTCCTTGGCCTTGTCGAACTCGGCCAGAGCACGACGGTAGGCGCGGAGGGCCTCGTTGTACTCACCGGCAGCGAAGCGCTCGCGGCCGGTGAGTTGAATGAGAAGCGCGCGGGCCCGGAGCGTATGAATGACATCCGGAGTGCCCTCGGGAACACCATCCAGCAGGTCCAGTGCCCGGCTGATCAGGTCTTGGACCGGACCGGGCGTACCGCGATTCAGATTCAGCAGGGCCATGCCCTCCAGAACGCTAGCCCTGCTGAGGAGGTTGCCCTCGCTTTCGGCCGCGGCAAGCGCGGCCACCAGTTGGCCGTCGGCCTGCTCGAACTGACCGAGGGACATGTGCGCGAAGGCGGCCTGGAAACGCATCCGTGACTCCGCGCGTTTGTGACCGCAGCGTTGGGTGGCATCGATGGCCAGGTATATGCCCGGGAGCAGGACATCGGGGAAGCCGACTTTCAGCTGCAGAGCCCACAGGCCGTCGATCAACTGCCAGGTCGTATCCCACTCACCCAGAGCATGCGCGGTACGGACGGCTTCCAGGAAGTTGGGCAACTCTTGGCGGGCGCCCTCAAGTGCTTCCTGGACAGTGAGCCGACGGTGCTCGGTGTGCGCCCGATTCTTGGCCTCGTCGTACAAGGTGTTGAGGTACCACCGGTCCGGGAGCGCGATGTAGTCGAAGTGGACGGCCAGGCGCAGGTAAGCATCCAGCATTGTGCGTACGGTGCTTTCCTGCCGGTCCGTGTCATGGTCCAGGACGTCGGACAGGTGTCGACGGACGGACTCGCGGATGGTGTACCGCGCTGATCCACAAGACGCTGCAAGGCCGCAGTCCACTATGAGGCTCATGATGCGCTCGGCCTCGGTCTCACTGATTCCGACGGCCTGAGCCACGATCGCGCTGGTGAACGAGGGCCAAGGGCACACGACAAGTGGTATGAGCAACTGTCTTGCTGCCACATCGAGTTGCTGATAGAGCCATCGCACCATCAGCGCCGACGAGTCGCCGTCAGGTACGTCGGCGGCGAGGGTGCGGAGCTCTTCTCCGACCTCTGCCCAGCTGCGCTGCGGATGGCGGCACATGTGTTCACCGAGGGCTTGCAGGGCGAACGGATATCCACCACACAGCCGGATTGCGGTGCGGGCCTTGCGGCAGTTGGCCTTGACGTGCTTCTCGCTGGTGATCGAGGTGACCAACTTGGTCGGATGCCTGCCGTCCAGCGGGCCGATTTCCATCTCCTTCAGCGGTAGTCCGGGCATCGGGCCGTCAGAGGAGACGACCAACGTGTAGACGTTCTCGTCGTCGGTCAGCAGCGGAGTGACCTGCTCGACATCGCTGACATGATCCAGGATCACCAACAGGCGTCTACCGGCGATGTGTTGACGGAATTCTTCCGCGCGCTGGCCGGGGGTGGGCGGGATAGCGTCTTCAGGCATGCCGAGCTTCTTGAGGAACAGGTGAAGCACTTCGCCAGCCGAGATCGTTACGTGCCCCGATCCGCGTAGGTCGGCGTACAACTGACCATCGGTGAACAGATGTTTGTGCTGGAAACCGAATGCGATGGCGCAGGAACTTACTCCCACACCCATGGGTCCGTGCAGGACCGCGCCGCGGCACCCGTGGCCCGGGCGCACGCGTTCCTCCAGGAGGCAGTCGAACACGTGGGTCCGGTTGGTCCAGTACCGAATGCCGGTGGGAAGCATGCGCGGCACCGTGATCTCGAACCGATCCGGGCTGAAGCGACGACTGAAGGTGGCGCCGCACAAGTTCTGAGGCAGCCCCTGGGACGCGGCCCTGCTGAGCTCATCAGACAACCGGATCCGCTCCATGGGGCCCGATGGAACTGATATGCGCCGTTTCAGCAGAGTGTGCCCCAATATGTGGAATTCGTCCATGCCCCGCCGACCGAGATCGGTCACCATGCTCGTAGCCAGTACTCCAAGAGCCGCGCCGAATGCCTCCGGCGATGTCGGATCGATCACGATAGCCCCGTTTCTCGGAAGTTCGACTCCCGGACCATCCGCAGCGGCGTCCGGCACCGATCAGCCTGCCATGCCCTGTCCTTGCTGACTCGGCGTTCCAGCAGGAAACCGAGGCCTACGGAAACGTTAACCAGTCGGCGTCCATTCGGAGTTGCAGGAGACCGCAGAGGAGGTGGGGCTAGTGCGCGTTCGAGGGCCGCCAGCCGACTGCATTCGGGCGCATCGCGCTGCCGGGGGAGGAGAAGAGGATCCCTGTCTCGACCAAGGCGTGCAGCCAGGACGACGCGGTCTGACGTGAGACGTCGCATCGGTTGACGACAGTGCTGATGCGGCAGCACGGCTGCTCGAAGAGGACGGCCAGGAACCGTGCGTCCCGTCCACCCGGGGTGACGGCGCGAGCCCGCTTGGCAATGTCGTCCTGACACGTGCGGATAGCGCCGATCTTCCGCGTCGTCGACGTTGCCGACTCGCGGACGATGTCGAGCATGTAGAGGATCCAGTCGATCCACGAGCCTTCGGCTGTCACCGCTCGCAGGAGTCGGTAGTTATCGCCCGTCCGGGCGATGATCGCGCGTGAAAGATAAGGATCGGGTCGCGCAGCAGGCCGGCCTCGATCAGCATCAGAATGTTGATCACGCGGCTCGTGCGCCCGTTTCCGTCGTGGAACGGGTGGATCGCCTCGAACCGGCAGTGGGCCACCGCCATGCGTACCAGCGAATCAAGACCGTCCCCGGCGTGGACGAAACGCTTCCATGTAGCGAGCTTCTTGCGGGTGAGGTCGGCTCCCTCGGGCGGTGCCTACACGATCTTCCGTGTGGCCGGGTTTGCGATCCGGGTGTCCGGCACTGCGTGAACTGCCGTGTCCCGACCCTGCGGCTCGGAGCAGATTCGAGCAGCCGTCACAGCTGTGAGCGGTCGGTTCCTGATCGATTCGACCCCCGCGAACGATGTCCGCGCGGCGCGTGCTCCACCGGCCGCCGCGACGCCGGCTACTGCGCGTACCCCTCCAGGAAGTGCCCGATGCGGGTGATCGCGTCCGTCAGGTCGTCCTTGTGGGGGAGGGTGACGATGCGGAAGTGGTCGGGGGCGGGCCAGTTGAAGCCCGTGCCCTGGACGACCATGATCTTCTCGGCGCGCAGCAGGTCCAGGACCATGCGGGCGTCGTCTCTGAGCGGGTACACCTTCGGGTCCAGGCGCGGGAACATGTACAGCGCGCCCTTGGGCTTGACCACGCTCACGCCCGGGATCGCCGACAGCGCCTCGTAGGCCGCGTCGCGCTGGGCGAGGAGGCGGCCTCCCGGGAGGACCAGGTCCTTGACCGACTGCCGGCCGCCGAGCGCGGTGGCGACGACGTGCTGGGCGGGGACGTTCGCGCACAGGCGCATGTTCGCCAGGACGGTGAGGCCCTCGATGTAGGAGCGGGCGTGCTCCTTGGGGCCGCTGAGGGCCAGCCAGCCGGCCCGGTAGCCGGCCACCCGGTAGGACTTCGACAGCCCGTTGAAGGTGAGGACCAGCAGGTCGGGGGCGATCACGGCGGTGGAGGTGTGGGTGGCGCCGTCGTAGAGGATCTTGTCGTAGATCTCGTCCGAGCAGACCACCAGGTCGTGGCGGCGGGCGATCTCCGTCAGCGCGAGGAGCATCTCGTTGCTGTAGACGGCGCCGGTGGGGTTGTTCGGGTTGATGATCACCATCGCCTTGGTGCGGTCGGTGATCTTGCTTTCCAGGTCGGCGAGGTCGGGCATCCAGTCCGCGCCCTCGTCGCAGCGGTAGTGCACCGCCGTGCCGCCGGCCAGGGCGACGGACGCCGTCCACAGCGGGTAGTCCGGAGCCGGGACGAGCACCTCGTCGCCGTTGTCGAGCAGCGCCTGCATCGACATCTGGATCAGCTCGGAGACGCCGTTGCCGAGGTAGATGTCCTCGACGTCCAGCTCGACGCCCTTGGTCTGGTAGTGCTGCATCACCGCGCGCCGCGCCGGGAGGATGCCCTTGGAGTCGCCGTAGCCGTGCGCGTCGCCGGCGGCGCGCAGGAAGTCCTCCAGGATCTCCGGCGGGCACTCGAAGCCGAACGGGGCCGGGTTGCCGATGTTCAGCTTCAGGATGCGGTGGCCGGCCGCCTCCAGCCGCGTCGCCTCCTCCATCACCGGGCCACGGATCTCGTAGCAGACGTTCGCGAGCTTGGTCGACTGGATCACCTCGGGCATGCCGTCACTTTACGGGCACGGTCCGGCGTACGCGCGTGGTTGGCGGGGAGTGAGGGGGACCTCACGTGGTCAGAAGGTGGTCAGAAGTACGTCCGTACGAAGTCGGTGACCGTCCCGTCCGCCGCCACCAGCGGGATGGCCTGCCACTTCTCGAAGATCGTGCAGGGGTGCGACATGCCCAGCGCGACCCACTCGCCGACCGCCAGCTCCGTGCCCGGCGCCACGTCCAGCCAGGTGTGCTGGTCGGAGAGGCGGCGCACGCTCAGGCCGGCGGCCGGGCGCGGGCGTCCGTCGCGGCCGCGGACGGTGACCGGGACGGGCAGGTCCAGGTCGTAGGCCAGGTCCCGCTTGCCGGCGTTGACGAACGCCTGGCCCGGCTCGGGTCGGGAGAGGACCTGTGTCCAGATCCGGAAGGCCGGCTCCAGGGTGCCTTCGGCGGGGACGCGGTTGAAGGGGGTGAGGCGGGTGTAGTGCAGGTCGTCGTGGCTGACGTACGCACCCGAGCGCAGGAGTCTCAGCACCGGGCGCGAGAGCGGCGGCAGCGCGGCGAAGACCTCGGCGACCGCGTCGAACCAGGCGCTGCCGCCCGCGCTGACGATGATCTCCCCGGCGTCGGCGAAGAGCCCGGCGGCGTCGAGGTCGGCGGCCAGCGCGGTCAGCCGGGCCAGCCAGGCCCGTACCGACTCACCGTCCGCGCCCGGGACTTCGGCCTCGTAGCCCGCCACGCCGACCAGCCGCAGTGCGGGGGAGGCTGCGGCGGCGCGGGCGGTGGCGAAGCACTCCTGTTCGGTACGGGCCCCGGTGCGCGCCCCCGGACCGCCGCCGAGTTCGACCACGACGTCCAGCGGACGGGCCGTCCCCGCCAGCGCCTGCGCCATCAGGTCCACGCCGGCGGGGGAGTCGACGTAGCAGACCACGCTCAAGTCCGCCTCCGCACACAGGCGTTCGCGCAGCCAGCGCAGGGCCGCCGGGTCGACCAGCTCGTTGGCCAGGAAGATCCGCCGGACCCCGTGGGCGTGCGCCACGCGCACCTGGTGCGGGACGGCGACGGTGATCCCCCAGGCCCCGGCGTCGAGTTGGCGCTGGAAGAGCTGCGGCGCCATCGAGGTCTTGCCGTGCGGGGCGAAGGCCAGCCCGTGCGCGGCGCAGTAGCGGGCGAGGGCGGCGAGGTTGTGCGCCAGCGCCTCGGCGGACAGGGCGAGCACCGGGGTGGTGAAGCCGCCGGTGAACAACGACCGCTGCTGTGCGGCGAGTTCACCGAGCGTCAACCCGTCGGCGTCCGGGGGGAGCCCCTTGAAGCGGTAGTCGACCAGCTCGTCCAAGGCGCTGCTCCCCTGTCGCGGCGACCCGGCCGCCGTGGCGACGGGCCGGGCGCAGGATGCTACCGAGGGGGCGAGGCGGGGGGAAGGGGTGGTTTTCCGGGCGCCTAGCGCTAGGGTCCTGCTGACCGTCGGCGCTGGAAAGTGTGTCAGCAGGGGGCCGGCGGATGCGGCGAGGGGGCGGCATTGCAGGCAGGTGAGGTGCTCGACGGGCGCTACGAACTCGTCCGGCGGCTCGACGCGGGCGGGATGGGCGAGGTCTGGGAGGGCGTGGACCGGCGCATCCGGCGGCCGGTGGCGGTGAAGATGATGCGCGAGGAGGCCGATCCGGCCGTCCTGGACGAGCTGGTCACCCGGCTGGGCCGGGAGGCCACCGCGGCCGGGCGCCTCGCCCACCCGCACATCGTCGCGGTCTACGACTACAACAGCACCGGGGGCGGCGACGAGCCGCTGGTCTACATCGTCATGGAGCTGGTGCGCGGACGCTCCCTGGCGGCCGAGCTGAGCGGGGAACTCCCGCCCGTGGAGCGGGCGGTGGAGTGGGCCGCGCAGATCGCGCTCGCACTGGAGGCCGCCCACGCCCCGGAGGTGGGGGTGGTGCACCGCGACCTCAAACCGGGCAACGTGATGATCACCCACGGCGGCCTGGTGAAGCTCTGCGACTTCGGCATCGCCCGCTTCATGGAGGGCAACGACACCCAGCACACCAGGCTTACCGGCGCCCGGATGGTCGGCACCCCGTCCTACATGGCGCCCGAGCAGTGCATGGCGCGCCCCGTGGACGGCCGCACCGACCTGTACGCGCTGGGCTGCCTGCTCTTCGCGATGCTCACCGGGCAGCCGCCGTTCCCGCAGGACCGGGGCGTCCTGCAGGTGATGTACCAGCAGGTGCACGAGCTGCCCGAGCCGCCGAGCCTGCTGCGGCCCGAGGTGCCCGAGGCCCTCGACCGGCTGGTGCTCGAACTGCTGGCGAAGGACCCGGCCGGCCGCCCGGACGGCGCCTCGCAGGTCGTCGACCGGCTGCGGACGATGCTGCGGCGCGCCCCGGCCGCGCCCCCGCCGACCGGGGAGGGTACGGGCCAAGTCGGCCAGGGAGCAGAGGCGTTCGACCCGGACGAGGTGATCGTCCTGGAGGAGTGGACGGAGGACGAGGAGCCGCCGAGCCCCGACGGCCGCACCCCGGAGGCCGACGACCCGCGCGTCCCCGTACGGGAGGAGCTGCGGCGCGCGCACCGGGAGGCACTGGCCGCCTCCGCCGCCTGGGACGCGGTGCTGCAGCTGCAGGACCTGCTCGTACGCTCCGAGGAACTCCTCGAACCGCAGGACGCCTTCCTGCTGGAGGTCGCCTTCGACCTGGCCTGCGCCACCGCCCGCCACGGCAGCCCCGAGCGGGCCGCACGGATGCTGGCGGAGCTGGTCCCCGCGATGCGCGAGAGCTACGGGCAGCTCGACGAGCGCACCCTGTACGCGGCCACGCTGCACCCCTGGTACTGGGCGCAGGCCGGCCGCCCCGAGCAGGCGGTGGAGCTGTTCGGCGAGGTGCTGCCCACCCTGCGCTCGGTGCTCGGCGACACCCACGGCGTGACCGCGGGCGTACGTTTCCAGCAGGCCGTGCAGCTGCGCGCGGCCGGTGACCCGGTGGGCGCCGTGCGGGCCTGGCAGGCGCTCGTCCCCCTGCTGCGGGAGCGCACCGCGCGGGAGGAGCTGCCCGGGGGGATGCTCCCCGAGGCCCAACGGGAGCTGGCCGCCTGCCTGCTGGAGGCGTACGGCACGGTCGAGGCGCGCCGGATGCGCGAGGCGGTGCCCCGGCTGGTCAACCTGCTCGACAGCGAGTCGGAGCAGGGGCTGGCCGCCCGTTCGGTGCTGGTGCGCTGGGTCGCGGAGACGGGCGGCGCGCAGGAGGCGCTGCCCTCCTGGCGGGTGCTGTGCTCGGACCTGGTGCGGGTGCTGGGCCCCGACCACGAGCTGACGCTGCGGGTGCGCTTCTGGCTGGCGGAGGCGACGCAGGAGGCCGGGCAGCACGAGGCGGCCCGCAGGCAGTTCGAGCAGTTGTGCCGGACGTTCCCCGCCGTCCTCGGCGACGAGCACGAGCTGACCCTGACGGCCCGGCTGGCGGCGCTGCGGGCAGCCTGCCTACCGGGCGACCGGGAGGAGGTCTCGCGTTCGCTGCCCGACTGGCACCGCCTCGTGCGCGACCTGGAGCACACGTACGGCGAGGGGCACGAGCTGGCCGTCGACGCCCGCTTCCACCTCGCCGTCCACAGCGCCTCCGTCGCCCCGGCGGACGACTCGCTGTCCCTGCTCGACACGGCCCTGCGCCGCCGCATCGTCCTCCGGGGCGCGCAGGAGGCGCTGAACCTGCACGGCCGCTTCGCCCTGGCCGGCGGCTACGACGCGGTGGGCCGCGAGGCGGAGGGGCTGCGGCTGTGGCGCGCCCTGTACCCGGACCTCACGGACACGCTGGGCGTCCACCACGAACTGACCCGGGCGACACGCGAGCGGCTGGCGGCGGTGGAGGGGTGAGAGCGGGTTCCGCCGCGTGCTCTCAGCGCGGCGGGGCGGGCACCAGCTTCGTGAGGTCGAGGTCGACGTCGAACGGCAGGGGGCGGCGCAGCGCGTCGCGGAAGATGCCGGCCGAGGTGTAGGAGCCCGTGGGTTCGTCCAGCTCGTAGACGTGGACGACCGGGGCGCCGTCCTCGTCCTCGACGAGCCAGTAGTGCCGGATGCCGGCCTCCGCGTACTTGCGCAACTTGACGGTGCGGTCGCGGTGCGCGGACTCGGGGGAGACGACCTCCACCACCAGCTCGACCTCCTCCGGGGCGAACCAGGTGCGGTCGGGGTCGTATGCCGTGGCAGTGGTGACGAGGAGATCCGGTTCCGGGCGGTTGCGGGTGTCCAGGCGGACGGTCATCTCGCGCTCGACGGCGAAACCTTCCGGGGCCAGCGTCTCAAGGGCCACGGTGAGCCGGGTGACGAGTCGGCCGTGCCACCGGCGCTGGGGGGACATCATGAAGACGAGGGCTCCGTCAATCAGTTCGGTGTGGCGGGGGGCTTCGGGCAGGCGGTCCAGATCCTCCGCGAACCAGCCTTCCTCGCGGGGCGGGTGCATCCACTCGGGCAAGACGGTCATACGTCCACTCTAACGACGTCGGCGGCCGTCGAGCGAGGCGATGCCCGAGGAGCGCGTCCGGCCGTACGGGGGTCACCCCGCCACCCCCTGGAAGGTGCGTCGGTAGGCGTGCGGCGTCGTCCCCACCCGGCGGGTGAAGTGCTGGCGCAGGGCGGCTGCGGTGCCGAAGCCGGTGCGGGAGGCTATCGACTCGATGGGCAGGTCCGACTCCTCCAGCAACTGCTGGGCCAGCAGCACCCGTTGGCCCAGCAGCCACTGATACGGCGTGGTGCCCGTCTCCTGCTGGAAGCGGCGGGCGAAGGTGCGCGGGGCGACGTGCGCCCGCGCGGCCAGCTGCTCGACGGTGTGCTCCTCGGCGAGGTGCTGCTGCAGGTGCCGCAGCGCCGCGCCGATCACGTCGTCCCGGCAGGAGGGGATCACCGGGGTCTCGATGAACTGCGTCTGGCCGCCCTCGCGGTGCGGGGGGACGACCATCCGCCGGGCGATGCCGTTGGCGACCCTCGTGCCCTGCTCCTCCCGTACGAGCGCGAGGCAGGCGTCGATGCCGGCGGCCGTGCCGGCGGAGGTGACGATCCCGCCGTCCGCCACGTACAGCACGTCGGGCTCGATCAGGGCGCCGGGGACGGCGCGGGCGAGGAGGTCGGTGTAGCGCCAGTGGGTGGTGCAGCGGCGGCCGTCGAGGAGGCCGGCGGCGGCCAGGACGAAGGCGCCGGAGCAGATGCTGAGCAGGGTGGCGCCCCGGTCGGCGGCCCGGCGCAGCGCCGCCAGCAGCTCGGGCGGGTAGTCGCGGGTGTGGAAGTCGCCGCCGGCGGGCAGGGCGATCAGGTCGGCGCTCTCCAGGCGCTCCAGGCCGTGCGGGGTGTCGATGCGCAGGCCCGGGTTGAGGAGCAGGGGCGGGGGCTCGGCGGCGACCACCGCGAAGTCGTAGCCGGGCAGCCCCGCGTCGGTGCGGTCGACGCCGAACACCTCGCAGACGACGCCGAGTTCGAAGGTGTTGACGCCGTTGACCAGGACGCAGGCGATGTTCTGCAGCATGCCCCCAGTGTGGCAGTAATGCGATGCTCGGCGACAGTCCTGCCACTGGTTGACTTCGCATGGATCCGGGAGGGTTGAGCCATGACCTCGGTACAGAACCTCCTCGGCTCCCTGTTCGCCCTCGCCCTCGCCGCGGCCGTCGGCGCCCCGGCCATCGCCGGCGCGATCCGCGAGCTCCGCATCGACCGCCAACTGCGCGCCGCCGCGCGGAACTAGGACCACCGCGGCGGATCCCGCAACCGCACCGCACCGCCCCCGTCCCGGCCCCTGTCCCGCCCCCTCCCGCCCCTCCCGGTTCGCCCAGTGGAACCGGCTGGTCACGCAGTGATCAGTGGGGGGCGGTTTCCATGTGGAGATGTCCCCGATAGTGTCGTCCCGCGACCGGAACGAACCAATCACGTGTGGGTGATCGGTGGTCGAGTGAGACACGGGGGAACGGGATGGGCGTCATAGTCGCCGTGCTGGGGGAGGAGGACGAGCTTCCCCTCCCGCAGGGCAGCGCACCGCCGGGTGTCGTCCTGCGCGCGCCCGACCAGCTTCCGCTGGAGGCCGCGCTGGCGGAGATGGGCGCGCTGCTGGAGCGCTCCACGTACGTGCTCGTACCCGTGACGGACGCCGTGCCGCGGGAGCGGCTGCTCCGGCTGCACACCCTGCGCTCGGTGCTGGAGAGCGGCCGGATCGTGCCGATCCGTACCGGTCTGCCCCCGCTGGCCAACGCCGTGCTCGCCCGCCAGCTGCGCCAGCTCAGTGTGTACGACTTCGGGCCCGGCGTCATCGCCTCGGCGGCCCGGCTGTTCGCGCACTACATCCACACCGGCGCCCAGTTGGCCTCCGTCGCCAAGCTCGACCGCGTCCCCGTGGACCTGAAGTCCCATCTGAAGGGCTGGGCGCCCGGCACGCAGTACGCCGCGCTCGCCTCCCCCCAGCCCGTCCTGCTCAAGCTCGACGCGCAGGCCGCCGCCCGCCTCCCCGGCCCTGCCTTCCCCACCCAGCTCGTCTACGCCGGCGGCCAGCAGGTGAAGACGGACTGGGTGGTGCAGTCGCTGGCCCCGGCCTGGGGGGTGCGGGCCGTCGACCGGGTGCACCTGCCCAGCGACTCCGTGCGCTGGTGGGGTACGTCCAAGCTGACGGAGTTCGCCGCGTTCATCGCCGACCCCGCCGTGCTGTACCAGGCGGTGGCCCGGGTGATGCGCGTCCAGTGCCCCTGGTGCGGCGTGGAGTTGATCGGCGAGCACTGCGTGCTGTGTGACACACCTGTCGTGTCCGCGGCGAACCATGCCGTCTCGGACAGCGTCCCCCATCACAGCGCCTGAGCACGCAGCCCCACAGGCAGCCCAGGCAAGACCAGGCAAGATCCGGCAAGACCCAGCAAGATCCGGCAAGTCCAGCAAGCCCCGTGGAAAACAGTCCCCCCGAGCGAACGAGGAACCACGCGCCATGAACTCACGCCAGCGACGCGGCATCATCCTGCTGCTCGTCTCCGTCCTGGTGGCCTTCGCCGCCTTCGCCGGGGTGCTGTCAGTGATCAGCGACGCAGAGTCGAAGGTCGGCCCCGAGGTCACCGCCTACGAGCTGCGTACGGACGTGCCGGCCTACCAGGCGCTGGACGAGTCGAAGGTCCAGAAGATCAAGCTGCCCAAGCGCTGGCTCTCCAGCACCGCGGTGACCGACCTGAAGGAGCTGGAGGGGAAGATAGCCGTCAACCCGCTGCGCAAGGGCTCCCTCCTCCAGCAGGACATGATGGCCGAGCGCCCCGCGCTCAAGCCGGGCCAGCAGGAGATCGCCATCATGATCGACGCGGAGACGGGTGTCGCGGGGAAGATCAACCCGGGCTCCACCGTCAACATCTACGCCACCTTCGCCGGTGACAACCAGAGGACGAAGCCCGCCTCGAAGGTCATCGTCAGCAACGCCCAGGTCATCGACGTGGGCCGGCTGACCGCGCTGGAGCCGACCGAGGAGCGCGGCCGCGGCGGCGAGGCGGTGCCGATCACGTTCGCGCTCGGTACGACCGACGCCCAGCGCGTCGCCTACGCCGAGTCCTTCGCCAGCCACGTGCGGCTGGCGCTGGTCGCGCCGGGCAGCGACGCCAGCATCTCCGGCAGCGAGCGCACGTACACCCTCGACGAGGACAGCTGAGCGGGTCGGACAGGGCACGGACGAGGGGGACAGGAACAGCATGGCGATCACTCGGGTACTTCCGGCGGTAAGCGCTCCTGACGCGGCACGGTCCATGACCACGCTGCTCAGCCAGCTCGCCGACATCGAGCCGCTGCCGCCGGTGGCGGACTCCACCCAGCTCGTGGACCTGCTGTCGCGGGTCGCGGCGGAGAGCCTGGTCGACCTTCCGGAGGTCGTCCTCATCCACGAGGCCATCGCCCCGGTCCCGGCGCTGGAGCTGATCCGCGAGATCGCGCTGCGCTTCCCGGCGGTGGGGGCGGTCCTGGTGACGGCCGACACCAGCCCCGGGCTGTACGCGCAGGCGATGGACTCGGGCGCGCGCGGCCTGATCACGTTCCCGCTGAACTACGAGGAGCTGTCCGCCCGCGTGCAGGCCGCCGCCCAGTGGGCCTCGGGGGTGCGCCGCCACCTGGGCAGCGGTGAGGAGTACGCGGGGGTCGCCGGCACGGTGGTGACGGTCGCGGGCGCCAAGGGCGGCGTGGGCGCCACCGTCACGGCCGTCCAACTGGCCCTGGCGGCACAGGCGTCGGGGCGCGCCACGGCCCTGGTGGACATGGACTTCCAGACCGGTGACATCGCCTCCTACCTGGACGTGCAGTTCCGCCGCTCGATCGCCGACCTCGCGGGCGTCAAGGGCGACATCTCCCCGCGCATCCTGCAGGACGCGACCTTCTCCCACCCGACCGGTCTGGCGCTGCTGCTGGCCCCGGTGGAGGGTGAGCGGGGCGAGGCGGTCACCGACCGCGCCACCCGCCAGATCGTCTCGGCGCTGCGTTCGCGCTACGAGGTCGTCGTCGTGGACGTCGGCAGCCAGCTCAACGCGGCCAACGCCGCCGCCGTGGAGATGGCCGGGATCGCCGTCCTGGTCACGACCCCCGACGTGGTGTCGGTACGCGGCGCCAAGCGCATGGTGCGGATGTGGGGCCGGCTGCGGGTACGCAAGGCGGAGGAGGTCCTCACGGTCGTCAACCGCCACAACCGCGCCACCGAGATCCAACCCCCGCTGATCCAGCGGGCGGTGGGCACGCACATGGCCCGCACCACGGTCCCGGCTGCGTTCAAGGAGCTCCAGGGGGTGCTGGACGCGGGCCGCATGTACGAGCTGGAGGCGAAGAGCACCATCAAGCAGGCACTGTGGGCCCTGGCGGGCGAACTGGGCCTGGCGGGACCGGCGAAACCGGCGTCGGGCGGCGGGAAACGCGCCAAGCGCTGAGCACGGACATCGGCAGACGGCACCAGGGAGGGTGAGGCACATGGCACGGGAGAGGACCCGAATACCCGGCGTCCCCCGCACGCGGGGAGCGGGCCGGGGGCGGCGCGAGCGGCGGCGGCGCGACGCCGGCCAGGTGTCGGTGGAGTTCCTGGGCATGACGCCGCTGATCCTGACCGTGCTGGTGCTGCTGTGGCAGTTCGTGCTGGTCGGCTACACCTACACCCTCGCCGGCCACGCGGCCGACGAGGCGGCGCGCGCGGCGGCCGTGGAGCCCTTCTACGCCCGGGGGACGGCCGCGCGGGCCGCCGTGCTGGAGGACCTGCCCGACGCCTGGAGCGTGGGCGGTGTGGGAGTGGACGAGTCCGACCCCCAGCTGGTGAAGGTACGCGTCGCCCTCTCGGTTCCCGTGCTCTTCCCGGGTGTCGACTTCCCCTGGGGCCACGTGACGGGCACGGCCGGCGCGGTACGGGAGGACTGACCGATGACCGAGACACCGCGCAGCACCGACACCCGGGACACCCGAGCCCCCCGGGACACCAGGACCACCCGAGCCCCCCGGGCCACCCGGGACAGAGGCCAGGTCTCCCTGGAGTTCCTGGGCTTCCTGCCCATCCTGCTGGCCGTCGCCCTGGCCGTGATCCAACTGGGCATCGCCGCCTACACGGTCCAGCAGGCCGGCACCGCCGCCCGCGCCGCCGCCCGCGCGGACACCCGCGACGGGTTCCTCAAGAGCTGCGAGGCCGCGGCCTACGCGGCGGTCAGCGACTACGTCCGCGACGGGATGCGGCCGGCCTCCTGCGACAGGGGCCTGGACCGCACGAGCGCGACCGTCACCGTCACCATCCCCTCGATCATCCCCGGCGTCGGCTTCGGCACGACGACCAAGACCGCCGTCATGCCCAAGAGCGAGCGCTAGGGAGTAAGGAACCCACACCATGAGTCTCCAGTCGCGTATCGCCAACCACGGCGACAACAGCAGCCGGCTCGACGACAGCCACCTCGTCTCCGGCTACCGCGTGAAGCTCCTGGAGGAGATCGACCTCGCGGAGATGTCGACCCTCTCCCTCCACGAGCGCCGCGCGCGCCTGGAGCGCGTCCTGGGCCACATCATCAGCCGCGAGGGCCCCGTCCTGTCCACCGCCGAACGCGCCCAGCTGGTGCGCCGCGTGGTCGACGAGGCGCTGGGCCTGGGCGTGCTGGAGCCGCTGCTGGAGGACGCCTCCATCACGGAGATCATGGTCAACGGCCCCGAGCACGTCTACGTGGAGCGCTCGGGCCGCCTGGAGCGCCTGCACCACGTGCGCTTCACCTCCCACGAGCAGCTGATGCAGACCATCGAGCGCATCGTCTCCACCGTCAACCGCCGCGTGGACGAGTCGACGCCCATGGTCGACGCCCGCCTCAAGACCGGCGAGCGCGTCAACGTCATCATCCCGCCGCTGTCCCTCACCGGCCCCATCCTCACCATCCGCCGCTTCCCCCGCGCCTACGCCCTGCACGAGATGGTGGCGCTGGGCTCCCTGGACGAGCACATGGTGATGCTGCTGTCGTCGCTGGTGCGCGCCAGCTTCAACATCATCGTCTCGGGGGCGACCGGCTCCGGTAAGACGACCCTCCTCAACGCCCTGTCCGGACTGGTCCCCGAGCACGAGCGCATCGTCACCATCGAGGACTCCGCCGAGCTCCAGCTCCAGCAGTCGCACGTCATCACCCTGGAGTCGCGCCCCGCGAACGTCGAGGGCAACGGCCAGATCACCATCCGCGACCTGGTACGCAACAGCCTGCGCATGCGCCCCGACCGCATCATCGTCGGCGAGGTCCGCGGCGGCGAGACCCTGGACATGCTCCAGGCGATGTCCACCGGCCACGACGGCTCCCTGGCCACCGTCCACGCCAACAACGTCGACGACGCCCTCACCCGGCTGCAGACCCTGGCGTCGATGTCGGACGTCGACATCCCCTTCGCCGCGCTCCACGACCAGATCAACTCGGCCGTCGACGTGCTCGTCCAGCTGACGCGGTTCGCCGACGGCTCCCGCCGCATCAGCGAGATCGCCGTGCTGGACAGCCACGGCCGCGACGAGTACCGCCTGGTGTCGCTGGCGCGCTTCGACGCCGGACCGATGGGCGCGGACGGGCGCGTGCCCGGCCACTTCACCCACCTCCCGCTGCCGCCGCGCGCCGCCGAGCGCCTGCGCATGCGCGGCGAGGCGATCCCGGCGGCCTTCGGCGTCGCCCAGTACGAGGAACAGCTCGCCATCCGAGAGGCACGGTAAGCCGTGGACATATCCCTGCTGACGATCGGCGCCGCCCTCGTGGCGTGCACCCTGGCCGTGGCGGGCACCCATGCCTTCAGCCAGGGCCGCGCGGCCCGCCAGGCGCTGGAGGACCGCCTCGCCAACACCGGCGTCTTCGAGAACCTCACCGGCCGCCGCAAGCGCTTCACCGGCGTGGACCGCCGACTGCGCCGCACGGCCCTGGGCAAGCGCATCGAACTGCGCCTCGCCGCCACCGGCCTGGACCTCACCCCGGGCGAGTTCCTCGTCTACGTGGTCGCGGCCGTCGCCCTGCTGTGGTTCACCGCCTCCTCCGTCTTCGCGCCGTTCTTCGGCCCCATCGCGGGCCTGCTGGCCCTGTGGGGCGGCTCCAACTTCCTCACCTGGCAGCGCACCCGCCGCACCGAGAAGTTCATCGCCCAGCTCCCCGAGCTCTCCCGGGTCCTCGCCAACGGCACCCAGGCCGGACTGGCGCTGCGCTCCGCGCTGGCGATGGCGGCCGAGGAGATGGAGGCCCCGGCGGGGGAGGAACTGCGCCGGGTGACACGCCAGTTGGACATGGGCCGCAGCATCGACGACGCCCTGGCCGAGCTGGCCGAGCGCCTGCCCTCGCGCGAGCTGGTCGTCCTCGTCTCCACCCTCGTGCTCTCCAACCGGGCCGGCGGCACGGTCGTGGGCTCGCTGCGCAACCTCACGATCACCCTGGAGGAGCGCAAGGAGACCCGCCGCGAGGTCCGTACCCAGCTCTCCCAGGTCACCATGACCGCCTACGCCGTCCCCATGCTCGGCGTCGGCACCCTCCTGCTGCTCAACGCGGCGATGCCCGGCGCCCTGGACCGCCTCACCGGCTCCTTCGTCGGCCAGACCTGCGTCGTGGTCTCCTTCGCCCTCTACGGCCTGGGCTTCCTCATCATCCGCCGCATGTCCAAGATCAAGGTCTAAGGAAGAACGCCACCCATGCTCGCCCTAGCCCTCGCCCTGGCCGTCGGCCTCGCCGTGTACGGCGCCTTCGCCGGCCTGCGCATGTACCGCGCGGACGCGAAACTCCCCGCCGACCTGGCCGTCGCCCTGGAGGTCGGCGCGAGCCGCGTCAACGCCGCCGGCTCCCTCGTGGACCGCCTCGGCATGCGCTTCGCCCCCACCGTGCTGCGCCTGATGGGCCCCAAGCGCGTCGACGCCACCCGCCGCCGCATCGACATGGCGGGCAACCCCGGCGGCCTCACCATCGACCGCTACGCCGCCCGCCGCGCCGTTTACGCCATCCTCGGCGTCCTGGGCTTCCTGTCGATGCTCAGCAAGGGCAACGTCCTCCTCGCCCTGATGATGGCCGCCTTCGGCGCGGTGTGGACGGAGGTCGGCATCTGGTCGGCCGTACGCCAGCGCCGCGCCGACATCGAGCGCACCCTGCCCGACTTCCTCGACGTCCTGGCCGTCGTCGTCTCCGCCGGCCTGGGCTTCCGCGAGGCGCTGGCCCGCGTCTCGGAGAAGTACTCGGGCCCCTGGTCGGACGAACTGCGCATCACCCTGCGGCAGATGGAGATGGGCATGTCCCGGCGCAAGGCCTTCGAGGAGCTGCGCCAGCGCAACGACTCCGAGCAGGTCGCCATGTTCGTCACCGCCCTCCAGCAGGGCGAGGAGCTGGGCGCGCCCATCGTGGACACCCTCATCCAGCTCGCCAACGACATGCGCCGCACCGACGCCCAGCTCGCCCGCCGGGCCGCCGCGAAGGCCGTACCGAAGTCCACCATGGTCATCACCTCGATCATGGTGCCCGCCACGATGATCCTGCTCGTCGCGGGCTTCATCTACGGCTCGGACGTCGACTTCGGCAGCATCCTGGGCGGCTGACCCCGTGCCCCCGCCAGCAGCCCCGCTCACCGCCTTCGACGCCGGCCGGCACGACCCGGACGACGACAGCGCGGCCACCGCCCCCACCCTGCGCCTGCAGGTCTCCGCCCTCCAGGCCATGTGCCGCCAGATCCTGGGCCTGCGCCTGGTCATGACCGCGCTCTCGGCCCCCCTGGCGCTGGGCGGCGCCCGCCCGGGCCCGGCGACCTGGCTGGTGGCGGCAGCGGTGCTCGCCACCTTCATGGGCGGCTACGCGGGCTTTCGCGACTGGGAGCGCGTGGGGCCCCTCCTGCTGCGCCACCCCTGGCTGCTGGCCGCCGACATGCTGCTGGGCAGCCTCCTCCTCATCACCGCGACCCCCCGCTCGGGCATCGCCTTCGTCTGCCTGTGCACGCCCCTGCTGGCGGGCCTCGGCTACGGCTGGCGCGTCGCCGCGCTCTTCGCCGCCGCCCAGGGATTCCTCATCCTCCTCGCGGAGGGGGCCGTCCCCGGCCCCGTCTCCCCCGCCACGGCCGTCCTCCTGCCGGGACTGTGCGTCGTCGCCGGCGCGCTGGGCGTGACCCTGCGCAACCTGCTGCTGCGCTTCGGTGCCGCCAGCGAGGCCCTCACCGAGACCCGCGCCCGCCTCGCCGTGGACCGGGCCGTGGCGGACGAACGCGCCCGCCTGGCCCGCGAGATGCACGACTCCGTCGCCAAGACCCTGCACGGCGTCGCCCTCGCCGCCGACGGCCTCGCCGCCCGCGCCGGCGACCCCCGCACCGACCACGCCGCCGTCGCCTCCCAGGCCGACCTGGTCGCCCGCGCGGCCCGCCGCGCCGCCGCCGAGTCCCGCGAACTCCTCGCCGACCTGCGCCGCCAGTCGGAGCAGGCCGCCACCGCCACCGACCTGACGGCCGAACTGCGCGCCGCCACCGAGGACTTCAGCCGCCGGGGCGACCCCCCCGCCGAGTTCCGCCTCGCGGGCCTGTCCGCCCAGGGCGCGGCGCTGCCCGCCGTCCCGCACGCCGTCGCCCGCCAGCTCACGGTCATCGTCGGCGAGTGCCTGGAGAACGCCCGCCGCCACGCCCGCGCCTCCCACGTCGTCGTCGAGGCCGGACTCGTCCCCCAGACGGGCCTGCTGCGGATCAGCGTCCTGGACGACGGCCGCGGCCTCCCGGCCGGCCTCGACCTGCGGCAGCTGCGCGAGGCCGGCCACTTCGGCCTCGTGGGCGTCGTGGAACGCGCCCTGTCCGTGGGCGCCCGCATCCGCCTGGGCCGCGGCCGCACCGACTCCGGCACCGAGGTGCGCCTCGACCTGCCCCTGGCGGCACTGACGCCCGCTCCCTCAGCCGCACCCGCAGCCACGCCTACGCAAGGAGACCGACCGTGACGGCCGGCGAACTCCCCGGAGTGCTCCCCCCGCTCCCGCCCCCCGCCCCCCTGCGCGTGGTGGTCGCCGACGACAACCCCGTGGTGCGCGCCGGCCTGACCAGCCTCTTCGCCGGCCGCACTGACATATGCGTCGTCGCGGAGGCCGCCGACGGCCGCGAGGCGGTGCAGGTCGTGCAGGCCCACCGCCCCGACGTGGTCCTCCTCGACGTCCGCATGCCCGGCGTCGACGGCCTCTCCGCGCTGCCCCACCTCACGCCCCTCGCCCCCGTGCTGATGCTCACCTACAGCAGCGAGGACGCCATCGTGCGCGAGGCCCTGCGCCGGGGCGCCTCCGGCTACCTCGTCCACGGCGAGTTCACCGTGGAGCAGCTGGTCGGCGCGCTCGCCGCCGTCCGCGCCGGGCAGGCCCAGTTCAGCCCCACGGCGGCCACCGCGCTGCTCGCCCACCTGCGGGGCGCCCCGGCGGCGCCCCTCCCGCCGGGCTTCCCGGACCAGCACCCGCCCGCTCCCGATCCGCCTGCCCGGCACCCCGCAGGTTCACCTGTACGCCCTTCGCACGTGCAACCGGATATGGCAGACTCCGCGTCTGTAGCAGGCGGTGGGGGAGCGGGGGGAGCGTCGGGGGCGGCCCGGCAGTCGCAGGCCGACCGCTACGGACTGAGCCAACGGGAGGTGGAGATCTTGGAGTTGATCGCCTCGGGTATGGCGAACGCGCAGATCGCCGCCACCTGCTTCATCAGCGAGAAGACGGTCAAGAACCACATCAACCGCATCTTCGCGAAACTGCAGAGCTCAAGCCGCAGCGAGGCGGTCGCCCGCTGGCTGGGCATCACGGACGGTCGAGGACGGGGGTCCCGCTGGTGAGTACGCACAGGAGAACCGCCGGGCCCGAGGTCTGGGCCCTCCCCAACCCGCAGGCCCAATCCGGCCTTTGGGCCCGGGATTGGGCCCATGGGCCCTGCACCGGGACCCCGGGTCGCACGTACGTTTACGTCATCGACAGCGACCCGGCCGCCACGGGGGACCGAGTGGGCGGGGGCGCTGCGGAGCAGACGTACACGCACGTGTCGGCCGACCAGCGGCCGGCCGCTGACGGAGGGGCACACCATGAAGTCGATCAACCCGATGAAGGCAGTCGTCGCCTGGCAGCTCGCCCTGACCGCGGCGGCCGAGCGCCGCTCGGACAAGGGCCAGACGGCCGTGGAGTACCTGGGCATCATCGCGGTGGTCGCGGCGATCATCGCCGTGATCGTCGGCACGGACATCGGCGAGACGATCTTCGAAGCAATCCAGAAGAAGGTCGACGAGGTCGCCGGCAACTGAGCCGGAGCACCATGCGCAAGGACGAAGGGCAGGCATTTCCCATCTACCTCACGGCGGTGGGGGGCCTGCTCTTCCTCGCGTTCGTCTTCTTCGCCGTCGCGCAGAGCGCGGTCGGGAAGAACAAGGACCAGGGCGCGGCGGACGCCGCCGCCCTCGCCGCCGCCCAGGACGCCAGGCGCGGCCTCCACCTCGGCTGGATCAACAACATCACCCGTGCCGAGCAGTGGGACCACTACCTCAACGCCCGCAGCCCCGAGAGCGGTTGCGCGCGCGCCAGTGAGTTCGCGGCGGAGAACGACTCCCGGGTCACCGCCTGCGAGCGCGTATTCTGGCCCACCGGTATACGGGTGGAGACCCTGGCGGACAAGCGGGTGGGCGACTCCCTCGTGCCCGGGACCGAGAACGCGCCCGTGAAGTCCGCCGCCACGGCCGTCATCGAGCCGCGCTGCAGCTTCGTGCCCATCCCGGCGCCGATCGGCGCCACCGGCGCCCCGCGCGTGCTGCCCCTCATGCAACTGGTCTGCCACGGTGTGCCCTGGCCGCCGATCGACCTGGAGATCCTGGCGACCATGCCGCCGGAGGCCGTCCGCGCCCTGCTGCCGAGCGCCGAGGACCTCTTCTCCGTACACCTCAAGGACTGACCGCGCATGACCCGACGAAGGAGCGCCCGTATGACGACCATCCGCCGCACCGGAGCGCGCAGCACGGCGCTCGCGGCCCTGCTCGCCGCCGGACTGACGCTCGCCGGTACGGCGGGCTGCAGCGACGACGCCGGGAAGACGCCGACGGACGACAAGAAGAAGACCGCCCAGTCGGAGGGCAAGGGCAGCGGCTCGGACGACGGCGGCGGCGAGACGGTGCCGGACACGAGCCAGGTGCTGGTGACGATCAAGGGGTCGGATGGGTTGGACGTCATCGTCAACTCGGCCACGCGTGATGAAGGCGGTTTCATTACCGTCATGGGGCAGATGAAGAACACCACCGGTAGGAGTGAGCGCCCTGCTGTGGCGCTGCATGGCGACGAGACGGAGATCATCAAGCACGGCGTCACCCTGGGCGGCGCTACCCTCGTAGACAGCGCGGGCAAGAAGCGCTACTACATCCTGCGCGACACGGAAGGCCGCCCGCTGGCGACGAAGTTCTCCTCGTCCATCAAGGCGGGCGAGTCCATCCCCGTCTACATGCAGTTCCCCGCACCCCCCGACTCCACCACCAAGGTGGGCCTCCAGATCCCCACGTACCCCACCGCGACGATCGAGCTCTCCTGATGGGGCGCGCAACGTTCGAACTCACCCCGGCGTCACGACAGTTGACCCGCACCGGCGTCCGCGCGTCCGTACTGGCGACCGTGCTGGCGGCCGGTCTGCTCGTCCCCTCGACGGCGCTGGCGCAGGACGAGCCGGACCCCAACGCGGTGGAGTCCGCGAGCCCGCCCGTGGAGGTGGACGGAGAGGCCGAGGGCCTGAAGCTGGCGGACGGCGCGGTGCTGGCGCCGGCGAAGGTGCTGGACATCAAGTCCGTCGTGGAGGTCGAGGGCGGTGACGAGCGCCGCGAGGAGTCCAACACGACGCTGAAGTTCTCCCTGCAGGCCGAGGTCCTCTTCGGCAAGGACAGCGCGGAGCTGAGCGCGAAGGCCAAGGGCCTCATCGCGGAGGTCGCGGCGGAGATCGGCAAGCAGAACGCGACGAAGGTCAACGTGTTCGGCTTCACGGACAACCTGGGCTCGTACGAGCACGGCAAGGTGCTCTCCAAGCAGCGTGCGATGGCGGTGAACCGCGAGCTGGCGAAGATCCTCGGTTCGGGGGTCACCTACCAGGTGCGCGGCTACAGCGAGGACTACCCGATCGCGTCCAACGCGACCGAGGAGGGCCGCAAGAAGAACCGCAGGGTGGAGGTCTCCTTCCCCAGGTCCGCCCCCTGACGTTGTTGAGAAGTGCCACGGACCTCAGGTACGGGCACCCGGATACGGGCTGCGACCGCGTTCACTCGAAGGCGTGAGCTGCCCGTATCCCGCTCCCCGAAGTTAACGGAGGAGAAGCGGGCGGCCATGGACCGGCTGGCCGCCGAGGTGCGGCGCGACCAGGAGCTCACGCAGCGTGATGTCGCCGCGGCGATGGGGGTTTCGGCGCCGCGCGTCTCCTCGATCGAGCACGGCGAGGTGGACCGTACCGAGGTGGCGACCCTTCGGTCCTACGTGGAGGCGCTCGGCGGCAGGCTCCGGGTCGTCGCCGACTTCGGCGACACCGAGTACACCGTGGCGTGAACGAAGAGACCCATAGTGGGGACCCGGGACAGCCAGGCCGTGACCGTGCCAGACGTGAGTCATGACGGCAGCACGCGATTACGAGGACATGCGGCACCTGCTGGAGCACCTCAGCCCGCCCCAGGTGCGGCGACTGCGGCTGATCATCAGCCAGGACGAGGAGCTCTCCCAGGTCGCCGACGCCCTTGCCGAGGTAGAGCCCTCCGCCCAGGGGTCCGAGGAGGTTCCGGCGGGACTGCTCGCTCTCATCGGCTCCGTGGAGACCGGACGCACCGACGTGGCCGAGAACCACGACGACTACTTCCGCGAGCGCATGGAACGGCGCCACCCGCGCACCTCTACGCCGACTTCCCGCTCGGCGCGACCGACGCCTCTGTGATCACCATCGCCGAACGGTACGGCGTGGACCGCATCGCCACCATCGACCACAGGCACTTCCGTGCCGTCAAGCCGAAACATGCCACGCTGACCCTCCTGCCGTAACCACTGCGGCGGCCGGGAAGCTTAGGCCGGGACGCTACGCTGGGCCGCCCAGCGCCGGGTCCGGACCGGCCGGACCGGCAGAACGAAGGGGCGGCATGGACCTCAAGACCGTCATACCGATCGCGCTGCCCGCGGGCTTCGCCCTCTTCCCGGCGCTCATCGCCCTCGTGTACGGCCGTGAGATCCGCCGCCGGGGGCGGATCCGGCGCGAGGGCCTGAGCGCGCCCGGGCGCTGCCTGGCCCGCGTCCACCGGCGCACCTCGCACTTCGGTGACGAGCGCGCCGAGCTGCGGCACCGCATCGGCTTCACGGACGCGCGGGGGCAGTGGACGGAGTTCCAGGAGGAGTCCTCGCTCTCCCTGCGCGAGGGCGACGCCGTCACCGTGTACTACCTGGCCGCCGACCCGCGCGCCACCGCCACCACCGACCAGTACGGCCTCGCCGGCCCGCGCGCGATCGTGGCCGTGCTCCTCCTCGTCTCGGCGGCGGCGACGCTCTTCCTGGTCCGCGCCCTGAGCTGATCCGCGCCCTGGGCTGACCTGCGCCCTGAGCTGAGCCACCCGCTGCCCGCCCGCCGCCGGGTCTGCGCGCCGGGCCCGTAATTGGGCCCGGGGGCCCATGACCGGATACGTCACCTCCCCTTACGCTCACAGACCTTGGGGCCAGGGGATGGGGCGAGGATGTCGAGACCAGCAGCGGGACGACGCACACGGATACCGGGCGCACGGACGCCGGGCACACGCGTACCGGCGCGCCCGCACGGCGCCCTGCGCGGCCCGCGCGGCGACCGAGGTGCCACCGCCACCGAGTACCTGGGCACGATCGTCCTCGTCGCCGTGCTCATCGCCGCCCTCACGGGCAGCGAGCTGGGCACCCGTATCTACGCCTCGATCCGGGCGCTCGTCTGCCAGGTAGCCGGCGGCGACTGCACCGTCGCGGAGGAGGTCGCCAAGACCACCGACGCGACCTTCGAGCCCGCGAGCTGCGACACCCACGTGACCGCCGCGACGGAGGGCGGGAAGGCCGAGGTGTCCTTCCTGCGCTTCGGCGTCGAGGCCGGTCTGGAGTACGGCTTCGAGCAGACGGTCACGCAGACCAAGGAGGACAAGGACGGCGACGGCAAGCCGGACACCAAGGTCACGCTCACCTTCACCGACACCGGGAGCCTGGGCGGGACCGTCGGGCTCAAGAAGCCCGGTGTCGAGATCGGGAAGGCCAAGGCCACGCCCGAGCTGGAGATCGGCGCCGGCGTCTCGCTGTCCGCCGGGGACTCCTGGACGTTCGACAGCCCCGAGCAGGCCGACGAGTTCCGCGCGGACCTCAAGAGGTACAAGAACCTCCAGCGGATGACGGACGTTCCCGGCGTCAACGTCGTCACCGAGGTCGGCAGTTGGTTCGGCAAGGGGCCCGAGGCCGAGGAGGACCGCCTGCGCGCCAAGCTGGAGAAGGCCCTCGGCGGCAAGACCTCCTCCACGTACAAGGTGAGCGGCAACATCAACGGCAAGGCCGGCATCCAGTTCGGCCCCAAGGGCAAGCCCGAGCCGGAGGAGGGCGCGCCCGCCGCCGATCCCGAGCCCGGCGGCTACTTCACCGTCGAGGGCGGCATCAAGGGCAAGGTGTCCGAGGACGTCGCCTTCACCCAGAACCACAAGACCGGCGAGCAGTCCTTCACCTGGACCGCGAAGCTGGAGGGCTCGCTCTACGGGAAGGCCGAGGCGGGCGTGAAGGTCCCCAACACCGTCGATGTCGGCGTCGGCGCCAACGGCGAGCTCACCGGATCGCGCGCCGGGGCCTTCACCCTCAAGCAGGACAAGGACGGCAACATCATCGGCCTCACGATGACGCAGACCGTCGAGACCGGCGCCAACGGGGACGTGAGCGGCAAGGTCCAGGTCGGCAACGGCAAGGACTCCGAGGACGAGGACCGGCGCGGCGGCAAGGAGAAGGCCAAGGAGAAGGCCGGCTCCACCGACATCGAGGTCGTCACCACCACGGTCAGCTTCAAGCCCGGTGAGCTGTCGGGCGCCGAGGCCAACAAGCTGCGCGCGCTGCTGTTCGTCGGCGGCGGACCGGGCGGCGCGTTCACGTACATGTTCCAGAACCCCGCCGTCACGAAGGACCCCGGCCCCGGCGACCCCCTCGGGCACCTCCTCTTCGAGAAGGGCGTCACCAGCCGCAGCACCTACTCCAACGTCTCCACCTCGGACGAGACCGGCCTGGGCGTCGACGTGGGCGTCGCGGGGATCGGCGGCTACTACACGACCTCCGGCCAGGAGAAGAACCTGGAGAAGACGGAGTTCCTGGGGGCGCCCCGCAACGGGGAACGCGCGTACGTACCCTCCTCGTACTGCGCGAAGTGAGACGGCAGCAGCGAAACGGAAGTAGGGAACCACCCATGAAGCACCGACCGGCCCCGCGCCGCCCCCTGGTGTCCGCGGCCGCCCTCCTCGCCGCGACGGCCCTGACCTCGGCCTGCGGTTCCGGCGCGAAGGACGCGGCCGACGCCCCCGTGCCCGAGGGCTGGAAGAGCGTGAGCGCCCCCACCGTCACCCTCGCCTACCCGCCGGCCTGGAGCGAGCAGCCCGCGGGCGAACGCGCCGAGGAGAACGACGTGTTCGTCTACCTCAAGGCGGGCGGGCGCTACACCGGTGCGATCTCCGTGCAGAGCGACTTCCAGAAGGTGTCCACCGTGACGGAGGCCGCCGGGGTCGCCACCGCCGGCCTCATGCAGACCACCACCGTCAAGGAGGGCACCGAGACGGTCGACCTGCACGGCACCGAGGCCAAGCGCGTCGACTTCACCTACAAGTCCTCCGGTGAGTACGGGACCGCGCCCGAGGGGACCGTCGTCAACGGCCTCGTCCTCACCGGGCTGGACTCCAAGAAGAAGATCTTCGCGGTGCGGATCGAGGCGGGCGAGGGCAGCCTCAGCGCCGGGGACACCCGGAAGATCATCGACAGCATCACCGTCAAGTAGCGCGTACAGCACGGCTACAGCACACGCACAGCACGGCTACAGCACACGCACAGCACGGCTACAGCACACGCACAGCACGGCTAC
>NZ_JBHSZO010000004.1:0-18099 GCF_042663125.1 Streptomyces polyrhachis | reverse complement strand
TACAGCACACGCACAGCGCGCGTACAGCAGGGGAGTGGAGCAGGTGTCGTACTACGGAGCGCCCCCGCAGGGGCCGCCCTTCGGCGGGCCGCCCGCCGAGAGCCCGCGCCTCATGAACCTCATGGTGCCCTGGGCGGTCGGGCTGGTCGTCAACCTCGTCCTGCAGTTCACCGTCGCGGTCGTCTCCTGGGACCTGATCACGGGCGAGGACCCGACCGGCATGACCACGGCCTCCTCGGTCCTGCTGCTCCAGCTCCCCTCCGCCCTGTGCTTCGCCGCCGCGACCTGGGCCGCCGCGGCGGTGCACCGCGCGCCCTCCCGCGACTCGCTGCCCCGCCACTGCGCGGCGGCGCTGGTCCCCGCGGTGCTCCTGCAGACGGTCGTCTTCCTCTCCCAGGGAAGCGACCTCACCGCGCTGACCGTCCTGGTCCAGCTCGCGGTGCTGGCGACGGGCTGCGCGCTGGGCATGCTGGCGGAGAGGCTGCGGCAGGGGGGCTGAGCGCGGCGGGTGCGGGCGTACGGGTGCGGGCGTACAGGTGCCGGGCGTACGGCTACGGGGTGATCGTCAGCCGTGCTCCCGGCCGGATCCCCCAGGCGGCCATCTGGCCCGCCTGCGCCTCCAGGACGTGGCGCGAGCGCAGCCGGGGCAGGCCCAGGCGGCCGGGCGCCATCGTGACCACGGCCAGGACCGTCAGGTCCCGGGACAGGTAGGCGACGTCGATCGCGAACCGCATCCGGACGGTGTGCACGGAGCCGGCCGGGGTCAGCAGCAGCGCGCCCTCGATGCCGTCGCGGCCGAGCAGGCCGCGGGTGCGAGCGCGGTAGGAGGCGGCGATCTCCAGGGGTATCGCCTCGGGGGTGCCCTGGGCGTCCGGAGCCCCGGATACGCGCAGCACTGCCGCGCCGTCGCTGAACCGCCTGCGGGCCATGGGTGCTCTCCTCAGAACCGGGGATGCGGGATCTCGGGGTCGGGCGCGGGCGCTGGGTCCGGGGGCCCAAGACGGCTGCCGGGAGCGGGGGTTAGCCTCACTGCGTGATCGCCGTCCCCGCCCTGAGCGTCTCCGCCCTCGCCGTGTTCTTTGCCGCCGTAGCGTACGGCACGCTCGCCGGGCTGCTCCTGCCGCGGGCGGCGTACCGGCTGTGCGTACCGGCGGAGGAGACGTGGCGGAGCGACTGCCCGCGGGGCCACCGCCTCACCGGAGCGGCGGGCGGCTGGCTGGGCGCGGCCCGCTGCGGCGCTTCCCCGGCCTGCGGTGTCCTTCCCGCACCCGGGGCGCGGCGCTGTGCGGTGCTCACCGCGCTGGTGTGCGCGGTGCTCGCCGCCGGGACCGGGGCGCGCCCGGAGCTGGCGGTGTGGCTGGCGCTGGCGCCGGTGGGGGTGCTGGCGGCGCTGGTGGACGTCCGGGTGCAGCGCCTGCCGGACGTCCTCACGGCGACGATGGCCGCCGTGGCGGTGGCGGGGCTGGGCCTGGTCGCCCTGGGCGGGGGCGGTCGCTATCCGGGGGCGCTGCTCGCCGCGCTGGCGCTGCTGGCCTTCTACGCGGTCCTCTTCCTCGTCAACCCGGCGGGCATGGGGCTGGGGGACGTCAAGCTCGCGCCGGCGCTGGGTGCGGCGCTGGGCTGGTACGGGGCGTGGCCGGTCTTCGCGGCGACGATGCTCGCCTTCACCGCCGGCGCGCTCTACGGCCTCGTCCTCAAGGCGCGCCGCCCCCGGGCGGACGGCGCGGGGACCGCCGCGATGATCCCCTTCGGCCCCTTCATGCTCGCCGCCGCGTGGCTGACCGTCGCCGTGACGGCTGCGGGGCGGTGAGGGGTCTCGGCGACGGTCGGGAGGGCGCCCTTGACCGGTGGCGGTGTGTCGCCTGCGACTTCGGGCAACGGCGCTTCGGGCAACGGCACTTCGGGTAGTGCCACCTCCCTCCGCCCCACCCCCCGTGCGGGTCCGGCGCCCTACCGGCAGGTTGCCTGTCCGATACGTTCTGTTTTCCGGCGGTCGCGAGCGGGTGGGCCGATCCTCGTGCGCGACAGCGGGCGCAGTGTCGCCGTCCCGCTGTCCGTGCCGTCCCGCTGTCCGCGCCGGTCGCAGGATCACCGGCGCTGACGCGATCCTTGGTCCTCGCGCCGCTCGCGGTGGTCGCGGGCGAGGTGGTCGCGCAGGCGCAGGTGGCGGAACTGGTAGAGCGCGCCGTGCCGGCGCAGGACGCCGCGGCGGTGGGCGTCGTCGAGGAAGGCGGCGGTGTCCCAGGGCAGCCGGCCGGTCAGCGGCAGCCAGAGGCGTACCAGCAGGACCCACTGGCCCCAGGCGGTGAAGCCCAGGACGTGCGCGCCCGTGCCCGCGAGGCCGCCGATCGTCCCGATGGCCAGCCCGGCGGGCAGGCTCCACGCCAACGGCCCCAGCAGGCCGTCGAGTCCGTCCGCCAGGAGGCGGCCGGTGAGGGCGATCGTGAGGGTGAGCGCCGGGACGACGAGGAGGCACAGGCGCAGCACCCGGGCGCGCTCGTCGGCCAGCAGCCCGGCCGGGGTCGCGGCGGTGGCGGTGTCCAGGGCCACCTCCAGTGCGCTGACCAGCCCCAGGACGCCGATGCCGGAGAGCGAGAAGATCGCGGTGAAGAACAGCGTGTCGGCGAGGAAGCCGCGGGCCAGGATCGCCGGGTCGGGTGCGGCGGCCAGGGGGTCGGCGAACAGCCACAGTTGGAGCGGCAGTACGGCGGCGAGGCCCGTGCCCAGCACCGCGCCCCCCAGCGCGAGGGCGGCCAACCGCCGGACGGGGGCGCGGCGTTGGGAGTGCATCCGTGGGCGGAGGGAGCGCCCGTACGGCAGTCGGCCGCGCCCGTACGGCAGTCGTGGCCGCCCGCGTGGAAGGCGCAGTCGGGCGCGGGCCGGCTCGGGCGCGGCGCGGTCGCCGAACGCGTACACCGCGCACAGCCCCGTCCCGCCGACCAGGCCGGTGAGGGCGCCGTGCAGCGCCACCTCGGCGGGGGCGAGCGCGAACTCCTGCGGTGAGAACGGCGACAGCAGCAGGTTGACGAGGACGGTGGCGGCGGTGACGCACACCGCGGCGACCGCGCCCAGCACCAGCGCGCGCGAGCGGCGCGGCAGCGCGTGGCCGATCCGCCACCAGGCCAGGTCGTGGCGGCCGGTACGGACGAGGTGGTCGGCGAGGTAGCCCAGCCACCGCTGGGCGTGCGCGGCGTCGGGAGCGGGGCGGGATGCGCGGGGGGTGGGCCGGTGGCCTGCGGCGGGTTCGGGCGTACGGGGGCGGTAGACGGCCGGGACGTAGGCGGCCAGCAGCCGTTCCTCCAGCTCCACCGTGCTCAAGTGGGCGGCCAGCTCCACCAGTTCGGCGGGGTCGGGGCCGGGGCCCTCGTAGACCGTGCGGGCGAGGCTGGTCATCAGCGGGGTGCCGAGCACCTCCGCGAGCCGGGCCCCCGCCCGGCTGTGCGGGTCGGCGAGGTGGGCGAGCACGCTGTCCCAGCCGGTGGCCGGCGGGTGCTCCGCGGGGGTGGCGGCGGGGGCGTGGCGCAGGGTGCGCGGCAGGTAGTGCGCGAGGTCGTCGGTGCTCAGGGCGCTCAGCTCGACGCCGGCGGCCCACAGCAGGGGGGCGCCGACCTCGCGTACGGCCTCGGCGAACTCAGGGGCGCGACTGGTGAGGACCAGCGGCGTGGAGGTGGCGTTGAGTTCGCGCAGCGCCTCGGCGCGTAGCTCGCGGGCGAGTTCGTCGAAGCCGTCGAGTACGGGCAGCAGGGCGTCGGAGTCCACCAGCAGCGCCGCCAGCGAGGTGCCGGTGGCATCGTGGCGTGCCAAGTAGGGGTGGTTGTCGGCCAGTTGGCGTACGAGCCAGTCACGCAGGCTGGTGGTGGGTGTCCAGGAGGCGAGGTCGAGGAGGACGGGCAGCCGTCCGCCGTCCGCCTCCGGCGTCTCCAGGCAGTCCAGGACGAGGCGGATCGCCAGGATGGACTTGCCCGAGCCGGGCCGGCCCAGCACGACGAGGCGGCCGGACGGTATCCGCCGGTAGAGCTCCGCCACCCGGGTCAGGTCGCCGTCGAGGTCCAGCTCCCGCGCGGGCTCTCCCGGGGCGAGGCGCAGGATGTTCGCGGTCTGGTCGACGAGGGCGCCGGAGAGGGGCCGCCAGCGCACCGGCAGCGTGAAGGGATCGCGGACGCGCCGGTGCTCCTCCTCACGCCGCCAGTGCCGCCGCACCTCGCGGGCCAGCGCGTCGACGGCTTCGGGGAGGGGGCCGTGCAGGCGGAAGGGGGCGGGGACATCGGGCGCGGCGGGGACGGCGGCGGAACCCGGCGCGTCCCCCGCGCCCAGTTCCGCCGCCGTGGTGCCCAGCGCGGCGGCGATCAGGGTGAGCGTGCCGAGCCGGTGGTCGGGCAGATCGCCGTTCTCCAGCCGGCGGATGGTCCGCACGCTCACTCCGGAGCGCTCCGCCAGCCGGTCCTGCGTCACCCCCGCCCGTAGCCGCAGCGCCCGCACCGCCGAGCCGACTTCACTCACGCGCCCTCCCCGTAGTCCCCGCCGACGCGGAGCCTATAGCGGCAGTCTCGCGCGCAGGCCGCGTAGCGCTGCGGAGAGGCCCATGTCACGGCCCTGGGGGGCGGGTGGGGAGGTTGAAACGCCGCGGGGGCGGACCCCTTGAAGGGGTCCGCCCCCGGGCGGGGCGGGAGGCCGGGGGACGGGCCTCCCGGTCGGTCGGCTACGTCCGAGCGGGGAGGCCCCACTTCTGGTCGTCGCCCCCGCTGCAGGACCAGAGCATGAGCTTCCCGAAGTCCCACCAGCGGGTGGAGGGCGTCAGGCAGCGCCCGGACTGCGGGTTGCGCAGCCGTCCGTCGCTCTGCCGGACCCATTCCTGGGCGCCGCTTCCGTCGCAGTCGTTGAGCTGGACGTACGTGGCGTCGGCGGTGCCGCCGCCGCGGGCGTTCATGCACTTGGTGAAGGCCCGGACGGTGTTGCCGTGGCCGACGGTCCACGTCTGCGCGGGGGCGCCGTTGCAGCCGGTGAGCTGGATCGTCGTGCCGTTGCGCACGGACCCCCCGGCGACGTCGGCGCACAGGCCGAACGCCCCCGTGATCGGGCCGACTCCGCCCGTACCCTCGAACTGGCGCTGGAGCCGCTCCATCAGGTCCACGATGCTGCGGTCCCAGCAGGAGCCGAACGGGTTGTGCTCGCCCTCGCAGGGGTTGGCGCCCGGGGTGCTCCAGCCGGCGCCGTCACCGTAGGCGACGCGGTAGGGCTTCTGCCCGTCGTTGCGCAGGGCCGCCTCGAACTCGTTTGCCGAGTCGTTCAGCAGGAACTCGCCGACCCGGCCGATGGGCACGACGCTCAGCTCCTCCCCGATCGCCTCGGGGGACTCCTCCGCGGCATCGGCCAGGTCCTGCGGGATATCGGTCAGGCGTCCGTCACCGGAGTAGATGGACACGTCCATGCTCCGGTAGTCCGCCACGTGGGACGTGGGGTCGATGGCGCTCCAGGCGGCGATGTCGAAGAAGCCACCGAAGAGCGCGTCCACGCCACCAGGACCGTTCTGAGCACCCGGCGCGGCGCATGCGTACCCGGCGGGGTTGGGGACGGTCGTGGAGGCCCACATCACGAAGCGCAGGATGGACAGCCCACTGAAGACCGACACCTCCGCCGAGATCGTCCCGACGTGGCTGAACAACTCCGGGTGGCGCTGCGCGAGGTGCGCGGCGCCGAAGCCGCCCATGGAGATGCCGGCAATGGCGCGGTGCTGCTTGTCGGCGAGGGTGCGCAGGTTGGCGTCGATGAACGGGACCGCCTGCTGGACGGCGAAGTTCTCCCAGTTCTGCGCGCCGGAGGGGGTGTTCTGGTCCCGCCAGTTCGCGTACCAGCTGCTGGCACCGCCCGGGAGCATGACAACGATCATCCCGGCGGTGTCCTTCGCCCGGTCGAGGCCGGGGAAGAGGTCCTTGTCCCAGAAGCCGCACGGGTCACCGGGGGAGCCGTGCAGCAGGTAGAGCACCGGATAGCGCTTGCCCGGATTCTCGTGGTAGCCCTCGGGCAGGGTCACCCGGATGTGGTGCCCGGGTCCCCCCTCCGGGTTCTTCACCTCGGGCGTCGTCACCGTCAGGGTGAAGTCGCGGGTCGGGTCGGCGGGCGTGCGCGCGTTGTCGAGGCGGGGGTCCTGGTCGCGCGGGACGACCGTGAGGCCGTGGCTGTCCGTGAACGGAGGCGGGGCCGGGGCGCCGGACGGATCGGCCGCCTGGGCGGTCGTGGTCGCGGTGAGCAGACCGGCGAGGCTGATGACGGCCGTCGCGAGGGCGGCGATCGCTCGGGTGCGGAACATGGGGCTTCCTTACACGGGCGTACGACGCGGGGCCGGCCGCCGGGATCTGGATGACGGGCAAGACGGCGCCGATCATGCCGCGCCCCACCGCGCCACCGATAGCCCCAGCCACCGGCCATCCCTGTCCGGTGGCTCTGACCTGCACGGATACCGCCCCATGAATGAGTGCCTACGGTGGCCCTACCCGCCCAGCACCTCCGCCAGCACCCTCGCCTCCACCTCCGGCGCCACCCCCTTCCTCGCCCGGTCCGGCCGCTGCGGGGCCTCGCCGCCGAGCGAGCGCAGCCACGCCCAGGTGTCCGCCACCGTCTCGGCGACCGGGCGGCAGCGCAGGCCCGCGGCGTGGGCGCGACGGGTGTCCAGCGTCATCAGCGACTCGTAGTCCTCGCCGCGCGGCAGCCACAGCGGCAGCTCCGTCCACGGCGCGATGCCCGCCGCCGCGATGCGCTCGGGGTGGGCCCACACCAGCCGCGCCCCGTGCGGGTTGACCAACTCCACCGCCGTGTCGAGGAGTTCACCCGTCGTCGTGAAGCCCGGCACGCTCACCGTGTTGTACGCCCCGAAGCGCCCGCCCACCGCCGCGTCCAGCGTGAACGCCGCCAGATCACGCGCGTCGACGTACTGCAGCCCCTGCCCGCTCGGCCCCGGCGCCAGCACGTCGCCGCCGCGCGCGATCCGCGTCAGCCACCACGGCAGCCGGCCCACGTTCTCGTACGGGCCGACGATCAGCCCCGCCCGCAGCAGCAGCGTCCGCTCCGCCCCGAACGCCGCCGTCGCCGCCAGCTCCCCACCCCGCTTGGCCTGCGCGTACTCCACCTCCCCGGCGTCCGGATCACCCGCCACGGTGGGCCGCGCCTCGTCGGTCCCGGTGGGCGGCGTGAAGGCGTACACGGAGGCGGAGGACACGTAGGCGTAGCGCTCGGCACGGTCCGCGAGCAGCGCCGCACTGTCCCGTACGGCCCGGGGCGCCCAGGACCAGGTGTCGACCACCAGGTCCCAACTCGCGCTGTTACGAAGGGAGTCGAGCCCGCCCTCGACCGTCCGATCCCCCAGCAGCTCCCGCGCCCCCGCCGGCACCGGATGCCGCCCCCGGTGGAAGACGTCCACCTCCCACCCACGCGCGAGGGCGTCCTCGACGACGGCGCGCCCCACGAACTCGGTCCCACCCAGCACAAGCAGTCTCATGCCCCGAGTCTGAACGCCCGCGCCACGCAGGCCAAGGGAGCTCTGCCGAGGGCAGAAGGGGTCCTGCGGCGCTCCGTTGTGACAGAGGGACGGAACCGTATCCTCCGTGTCCGGGATCCGTAACGATCACTCACGGGCGGTGTCCCGGACCGCGCACCGGTGCACAATTCCCAGGTCAGACAGATCAATCGACCTTGCGTCAATCGACCTTGTGTCGGCTCATGGGGGGACACCACTGTGCGCGCTGCCCGTACTCACGTGAAGAGCATTCTCGTCGGAGCCGCGGCCATCGCCGCGCTCCTGTCGACCGCGGCCTGCGACTCGGACGGCAAGGCCGACGGCGCGAGCGGCACCCCGTCGGCCACCGCCCCCAGCGCGAGCGCCCCCGCCGGGGCGGACGGCAAGGGGGCGGCGGGCACGACGGGGACGACGGACACCACCACCAACGAGGACACCACCACCAACGAGGGCTCGGGCGATGACACGGGCGAGGTCGACCCCGGCAACGGCACCAAGTACGCCGACTGCGAGGCCGCCGGCCTCAACACCGACGTCAGGCTGTACGACGACGCCGGGGAGGTCCCCCGCCGCTTCATGCTGACCGTCACCAACAAGTCCAGGACGCCGTGCGTCCTCAACGAGGCGCCGATCCTGCGCCTCCAGGCCGGCAACGACGCCCCGATCGTCGAGACGCTCGGCGAGCCGGACAGCGAGCCCCTCGTCGTGGAGGGGGACGGCACGGCGTACGCCGGGCTGTACGTCTTCGGCGGCGACGAGGGCGGCGAGGCGCAGTACGACCAGTCCGACCGCTTCACCGCCACCCTGGTCGCCGGCGGCGGCACCGAACTGAGCGGCACGCTCATCTTCGACCTCCCCGACGGCCTGGACAGCGTCTCCGTCGACGACGCGGCCCGGATCAACGGCTGGGCCGGCACCGAGGGCCTGGCCATGCGCCCCATCACCCAGCTCGGATAACCACGCCGCCGGGACCGCCCCTTACCGGGGGGCGGTCCCGGCGCGTGCGGGGGCCTCCGTACAGAAGCTGAACGCCCCCGCCGATCAGCCGCGTATCGCACGTCAACACCCCTTCCGCACACTGGTGACCGGCAAGGCGCCAGTGTTCGAGGAAGGTCGACACGCACCAGTCCCCGCTCCCCACCCGCGTGTGGCAGCACTCCATGGGCCCTGAGCCGGGCGCCGCCCGGAGCATCATCCAGGGAATGCCGGTCGGCAGCATCGGCTTCGGCCTCCTCAGCATCGTCATGGGCGGCGCGGGCATCCTGGCCGGCCCGTACGACGGCCGCCTCGCCGACCGCCGCTGCGCCCGCGCTTCGCGCGGACGACGGGGGTTCGGCAACAGCCTCTCACCCCGCCTCCTCCCGCGCCGCCTCCCGCAGCGCGGCTGTGTGCATCGCGCCCTCGTCGATGCTGATCGACTCCGTGCCCGCCGGGGAGAGGCCGACGTTGCCGATCGTGCCGCTGTCGGCCCAGGTGCAGCTCGGGTGGGTGAAGAGGTCGCCGTTCTCGCCGCCGTAGGAGCGCAGGGTCACGCACTTCATCACGGCGCCCTTCTCCAGCCCCTTCGAGGTCACGGTGACGGGGGAGCCGATCATCTCGGTCTCCCCGCCGTCGTCGGCGAGCGCCTTGGGGAGCCCCTTGAAGTAGCGGTCCACGGCCGCCTCCGGGTCCTCGATCGAGCCGTGGACACCGTCGAACCACATCGTGTCGCTGCTCTCGTCCGGACCGGAGGCGTAGACGGCGCTGATGCTGCCCGCGATCAGGACGCCGGGCCCCTCGAAGAGGGCGGTGCTGCGGGCGGCGGTGGGCGGCTGCGTCCTGGTCCAGCGCCAGGTGATCTTCTCGGGCGCGACGAGCCGGTACGAGGTGGCCTTGACCGGGGTCTCCTTCGCACCGGGGGTGGCGGGGGGCTTGCCCTCGTCGGAGGCGGACGGCTCGGTGGACGGCTCCTCCGACGGCTGCCCGGTCGAGGGCTCGGCGGACGGGGTCGCCGTACCGGGGGAGTCGGCCGCCGTGGGCGAACCGCCGTTGTCGGAGCGGGAGTCGACCACGTAGTACACCCCGCCCCCGACAAGTGCCAGCGCCAGCGCGGCGCCGGCCACGGCCCCGACGCGTCGCCCCCGCCCACCCGGCGTCTCCGGCGCCCCCGGCGTCAGGGAGGGCGCCGGCCCGTACACCCCGGGCGGCGGAGTCCCGCCCCCCGCGGCCACCGCCCCGAAGGCGGCAGCCGGCCCCCGCACCCCGGTCGCGGTCCTCGGATCGCCCCCGGTACCCGAGGCGACGACCTTCGAAGCCCCCACGGCCGTAGGCACATACGCCGCCCCACCGCCCCCCGAGGCGACCGCCGCCCCCACCCGCAGCACCTCGTCCCGCATCGCCCGCGCATCCGCGAACCGCTCCCCGGGATCCTTGGCCAGCGCCCGCACCACGACCGCCTCCACCGCCGGCGGCACGACGGCCCCCACCGAGGAGAGCGACGGCGGCGCGGAGTGGACGTGCAGGTACCCGATCTGGAGCCCCGACTCCCCGTCGAACGGCACCGCCCCGGTGAGCAGTTGGAAGAGCACCACCCCCGCCGCGTACAGATCGGACCGCCCGTCCACCGACCGCGCCGACTCGAACTGCTCCGGCGACATGTAGTGCGGCGTCCCGACCGTGAGCCCCGTGACGGTCAGCGCGGCGGACTGCCCGCCCAGCGCCCGCGCGATGCCGAAGTCCATCACCTTCACCGCGCCGTCGCGCCCGATCATCACGTTGGCGGGCTTGACGTCGCGGTGCACCATCCCGCACGCGTGGCTCGCGGCGAGCGCGTCGAGGATCCCGGCCGTCAGCCGCAGCGCCTCCGCGACCGGCAGCTCACCGGGCCGCTGCGGCAGCCGCTCGCGCAGGGTGGCCCCGTCCACGTACTCCATGACGAGGTACGGCACCCGCCCCCCGGGGCCGAACTCCTCTTCCCCCGTGTCGTAAACGGCAACCACACCAGGGTGGTTGATCGCGGCGACGGCCCGCGCCTCCCGCCGGAAGCGCTCGCGCCCGTCGTCGTCGGCGGAGAGCGCGGGCGCCATCACCTTCACCGCGACGATCCGCCCCAGCGCGGTGTCCCGCGCCCGGTAGACGGTCGCCATCCCGCCCTTGCCGACCAGCTCCTCGACCAGGTAGCGCCCCCCGCCCAGCGCACTCCCGGGCCCGATCCCCGCACTCACCGCAGCCCCCCGCGAGCCGCGCCCGTACGAGCCACGACCGTACGAGCCGCGCCCGTACGAACCCCCGCCGTGAAAACCCCTGCCACGCACCCCATCGACATCCCCCGCGAAGACCGGCGCGGACCCCAGGCCCCACGCACACCCACGGACCCCGAAGCCCTCGAAGCCACCTGGCGCCCAGTATGGCCGACCCCTCACCCCCACCCGAAAGCCCACCCGACGGGAACTCCCGCCCAACGAGCCCCAGTCGATCGGGGACAGCCCTCACCGGAGCCACCGCCGGCCGAGGTCAGACCACCCCGAGGTCGATCTCCACCGCGAAAGGCGCGGCCGTCTTGACGACCCCGGTGAAGACCTCGCCTTCCCGGTACGTCCGGGTCGCCGGATCCAGCGTGTACGTGTACACCAGCGGCACCCCGGTCGTGGCCTGCTCCACCCGCCAGTAGAAGGCGATGCCCGCCGCCGCGTACTGCCGCGTCTTCGTCACCCGGTCCGTGGTCTCCGACCCCGGCGAGACGATCTCCACGACCATCAGCATGTGCTCGGGACGGGTCGGCGTCACGTCGATCGTGTCCGCGCGGTAGACCACGACATCCGGACGGCGGTTGGTGAGCGGCACGTCCTGAAGCCGGACGTCGAAGTCGGTGCCGGCGTTCCACTCCGGCCCGGCGGCGGCCTCCAGGACATTCGCCAGGATCCGGGCCAACCGATTGTGGCGCTTGGACGCACGGGGACTCATCACCACCATCCCGTCCACGATCTCGATCCCCGCACACTGCTCCTCGGACCATGAGTCGTACTGCTCAGCCGTGATCTGCTCGTGCATCCACGCGGGGGCCACCTGCTCAGCAGTCATGCCGCACCGCCCGGAGACCGTAGGGCGAGCCGTTTCCCGCCCGTTCCAGCGCACTCACAGCCGCTGGACGACCACCCGGTCACCGCACAGCCGCCGCATGTCGTCCTCGTCCGAGGTGAAAGGGGCGACACCGTACGGATGCTCACCGTCCGGTGGTCCCGGTGTAGCGGGGCAGGCCGGTGGTGTCGAGCTTCCATTCCCCGACAGTGATCGTGTCGCCGAAGGTGTGGTGCTGGCGGTTGTCGTACGTGGGTGTGCCGGTGCGGCGGGTGGGCGCCCAGTGGTGGACGGCGGTGCCGTCGCGGGGGTCGATGATGAGGTAGTGCGGCACGCCCATGGCCGGGTAGTCGCGCAGTTTGCCCTCGTAGTCGTTGTCCGGGTTGGAGCGGGAGACGATCTCGATGACGAGGTGGGAGCGGCGCGGGTCGATCGAGTCGTTCTCGGCGACCGCCTCCTCCTCGTCGATGACGACGAGGTCGGGAATGCGCAGGACGCCGAGCGCGGCGTCCTCCATGTCGGTTTCGAGCATCAGGACCAGCGCCTCGCCGAGTTGGGGTTCGAGCTGGACACGCACCCGGTGGGCGACGAGCTGGTGCTGCTTCTTCGGGCTCATCATCATGAGGAGCTGGCCGTGGCTGATCTCCGGCCATGCCAGCGGGGCGGGCTTGTCGAAGACGTCCCGGAACTCACGGAGGTGGCGATAGACGCTCTGCTCGGACATACAGCCCACGCTATCCGGCGAGGGACCGCAACTGCCCCCTGCCTGCAGCAGGCGTCCCAGGTAGCCTTGATCCCGACATAGTTGCGGCCCGACGGGCTTCCGCTCCGCCTCGGCGGAGTCACGAAGGACACGCCCCCACCCGCACGAGATTCTTCGTGCTGCCTGGGGGCATGTCTTGCTGTCGAGCGCAACAGCCTCGACGTCCTGATCTGCGACGAGGCCCACCGCATCCGGGAGACCTCGGCCAACCGCTACACCCCGGCGTCCAACCGCACCGGCAAGGCCCAGATCGAGGAACTCATCGACGCGGCACGCGTCCCGGTCTTCCTGCTCGACGAGCACCAGGTCGTCCGCCCAGGCGAGATGGGCACGGTCGAGGAGATCAGGGCGGCCGCCGCGCAGAAGGGGCTCGACTGCCGGGTGGTGCCGCTGGACAGCCAGTTCCGGTGCGGCGGCAGCGACGCGTATCTGCGGTGGGTGGTAGGGCTGTTGGGGCTGGAGCCGGGCGGTCCCGTGGTGTGGGAGCCCGACGGCAGGATGCACCTCGCGGTCGCGGACAGCCCCCAGGAGTTGGAGGCGTTCCTCGACGGCCGCCGCTCGCACGGGTACAGCGCGCGCATGTCCGCAGGCTACTGCTGGAAGTGGACGAAGAAGGTGCCCCCCGGTCAGGCGCTCCCCGCGGACGTCGTCATCGGGGAGTGGGAACGCCCCTGGAACGTCTTCGGCGAGCGCTCCGTCGGGGGCGCGCCTCCGGCCGCGCTGTGGGCGACCGATCCGGCCGGCTTCGGGCAGGTGGGCTGCGTGTACACGGCGCAGGGCTTCGAGTACGACTGGAGCGGCGTCATCATCGGCCCCGATCTGGTGTGGCGCGACGACCGCTGGGTCACCGACCGTTCGGCGTCCAAGGACCCGGTCTTCAAGAAGTCCACACCGGACGCCGATGTGGACCGGCTGATCCGCAACACGTACAAGGTCCTGCTGACGCGGGGCATGGTCGGCACGGTCGTCTATTCGACCGATGCCGAGACGCGCCGGAAGCTCCGCGACCTGGCGGGCGCGGGCGCGGGCGCGGCCGCGAGCGCCGTGGCGGTGTGACTCGCTGAGGGGGGATCGGACGTTCCCGATGGGATAGTGCCTGGTCGCGCCGGGGCTCGGTTGACCGGGCTTCGGCGACACCGGGTACACCGTGGCGTGAGCGGTGCGCGAGCTGTCGGGCGGGGGCCCGGTGGACCGCACGGGCCACTACGGTGGAGCGATGACGTCGATCAAGAAGTTCCAGGTGACCTTCGACTGCGCGGAGCCCGAGCGCGTGGCCCGTTTCTGGTGCGAGGTGCTGGGGTACGTCCTCCCGCCGCCGCCCAAGGGGTTCGACAGCTGGGAGGACTTCGACCGCTCGCTGCCGGCGGAGCGCCAGGGTTCGGCGTTCGCCTGCGTGGATCCCTCGGGGGTGGGTCCGCGGCTGTTCTTCCAGCGCGTGCCCGAGGGGAAGGCCGTGAAGAACCGGGTGCACCTCGACGTGCGCGTCGGCACCGGGCTGGTGGGCGAGGAGCGCGTGGCCGCGCTCGAATCGGAGTGCGCGCGCCTGACCGCGCTGGGCGCGAGGCGCGTACAGCTGCTGCGGGCCGACGGCTTCGACGAGTCGTGCCTCGTGATGCAGGACATCGAGGGCAACGAGTTCTGCCTCGACTGAGGTCCGGCGAACGCGCCCTCGTCCAGGGCCGATTGTCAGTGCCCCCTGAGACGCTGGGCGGCATGACCCCGTGGACTCTCACCGACCTGGAGCGGGCCCTGCGTGCGAGCTGGGCTGCCGACACCTGCTCCCCCGACGATCTCGAACGCGCCGGCTGGAGCCCGGACAACCCGGCCTGGGGCCAGTGCCACGTCACCGCCCTGGTGGTCAACGACCTCCTCGGCGGCGACCTCGTGCTCGGCGAGGTGCACCTCGACGGTGAACAGCACGGCTACCACTGGTGGAACAGACTGCCCGGGGGGATGGAAGTCGACCTGACCCGCGAGCAGTTCAGGCGCGGCCAGACCGTCACGGCGGCCAGAGTCGTCACACGCCCCCCGGGCCGCCTGCCCCGCCGCTGGGACGAGTACCAACTCCTCCGCCACCGCGTCGCGGAGCACCTCGGCCCCCTCCCGGCCCTCCCGCTCACCTGACTCCACACCGGCCACACCGTCCACGAAGTGGTCGTGGACGCCGGCCCCCGGGCAATGGATTCTCATATTCTGAATCCATGACGGTTGTCAGTGCGAGTGAGGTGTCGCGGAACTTCTCCGCCATGGTCGACCGCGCCGGGAAGGGCGAGCGGATCGAGATCATCCGCAACGGCCGGCTCGTCGCGGCCCTCGTCCCGATCGCGGACACGGGCAACGGCAAGGCCGTCAAGGACAGGCTGAAACCCCTCACTTACCCGGGCGACGAGGACTGGTACGAGGACATCGCGGCCACCCGCGCCCTGCTGACCGAGGGCGGCGACCCGTGGGACGAGTGATCCTCGACACCGGCGTCATCATCGCGCTCGAACGCGGAGTGCCCACCCGGGATGCGAAGGCCCGCTTCGGTGAACTGCCGGACGTGAGCGCGGAAGTCCTGTGAGCCACCCCGGCGCCGATGGCGGTTGCCGGTGATCGGGCAGCCCTGTCGGACCTCTGCTGTGCATGTGATGCCGGCCGATGAGAGCCCCGCGCGGCGGCGGGCACCACGTACACGCCCCGCACCACCGTCGCCTCGCGGCGGTCCCTCTCGCGGTGGATCAATGTCGGCCTGGGTCGAAGCCCGGCGACGTGGCGGGGAGTGCCGCGGCCGTTGCCACTTCCAGCATCCTCTTGTCGTAGCTGATGAGGCTGTCGAGGGCGGCGCCCAGGACCTGGGCGCTGGCCACATGGATCGCGTCGAGTGTCCTGACCCTGCCGGACAGCAGCGCGGCGCCGTCCCGGACCTCGTCGGTGAGCAGGATTTCCGTGAAGTCGCGGGTGAGGTCCTGCATCAGGCCGGGGAAGGTGCCGACCTGGTCGAGAGTGCGGACCGTCTCCACGAAACCGATCGAGCTGGTTGCCATGGGGACTCCTGGCCGCTCGCTCAGGTATGCGCGGAGTTCGGTGGCGTACTCGCGACCGGAGAGGAGGGTCACGATGGCGGAGGAGTCCATATAGATCACCGGGGGTCTTCCTCCCGGTCCGCGAGCAGGATGTCGAGCGCGGATTCCCCGCCCGTGGGGGCACAGGTCGGCAGGCGGTCAAGGTCCGCCGTGGTCGTGGACTTCAGCCGGATCAGACCGCGCGCGACGAGCGGCGCGTAGCGGCGGGACGCCCCGCCCCCGGGGAGCATGATGGCGATGACCTTGCCGTGTCGAGTGACCTCGATTTCCTCGCCACTCTCCACGCGCGCGAACATCGCGCTCGGGTTGTACGAGAACTCACGCACTGAGACCGTGCTCATCGCGGGCACCTCTTATGCCTAGCATGGAGTACCTACATCTATGACATTGTACCCACATTTTCAGGGGCGGGCTGGGTGAGTCAGATGCGTGCCCGATGGCGACTCCACCTGCGGCGGACGAAGTGGACGAGGAGCAGGGACAGCAGTACGGCGCACATCGCCGCCTGTACGGACACGGTGATCCAGTAGGCGCGCGCCGCCGCGAACCAGACGGCCAGCGGCGGCGTCGCCAGGAGCACGCCGAGGGAGACGGCCCGCCCCACGCGGCAGACCCGCAGCCTCCGTCGGCCGATGTCGCGTTTCTCCGGCCAGAGCGAGCTGATCGACCAGTAGAAGAGCGCCCACATCCACCAGGCGGTCCACATCGGCAGAGCCGCGGCCAGGGCGAGGTCGACGAGTAATCCCATACGGGAAGTGTCCGCCAAACTGCAGGGTGACCTTGCCTGGATCTGCTACGACCGGCGCAAGGAACTGGGGTACACCCAGGCTCGGGCTGCCGCCCGCTGTGGAATCACCCAGGCCAAGGTGTCGATCATCGAGGGCTCAGGCGCTCAGCCGACCCCCGCTCTGCTGGAGAAGGTCTCTCATGGGCTGGAAGCGACCGTCACGGTCGTCTACCACCGGCAGCACGATCCCGGACAGGACCGCCACGGTGAACTCCCGGCCGGGAGGGTGCTCCTCGACCAGTACGTCCCCACTCGCCGCCCGAGGGGCCGGTGTGCACCGTGCCCCGGCCGGTGAGGAAGGCGGACATGCCGCTGTTCTCGCCGTAGCCGCCGTGCAGGGCGTTGAAGACCGCAGCGCGCCCCCACCGCCGCCGAAGCCGGCGACACCTCGAACTCGGGCGACTCCCCGCCGCCGATGACCAGAACACGCATGGTGGCCTTCCCTCCCGAGATCCGTGGCCAGGAGTCCGGGGGGAGGCTGTTGGCAGGAGTTGTACAGGTGATGAGTGCCGAGGGGGCGCCCCGCGCGGCGGCGGCCTACACGTACACCCCCCGCACCACCGTCACCGTCAGCACCGACCGGCTGACGTAGTAGCGGATCGCCACCCCCGCCACCGTCGCCTCGCGGCGGTCCGTCTCGCGGTGGATCGCGGTGGAGCCCTGGCCGTAGGGGTCGGCGGCGATGTGGGACATCGCCGCGTCGAAGCGCCGGCGTAAGGTCCGCTCCATGCCGCGTCGGGCCTGGTCCGCGGGTGGGGCGTACTGGACGTGGTACGCCGTCAGGTGGCCCGCCTCCGCCGCCTCGTGCACGCCCGCCACCTCCGCGCCGTGCCGCCCCCGCGCCCCGAGGGCGACCCCGCCCTCACGTTACGACACAACGGCCGCTCTGCCGAGGGGCGTTGGCGTGTCGCGCGGCACAGCACCTACCCCGCCGCCCGGGGGAAGAGCATCACGAAGGGTTCCTTCAGGGCCGTCGCGTCGTGGGCGTACGGGGCGTCGAAGTCCCAGACCAGGTAGAGGAGGAAGGCCAGCAGCGCGCTGTGGACGCCGGCGAGGATCAGCTCGCGCGGGGAGCGCTGGATCTGCAGCGCGAAGACCATCCCGACGGCGACCATCCCGCCCGCGACCAGCCCGAACCACACCAGCGGCGGCAGCGTCGGGCCCGCGTCCAGCGCCCGGTCGTCGCGGGCCTCTTCGGCCGCCGACGCCTGGTCGGCGATGGCGTACGCGGCGCGGTTCTCGGCGTCGGTCTTCGGCTCGTACGAACCGACGACCGCGTTGATGCTCGCCATCAACTCGTCGCCCTGCCCGGTGAGTCCGTCGCCGCTCGCCATCTCGCCCCACTCCTCGTGCACCGCGTAGTGGACGTACTCCTCGACGGCCGCGCGCAGCCGGGAGCGCTCCGGTTCCGGCCAGGCGGCAGCGCGCTCGCTGACGGCGTTCAGCGCGAACGCCTCGCGGCGCACCGTCGCGTCGGCGCCGTCGCGGGCCTCCCAGACGCCGGCGATGGCGAGGCCCAGGACGATGGCGTAGACCACGCCGATCATCATCGTCATGTACTCGATCACGTCGGGTGTCTCGTCCGGATCGACCTCCTCCTCCGAGGAGCGCCGGTCGCGCAGCACGACGACCAGGACGACGACGCCGATGGAGGCGGCGATGGCGAGGACGAGCATGAACCAGTTGGGCAAGGAGTGCTCCAGACAGGTGGGTTGACGGGGGAGCGGGGGCGGCTCAGTCGCGGCCCGAGCCGCGCCCGGCCGAGCGTGCGCCGCCGCCGGAGGAGAGCGCGGCGGCGGCCAGGATCGAGGGCGCGACGAGCAGCAGGGCGCGGGTGACGGTCGAGTCGCCCTCGGCGCGCTCGCGGGGCGGCGGGGTGTGGTGGACGGGCAGGAGGCGCAGGGCGGTGGGCACGGGG
>NZ_JBHSZO010000003.1:0-227149 GCF_042663125.1 Streptomyces polyrhachis | reverse complement strand
CGGGGCGGGGGGTTGCTTCGGTTGGTGTGTGGTGGGGTTGCGGTGCTCCGCGTCGGTGGGGGGTGGGGGGTGGGGTGGGGTTCGGTTCGTCTGGGGTGAAGGCGTCGCCGTAGTTTTCGGCTGGGTGGGTCGGGGGCCCGACGTGGTCTGCGGGGGGTACGTCCTTCTTGGCCAGGTGGGCGTTGCCCAGGGTCACCGCGTCGTCGAACTCGTCCTGGAACGTGGGGCGTTGGCGTGGGGTCATCCTGCCGCTCCCGGCGGCGTCGTTCCGTCGGACTCCGCCGACCAACGGGCTGCCAGTTCCGTGCACTTGCGGACCGCTTCCGCCACCGCCTGTTCGCCGCCGCCCGCCTGCGCGGCCTGCGCGGCCTGCGCGGCCGCGTAGCCGACCAGGAACGTCGTCAGTGGTGCCGCCGGACGTGCCACCCCGTGTGCCACGTCGCGTGCCAGGTCCAGCAACGCTCCCTTGTCCACGTCCAGTTCGATACCCAGCTCGTTCGCCGCCGCCGTCATCCACTCGTCCAGCACGGTCCCACGCTCCCTGATCCTCGCTCGGGCAATGGCCAGATCCTCCCAGGTGTCGCAGTCGAAGGCGCTCGATCCGGCCGCCACCCGGTGCAGCCGCAGCCCCTCCGTCAGCTTCCGCAGCGGCAGTCCGGCCAGCTCGCCGTACTCCCGCACCAACCGGTCCAGCCCCCGCCGCAACGCCTCCGTGCGATACGCCGCCACCAGCGGCTGGTCCCGGCCACCCGCGTCCCTGAGCAGCGCCCCGTCCGCATCCCCGATCGCAGCCACCAGTCCCGCCACCGTCTCCGCCGCCAGGAACGGCAGGTCGGCCGAGAGTACGACCACGATCTCGGCCTGTATTCCTAGGTGGGGTGCCGTCGTCGGTTCTGTTGCTGGTCCTGTTGCTGGTCCTGTTGCTGGTCCTGTTGTCGGTCCCGTCATCGGTTCTGTTGTCGGCTCTGTTGTCAGTCCCGCTGCCAGCGCCGCTACCGGGCCGCCGCCCGGAGGGTCCTCTCGGGCGAACAGCACCTTCCTGCCCGTCTCGCGCGGTGGTCCCACGACCACCACCGTTCTGGCGTTGCGGCACGCTGACAGCACTCGTTCCAGCAGTGGGCGGCCTCCCACCGACAGGCCCGGCTTGTCCGCGCCCCCCAGCCTGCCCGCCCGCCCCCCGGCGAGGACCACCGCGTCGTACGGCATCGCAGGGAGTTCCTCGTCATACGGTGCCTCGCCGTGCGGCATCTCGTCGTGGGACGTCTCGTTATGGGGCGCTGCGTCGTCGTCCTGCGACACTGCTGCGTTGTCCTGGGCCTTGAGCACAGTCGCCAGTATGCGCGCGCCGGTCCTCCCCTCCGGAGGTGCGCGCGCCTCCGGTACCGTCGACGTCATGGTCTTCGGTTCACATGTGCCCACTGTCCGCGTCGGCGACCTCAGCGACGGCGACTTCCTGCTCGATGTCCGGGAGGACGACGAGTGGCAGGCCGGCCACGCTGACGGTGCGCTGCACATCCCGATGAGCGAGTTCGTCGCCCGCTACGGCGAGCTGACCGAGGCCGCCCCGCAGGACGGCCGCATCAACGTCATCTGCCGCTCCGGCGGACGTTCCGCCCAGGTCACGATGTACCTCGGCCAGCAGGGCCTGGACGCCGTCAACGTCGCCGGCGGCATGGAGGCCTGGGCCGCCACGGGCCGCCCGGTCGTCACCGCCGACGGCGCTCCGGGCACGGTGGCCTGACAGGTCAGCACCAGCCGCCACCGCTCACCGCTCAGCGGTCGAAGTCCAGCTCCACCCGTTCCGTCGCCGGGTGCGACTGGCAGGCCAGGACATAGCCCGCCTCCAACTCGTCCGGCTCCAGTGCGAAGTTGCGCTCCATCCGCACCTCGCCCTCGACCAGGAACGCCCTGCACGTCCCGCAGACGCCTCCCTTGCACGCGTACGGCGCGTCCGAGCGGTTGCGCAGGACCGCCTCCAGCAGCGTCTCCCCCGGTCGCACCTCCCAGTTGCCGGAGCGGCCGTCGAGCGTCGCCGTGACCGACGCCTGGTCGGGCGTGCGGTCGGCCGACGGTGCCACGGGGGGCGGCGCTGAGCCGTCGTCCACGTGGAATATCTCCTGGTGGATACGGCGGCGTGCGACCCCCAGCGTCCGCAGCGCCCGCTCGGCTCCCTGCACCAGTCCGTAGGGGCCGCAGAGGAACCAGCCGTCGACGGCCGCCACCGTGTCCGGCAGCAGCGCGGGCAGCAGGCGCTCCAGGCGCCCTTCGTCCAGCCGTCCCGACTCCAGACCCGCCTGCGTCTCCTCCCGGGAGAGGGTCTGCACCAGTTGGAAGCGCTCCGGCCAGCGGTCCTTCAGGTCCGCGGCCTCCTCCAGGAACATCGTCGACAACGCCGTGCGGTCGCTGCGCACCAGGCAGAAGCGGGCCTGCGGATCGCCGGCGAGCAGCGTCGCGGCTATGGACAGCACCGGTGTGATCCCGCTGCCGCCGACTATCGCGGCGTAGTGCCCACCGGGACGCGGGCGCTCCCGCAGTCCGAAACGCCCGGCCGGAGTCAGCACCTCCAGAACGTCGCCGGCCGTCAACTCCCGGTTCGCGTACGTCGAGAACTCGCCGCCCGCGACCTCCCGCACCCCGACCGTCAGCTCGGCCGGATCGGCGGACTCCGGCGAGCAGATCGAGTACGTCCGCCGCACCCCGCCCCCGTTCCCCCCGGCGCCCCGGCGCCGGATGGCCAGATGCTGCCCGGCGTGGAAGCGGTACGCCTCCCGCAGCTCGGCGGGGACGGCGAAGGTCAGCGCGACGGCGTCCTCCGTCAGCCGCTCCACCCGGACGACGGTGAGCGGGTGGAAGGCGGCCTGCTGGCGGGAGGCCGCCGGTGCGGGCGCCGTCATGTCAGCTCCTTGAAGTGGTCGAACGGCTCCCGGCAGTCCTCGCAGCGGCGCAGGGCCTTGCAGGCTGTGGAGGAGAAGCGGGAGAGGAGGGTGGTGTGCGGGGAGTCGCAGCGCGGGCAGCGCACCGCTTCGGGCGTCGCCGCTCCCGGCTGTGCGGGGGCCGCGTCGGTGGCCGTGCGGGTGGGGCCCAGGCCCACCGCGACCGGGCCGTGCTCGCGGGTCGGCCGCGGGGGCGCTATGCCGAACTCCCGGAGTTTGCGGCGGCCTTCGGCCGTGATGTCGTCGGTCGTCCAGGCCGGCTCCAGCACCAGGCGGACCCGCACCCGGGCCACGTCCCCGTGCTCGATCAGCGCGCGCTCTATGTCCGCGGACATCGCCTCGACCGCCGGGCAGCCGGTGTAGGTGGGGGTCAGCTCGACCTCCACCCGCCCCGGCGCGTACACGTGCACTCCGCGCACCACGCCCAGCTCGGCGAGGCTGAGCACGGGCAGCTCCGGGTCCAGAACCCCTCCGGCCAGCTTCAGCAGTTCCGCTTCGAGGGAACCTTCCAGAGGCTCGTCGCTCTCCTCCAGAGGCTCTTCAGAGAGTTCTTCGGAGGGCTCTTCAGAGAACTCTTCAGAGGGCTGCTCAAAAGGCTGCTCCGGAAGTTCTGGCAGGTCCTGATGCTCCGGGAGGGCTTCCTGCACCGTGCCGATGTCCGGCTTGCTCGTCACCATGACGCCCCCGGGTGGCTGCGGTGCAGGTGCTGCATTTCCGCGAGCATCCGGCCGAAGGACTCCGTGTGCAGGCCCTGGCGGCCCGCGCCCGCTGCCCACGCTCCCGTGCGCGGGCCCTCGGGCACGGTCAGCGTGGCGCGCTCCAGCACGTCGGTGACGCGGGCCAGCCACGCCGCCTCCAGCGCCGGCCAGTCCACGACTCCGGCGTCCCCGCTGCCGTCCAGGCCCTCGACGGGCTGGAACATCTCGCCGGTATAGCGCCACAGCGCCTGCAGTCCGCGGGCCATCCGCTCGTGCGACTCGGGAGTGCCGTCGCCCAGGCGCAGGGTCCACTGCTCGGCGTGGTCGCGGTGGTAGGCGACCTCCTTGACCGCCTTGGCCGCCAGCGGACGCAGCGGGCCGTCCCCGGCCGCCAACTGCCCGTACAGCAGCTCCTGGTAGACCGAGAAGTAGAGCTGGCGCGCGATGGTGTGCGCGAAGTCGCCGTTCGGCTGCTCGACCAGTTGGAGGTTGCGGAAGGCGCGCTCCTCGCGCAGGAACGCCAGCTCGTCCTCGTCGCCCACCATCGACAGCAGCAGCCGCGCCTGCCCGAGCAGGTCGAGCCCGATGTTGGCGAGGGCCACCTCCTCCTCCAGCACGGGGGCGTTGCCCGACCACTCGGCGAGCCGGTGGGAGAGGATCAGGGCGTCGTCGCCCAGGGCCAGCACCGCACCCGTAGGGCTCACCGGACTCGGGTTCACAGGACTCGGGCTCACAGGACTCGGGTTCACAGGTTCTTCACCCCGTCCGGCAGTTCGTAGAAGGTCGGGTGGCGGTAGGGCTTGTCGGCGGCCGACTCGAAGAACGGGTCGCGCTCGTCGGGCGAGGAGGCGGTGATCCGCGTGGACGGCACCACCCAGATCGAGACGCCCTCCTGCCGGCGGGTGTAGAGGTCGCGGGCGTTGCGCAGGGCCATCTCCGCGTCGGGGGCGTGCAGGCTGCCGGCGTGCACGTGCGACAGGCCGCGCCTGCTGCGGACGAAGACCTCCCACAGGGGCCAACTCGAACTCATGCCTGCGCCTTTCCGTGCTGGTCGTGTTCTGCGTGCCGGTCGCGCTCGGTGCGCCTGTCGTGTTTTTCGGAGTAGGCCGCCGCCGCCTCGCGCACCCACGCCCCGTCCTCGTGCGCCTGCCGGCGGCGGTTCAACCGCTCCTCGTTGCACGGGCCGTTGCCCCTGAGCACGTCCCAGAACTCGGACCAGTCGATGGCGCCGAAGTCGTGCTGCCCCCGCTCCTCGTTCCACCGGATGTCCGGGTCGGGGAGGGTGAGGCCGAGGATCTCGGCCTGGGGGACGCAGATGTCCACGAAGCGCTGGCGCAGCTCGTCGTTGGAGTGCCGCTTGATCTTCCAGGCCATCGACTGCGCGGAGTGCGTGGACTCGTCGTCCGGCGGGCCGAACATCATCATCGACGGCCACCACCAGCGGTCCACCGCGTCCTGCGCCATCGCGTGCTGCTCGGGCGTGCCCTTGCTGAGGGTGTGCAGCAGCTCGTACCCCTGGCGCTGGTGGAAGGACTCCTCCTTGCAGACCCGCACCATCGCCCGCGCGTACGGACCGTAGGAGCAGCGGCAGATCGGCACCTGGTTGATGATCGCGGCGCCGTCCACGAGCCAGCCGACCGCGCCGACGTCCGCCCAGGTCAGCGTGGGGTAGTTGAAGATCGACGAGTACTTCTGCCGGCCCGTGTGCAGCTTGTCCAGCAGCTCGTCGCGGCTCACGCCGAGCGTCTCGGCCGCGCTGTAGAGGTAGAGGCCGTGGCCGGCCTCGTCCTGCACCTTGGCCATGAGGATCGCCTTGCGGCGCAGGGAGGGGGCGCGGGTGAGCCAGTTCGACTCGGGCTGCATGCCGATGATCTCGGAGTGGGCGTGCTGCGCTATCTGCCGCACCAGCGTGGCCCGGTAGGCGTCGGGCATCCAGTCGCGCGGCTCGATGCGCTCGTCGGCCGCCACCGCCGCGTCGAACGCCTCCTGCGCGTCCCGCGTGCCTGCCTCGCCGATCATCGCCGTCATGGGCGGCCCCCTCGCTGCGTCACTCCCACTGTGTCCGGCCGGATCCCTCGCGCGCCGCACTGCTGACCACGCTGCTGACCGCGCTGCGGGCCGCACCCGGCCGCGGCCCGACCGACCGATCGTTCGGTTCCATGGTCGGCTTCGGGCCGTACCCTGTCAAGGCCGCAGTCCCCACCCTGTGGACAAAGTCCGCGGCTGCCGGGCAGTGCGCCCGGGAGGCCGGGGACGGTAGCGTGCCGAACCGGCCCCTTCCGGGCCGTAGGCCCTGCCCGACCCGCTGCGGGGCGGGCGGGGGGCGCCACCATCCAGTGACACGGGAAGTCGGGCATGGAAGATCGGGAACGGCAGGTCGTCGCCGCAACCGCACCGCACGTGACCGGGGAGACCCGGGAGGCCGACGGGGCGGACATAGCCGACCCCGAGGCCGCGGCAGGTGGGGCCACCGCAGGCGAGGACGCCGGGGAGGCGCGGCTCTCGCCCCTCTCGCGCGCCGTCATATCCGTCGCCCTGGCGGCCGTGACCTTGCTCACAGCGCTGCACCTGGGGACGCTCTTCCTCCACATCGCCCCGCCGAACACGGTGAGCAAGGAGCACCAGGGCCTGATAGCGGACTACGTCTACCCCGAGTTCGAGCAGAACTGGAAGCTCTTCGCCCCCAACCCGCTGCAGACCAACATCCACGTCCAGGTCCGCGCCAGGGTCAACACCGGTGGCGAGCTGACCGACACGGAGTGGATCGACCTCTCCGCCCAGGACGGCGCGGCCATCCGGCACAACCCCTTCCCCAGCCACACCGACCAGAACCAGCTCCGCCGGGCCTGGGAGTACTACCTCAACTCCCACAACGAGAAGAACGAGCCCCTCGGCGAGCGCGGCGGCTTCTCCAAGGCCTACCTCAAGCGGATCGTGCTCCTGCGCCTGGGCCCCGAGCACGACGGCGCCCGGCTCGAGAGCGTCCAGCTGCGCGGTACGTACACCGCGATCCCCCGGCCCCCCTACACCGGCGAGAAGACCGACACCAAGACCACGTACCGCACGCTCCCCTGGTGGCGGGTCACCTCCGGTGACCTGCAGCCCGGCGATCTGCGGCGCTGGGAGGAAGCGGCCAAGTGACCACCACCACCGCCTCCCCGGGCTCCCCGAACCCGCCGGGCTCCCCCGCCTCCTCGCGCGCCACCCCTGCGCGCCGCGTCGAGAACGCCCTCGCCACCGGGATCGCCAAGGTCACCGGCAGCGCGCTGGGCCCGTACCAGACGGCCGTCGTGCGCATCGGCTTCGCGCTGACCTGGCTCGGCTTCCTGCTGCGCGAGTTCCCGCACCGCCACCAGCTCTACGGGCCCGACTCGCCCTGGAGCTGGGAGCTGGCCCAGCGGCAGACCGCGCTGCACGACCCCTTCACGATGCTGCTCTGGTCGCGCCAGGACAGCTGGTTCGAGGTGGTCTACGCGCTGGCCGTGCTCTCCGCCCTCGGGCTGCTGCTGGGCTGGCGGACGCGGACCATGTCGGTGCTCTTCATGCTCGGCGTCTTCTCGTTCATGAACCGCAGCGTCATCGTCGGCGACGGCGGCGACAACGTCGTCCACCTCATGGCCGGCTACCTGGTGCTCACCCGCTGCGGGCAGGTCTGGTCGCTGGACGCGCGCCGACGGCGCCGGCAGGAGTCGGGCGCCGCGCGGCCGGGGCCCGACCTGGTGGGGGTCTGGCTGTGGACCGTGCTGGGCTTCTTCCTGCTGCTGTTCTGCGCGCTGGGCAGGATCGAGTGGTTCTGGACGCTCGGCCCCGTCGCGCACATGCCGGGCTGGGGCTTCGCCCTGTGCACGATCTGGCTCTCCCAGGGGGCCTGGTGGTACGTGCGGGAGCGGCCGGCGGGCGAGCCGCGCGCCGTGCTGGACGCCCTGGCCAACCTCGTGCACAACGCCGGGCTGCTGATCATCGTCGTCCAGGTCTGCTTCATCTACGCCACCGCCGGCTGGTACAAGATCAGCGGCTCGCGCTGGCAGGACGGCACGGCCGTCTACTACCCGCTCAAGCTGGACTACTTCTCCCCCTGGCCCGCGCTGGGCGACGTGCTCGCCGCCAGCGGCACGATGGTGATGATCGTCAGCTACGGCACGGTCATGGTGCAGGTCGCCTTCCCCTTCACCCTCTTCAACCGGCGGCTGAAGAACGCCCTGCTCGCGCTGATGATCGTCGAGCACCTGAGCATCGCGGTGCTGCTCGGGCTGCCCTTCTTCTCGCTGGCGATGATCTCGGCGGACGCGGTCTTCCTGCCGACGGTCTTCCTGGTCTGGGCCGGCGCCCGAATCTCGGCGCTTCCCCGCCGGCTGCTGCGCGGGCGCCGGGCGGAGGCGGAGCCCACGGAGGCGCCCGCCACGGCGGCGGGGGTGATCCCCGCTCCCCGGCAGGGGTCGCCGTCCGCGCCCGTGTCCGCGCCCGTGTCCGCGTCAGAGCCCGAGCCCGAGCCCGAACCCGAGGACGTCCGCACGTCCTGAGCGGTCGGCGGCAGGGGCGAAGATGGACGGATGACCGACTCCCCCGCCCCGCCGCCACCGTCCGGCGGCGACACCGTGCTGCTCGACGGCTTCCACGCCCTCAAGCACGCCCTGCGCTTCGGCGCGGAGGTACGGACCGCGCTCACCACCGACCGCGCGCGGGCGCTGGACCTGGCGGCGGAGCTGGCGCCCGACCTCACCGCGGCGCTGGACGCCCTGCTCACCGAGGCGACCCCCGAGGAGCTGCGCGGGCTCGCCCCCCGGGCGCACCCCACCGAGGTCGCCGCCCTGGCCGTACGGACCCCGCGCCCGGCGAACCTGGCGGCGCTGCACAGCCGCCCGCGCACCGCGCCCGTGGTCGTCCTGGAGGACCCGCGCAACCTGGGCAACATCGGCGCCGTGATCCGCCTGGCCGCCGGCTTCGGCGCGACCGGCGTGGTCACCACCGGCACCGCGGACCCCTGGCACCCGAACGCCGTGCGCGGAGCCGCCGGACTGCACTACGCCACCGCGGTCGAGCGCCTGGACCTCGACGGGCTGCCGCCCGGTCCGCTCTACGCCCTGGACCCGGAGGGCGAGGACATCCGCGCCCTCACCCTCCCCGACGACGCCCTGCTGGCCTTCGGCACCGAACGCCACGGCCTCTCAACCGAGTTGCGCACCCGCGCCGACCACCTGGTGGCGCTCCCGATGCGCCCCCAGGTCTCCAGCTACAACCTGGCCACGAGCGTCGCGATGACGCTCTTCCACTGGGGCGGCCCGCGATAGGTCCTGTACGGAGTTAGGCCGCCCCCGGGTCCGGGCGTCGGGCATCACGCCTGGCGGCGGACCTCGATGATCCGGAAGCGGTTGGCCACGAACGCGCTGTCGCACAGGGCCGCGTTCGCCGCCGGGTTGCCGCCGCTGCCGTGGAAGTCGGAGAAGGCGGCCGTCTGGTTGACGTACACCCCGCCCGTCAGGTTCAGCGAGAGCTGCGCCGCCTCCTGCAGGCAGACCTCCTCCACCGCACGCTCCACCTCCGGCGAGGTGGTGTACGCCCCGACCGTCATCGCGCCCTTCTCCCGCACCGTGCGGCGCAGCAGCTCCAGCGCCTCGGCCGTGGAGTCCACCGCGACCGCGAAGGAGACCGGGCCGAAGCACTCGGAGAGGTAGGCCGCCTCGGCGTCCGGGCCCTCCCAGACCTTCCGCGCGCCGTCCTGCTTGACGATCACCGGCGTACGGACCACGGCGTCGGGGAAGTCGGGGTTGGCCACCTCGCGCGAGGCCAGCGCGACCTCGCCCAGCCCGGCGGCCGCCGCCAGGCGCTCGCGCACCCCGGGGTTGACGACGGCGCCCAGCAGCGCACTGGCGCGGGCGTCGTCGCCGAGCAGCCGGTCCACGGCGGCGGCGAGGTCGGCGACCACCTCGTCGTAGGACTTGTGACCCGCGTCGGTGTCGATGCCGTCGCGCGGGATCAGCAGGTTCTGCGGGGTGGTGCACATCTGGCCGCTGTAGAGGGAGAGGGAGAAGGCGAGGTTCGCCAGCATCGCGGCGTAGGCGTCGGTGGAGTCGACGACCACCGTGTTGACGCCGGCCTTCTCCGTGTAGACCTGCGCCTGGCGGGCGTTGGCCTCCAGCCAGTCACCGAAGGCGGTGGAGCCCGTGTAGTCGATGATGCGGATCTCGGGGCGCAGGGCCAGCGTCTTGGCGATCCCCTCCTCGGGGCGCTCGGCGGCCAGGCAGACCAGGTCCGGGTCGAAGCCCGCCTCGGCGAGGACCTCGCGGGCGATGCGCACGGTCAGCGCCAGCGGCAGCACGGCGCGCGGATGGGGCTTGACGAGCACCGCGTTGCCCGTGGCCAGCGAGGCGAACAGGCCCGGGTAGCCGTTCCACGTGGGGAAGGTGTTGCAGCCGATGACCAGCGCGACGCCGCGCGGCACGGCGGTGAAGGTCTTGCTCAGCTCCAGCGGCTCGCGCTTGCCCTGCGGCTTGGACCAGTCGGCCGCCCGCGGCGTGCGCGTCTGCTCGGCGTAGGCGTACGCCACGGCCTCCAGGCCGCGGTCCTGGGCGTGCGGGCCGCCGGCCTGCAGCGCCATCATGAACGCCTGCCCGGAGGTGTGCATCACCGCGTGCGCGAACTCGTGCGTCCGGGCGCTGATGCGGGCCAGGATCTCCAGGCAGACCAGCGCGCGCAGCTCGGGGCCGGCGTCCCGCCAGGCGGGGATGGCCGCGCGCATGGCGGGGAGCAGCACGTCGGGGTCGGCGTGCGGATACTCGATGCCCAACTCTGGTCCGTAGGGCGAGACTTCACCGGGGGCCGCCCAGCCGTCCGTGCCCGGCTGGTCCAGCTCGAAGCGGGTACGGCGCACCGCCTCGAAGGCGGCCAGGCCCTCGGCGGGGGCGCTCTCCCCGTACGCCTTGGGGTGCTCCGGGTAGGGCGACCAGTAGCCGCGGCTGCCGGCGGCCTCCAGCGCCCGGTCGAGGGTGGGGCGGTGCCGCTCGGTCAGCGTCTCGTGGCTCAGGGCACTCGGCTCGGTCATCATGGGGCCAACTCCTCGTCGAGCTGGAAGGGAAAGTCCGATCGCGGTTAGAGTAACCGAATGATCGGTCGGTTTAAGAGGGGCTGTGGATAAGTGGCAGACGGCGGCAAGCGGGACACGTACACGCCCGAGTCCCTCCTCGCCGTGGCGGTCGAGGTCTTCATCGAGCGCGGCTACGACGGCACGTCGATGGAGCACCTCTCCAAGGCCGCGGGTATCTCCAAGTCCTCCATCTACCACCACGTACGCGGCAAGGAGGAGCTGCTGCACCGCGCGGTCAGCCGCGCCCTCGACGGCCTCTTCGGCGTGCTGGAGGAGCCCGGAGCGTGCGAGGGGCGCGCGGTGGACCGGCTGGAGTACGTCACGCGTCGCAGCACCGAGGTGCTGACGGCCGACCTGCCGTACGTCACGCTGCTGCTGCGGGTGCGGGGCAACACCGCCACCGAGCGGTGGGCGATGGAGCGCCGGCGCGAGTTCGACCAGCGGGTGGCGGAGCTGCTGAAGCAGGCCGCGGCGGACGGCGACATCCGGGCGGACGTGGATCCGAAGCTGGCGACGCGGCTGCTCTTCGGGATGATCAACTCGGTCGCCGAGTGGTACCGCCCCCAGGCGCGCGGCGGCCACCACGGCGCCGAGGTGGCGGACGCCGTGGTGCGGATGGCGTTCGCCGGACTGCGTACGTAGGGCCGGGGCCCGGCTGCGGCCGGATCGTTGCCGGAAGGCGATCCTCCGCCGTTGACCCGGGCCTCCGCTGCCGCCACCATCGCGGTTCATGAGGCGAACGAGGGTGTGCGCGGCGGCGGTTGTGTCCACGGCGGTGCTGATCGCGCTGACCGGCTGCGGCGGGGACAGCGGCTCCCCGAGCGGCTCCACCGGTGGCTCGACGGACAACGCGGCCCCCGCGAGCACCACCCCGGAGCCGGCCCCGGAGAGCTCCGGGCCCAACGACCTCGGCTGCCTCGAAGCCGACCAGCTGGCCGGCTCCACCACCCTGGCGCTCCCCGACGGCATGGAGACCGACGCCTATCTGACGGGCAAGGGCCCGGTCGGCGTCATCTTCTCCCACCAGGTGAACCTCAACGCCTGCTCCTGGGTGCCCCTGGCGGACCAGCTGGCAGCCGACGGCTACCAGGCGCTGGCGATCAACAGCCTCTCCACGGAGGTGGACGAACTCGTCGCGGGCGCGAAGCTGCTGCGCGAGAAGGGCGCGAAGAAGATCGTGCTGATCGGCGCCTCCAAGGGCGGCACGGGCTCCCTCGCCGCCGCCGCGGTGATCGAGCCGCCCGTCTCGGCCGTGGTCTCCCTCTCCGGTCCGGCCGAGTTCGGCGACCTCGACGCCCTCGCGGCGGTGGCGAGGCTGACGATGCCGGTCTACCTGGTCGTGGGCCGTAACGACAGCCGCTTCTTCGAGGACGCCGAGAAGCTGAAGAAGGCGGCCACGCACTCCAGGGACCTGAAGTACGAGGTCATCGAGGGCGCCGAGCACGGCAACTCGCTCCTCGACGAGTACCCGAAGACCTGGGAGAGCGTGCGGGCGTTCATCAAGAAGAGCGCCGGCTGACACCGGTGCGGTGAACGCCCGCCTCCGCGGCGGGCGTTCACCGCCGATCCGTCATACGGCCGCCATACGGCCTACAGGTCCCGCAGCAGCACCCCGGGCTGCTCCACGCAGTCCGCGACATAGCGCAGGAAGCCGCCCGCCGTGCCGCCGTCGCAGACCCGGTGGTCGAAGGTGAACGACAGCTGGACGACCTGGCGCACCGCCAACTCCCCCTCGTGCACCCACGGCTTGGGCACTATTCGGCCGACGCCCAGCATCGCCGCCTCGGGGTGGTTGATGATCGGCGTGGAGCCGTCGACGCCGAACACGCCGTAGTTGTTCAGCGTGAACGTGCCGCCCGTCAGGTCGGCGGGCGTCAGCGCCCCCGCCCGCGCCGCCTCCGTCAGCCGCGCCATCTCCGCGCTGAGCCGCGCGGCGCTCATCGCCTGCGCCCCGCGCACCACCGGCACCACCAATCCCCGGCCCGTCTGCGCCGCGAAGCCCAGGTGGACCTCGGGCAGCCGGACGATCTCGCGGGCCTCGGTGTCCACCGTGGCGTTCAGCTCCGGATAACGGGCCAGCGCGGCCGTGCAGATCCGCGCCAGCAGCCCGAGGACGGAGACCTTCCCCGCAGACCCCGCAGACCCCGCAGCGGCGCCGCCCGCGGCGTTCATCGCCCGGCGCACCGCCATGAACTCGGTCGCGTCCGCGTCCACCCAGGTCGTCGCGTCGGGGATCTCCCGCCTGCTGCGCGAGAGCTTCTCGGCGACGGCCCCGCGGATGCCGCGCAGGGGCACACGCTCGGCGGCCGGGGCAGCGGCCACCGCAGGGACAACAGGAGCCGGCTCAGGCGTACGGGCCGCAGCGGCCCGCTCCACATCGGCGCGCAGGATCAGCCCGCCGGGGCCCGAGCCGCGCACCCGCGCCAGCTCCAGCCCGTGCTGCCGGGCCAGCCGCCGCACCAGCGGCGAGATGACCGCGACCGGACCGGACACCGGCGCCTCGACGGCGACCGGCGCACCGGCCGCGGCGACCTCGCGGGCACCCGCGCCCCCGGAATCAGAGCCGGGACGCCGCGCCCGGCGCCGCCGCCCGCCCGCCGACGTGCTGGTGCCGTACCCCACGAGCACGTTCCCCGAGCCCGCCTCCACCCCATCCTCGGCAGCGGCCTCGGCAGCGGCTCCGGCGGCGCCCTGCGGCGAACCGCCCGCAGCGGATCCCACCGCCACCGTCACCAGCGCGGACCCCACCGGCACCTCGTCCCCGGGCTCCCCGAACCGCGCCGTGACCACGCCGCCGTACGGACAGGGGACCTCGACCATCGCCTTGGCCGTCTCGACCTCCACCACCGGCTGGTCGACGGCGACGACCTCGCCGACCTCCACCAGCCAGCGCACGATCTCCGCCTCGGTCAGCCCCTCACCGAGATCCGGCAGGCTGAACTCCCGCACCTCCGGCATCACTTGCCCCCGTCCGCACTCGGGTCGGTGAACTCCGACTCCCACTGCAGCCGGTCCACCGCGTCCAGGATGCGGTCCACGCCCGGCAGATGGTGCTTCTCCAGCATCGGCGGCGGATACGGGATGTCGAAGCCCGCCACCCGCAGCACCGGCGCCTGCAGATAGTGGAAGCACCGCTCCGTGACCCGGGCCGCGATCTCGCCGCCGGGGCCGCCGAAGCCGGTCGCCTCGTGCACCACGACCGCCCGTCCCGTCCGCCGCACCGAGGCGGCGACCGTCTCGTCGTCGAAGGGGACCAGCGAGCGCAGGTCGACGACCTCCAGCTCCCAGCCCTCGGCCCGCGCCGCCTCGGCGGCCTCCAGGCAGACCGGCACGGAGGGCCCGTACGTGATCAGCGTCGCGGAGGTCCCCGGCCGGCGCACGACGGCCCGGCCCGTGGGGCCCACCGGCTCCACCGGCGCCGGGGCGTCCAGCACGAAGTCGGCCTTCGACCAGTACAGCCGCTTGGGCTCCAGGAAGACCACCGGATCGTCGCAGGCGATGGCCTCGCGCAGCATCCCGTACGCGTCGGCGACCGTGGCCGGGGTGTAGACCCGCAGCCCCGGCGTGGCGATGTAGTACGCCTCGGAGGAGTCGCAGTGGTGCTCCACCCCGCCGATGCCGCCGCCGTAGGGCACCCGGATGGTGAGCGGCAGGGGCATCGCACCCCTCGTCCTGTTGCGCATCCGCGCGACGTGGCTGATCAGCTGCTCGAACGCCGGGTAGGCGAAGGCGTCGAACTGCATCTCGACCACCGGCCGCAGCCCGTACATCGCCATGCCGACCGCCGTGCCGAGGATGCCGGCCTCGGCCAGCGGCGTGTCCGTGCAGCGGTCCTCGCCGAACTCGGTGGTGAGCCCGTCGGTGACCCGGAAGACACCGCCGAGCTGCCCGACGTCCTCGCCGAGCACGTGCACCGAGGGGTCCTCGGCCATGGCGTCGCGCAGGGCGCGGTTGATGGCCTGCGCCATGGTGGCGGGCTTGGCCTGCGCCCCGGCCCGGCGGCCGGACTGAACAGCAGTCCCCATCAGTGCTCCTCCCCAGCAACCGGCCCAGCAGCCGGCCCGTCAGCCGACTCTGCGGCCAGCTCGGCCCGCACCATCGCTTCCTGCTCCCTCAGTTGGGACGTCCGCTCCGCGAAGACGTGCGCGAAGAGATCCGCCGGATCCAGCTCCGCGTCCGCGTTCATCGCGGCCCGCAGCTCCGCCGCCATCTCCTCCGCGGCCTCGCGCGCGGCCTCGATCCCGGCCTCGTCCAGCCAGCCGCGCCCGGTCAGCTCGCGCTCCAGCAGCGCCACCGGGTCGTGGGCGCGCCACGCCTCGACCTCCTCGGCCGAGCGGTAGCGCGTCGCGTCGTCGGCGTTGGTGTGCGCGTCGATCCGGTAGGTGAGGGCCTCGACGAGGGTCGGGCCGCCCCCCGAGCGCGCCCGCTCCACGGCCTCGGTGAGCACCTCGTACACCGCGGCGACGTCGTTGCCGTCGACCAGGCTGCCCGGTATCCCGTAGCCCACGCCCTTGTGGGCCAGGGAGGGGGCGGCGGTCTGCTTGGCCAGCGGGACGGAGATCGCGAAGCCGTTGTTCTGCACCAGGAAGACGACCGGCGCCTGCCAGACCGCGGCGAAGTTCAGCGCCTCGTGGAAGTCGCCCTCGCTCGTCCCCCCGTCGCCGACCAGCGCCAGCGCGACCACGTCGTCGCCCTTCAGCCGGGCGGCGTGGGCCAGCCCGACGGCGTGCGGCAGCTGGGTGGCCAGCGGGGTGCACAGCGGCGCTATGCGGTGCTCACGCGGGTCGTACCCCGTGTGCCAGTCGCCGCGCAGCAGCGTGAGCGCCTGCACGGGGTCCAGGCCGCGGGCGACGGCGGCCAGGGTGTCGCGGTAGGAGGGGAAGAGCCAGTCCTGCTCGCGCAGCACCCGCGCGGCGGCGATCTCGCACGCCTCCTGGCCCGTGGTGGAGGGGTAGACGGCCAGCCTGCCCTGCTTGGTCAGCGCGGTGGCCTGCTGGTTGTACCGGCGGCCGCGCACCAGCTCCCCGTACAGCCCGCGCATCAGCTCCGCGTCCAGCCGCGCCGCGGCCGGCGTGCCCAGCACGCGGTAGGGCTCGGCGTCCGGGAGCAGCGGCGCCGGGTCCCGGGCGGGCTGCCAGCGCGGTGCGGCCGTCTGCGCGGGGCGTGAGGGCTGCTCGGTGACCGTCATGACTTCCACCTCCTTGTGGGGGGCATGAACACAGGCATGAACACACAGAGGGCGCGGCCGGTCGGGCCTGTCCCTCACCTACCGATTGTTCGGTTGCCCGGGCAGTTTGGCTACTCTCGCCGAGAGCCTGTGGACAAACGGTTCTGCACAGCCTGGAATGAGGGCAGTGCGTCCATGTGCGGAAGGCGGAGAGCGTGAGCGACGAACAGATGGCCGCCGACCCCCCGGGCGCCCCCGGCGGCCCGCCCCCGGGCCCCGCGCGCCCGCTGGACGAGGTCGACCACGCCATCCTGCGCATCCTGCGCGCCGACGGCCGCGCCTCGGTGCGCTCGGTCGCCGAGCAGGTGCACGTCTCGCGCGCCAACGCCTACGCCCGCATCAACCGCCTGCTGCACGACGGCGTCATCCGCGGCTTCAGCGCCCGAGTCGACGCCGAACGCGCAGGCCAGGGCACCTCCGCGTACATCACCCTGAAGATCGTCCAAAACAGCTGGCGCTCGGTCCGCGCCCAGCTGGAAAGCCTCCCCGGCGCCACGCACATCGCCCTGGTCGGCGGCGACTTCGACGTCCTGCTCCTGGTCCACACCGCCGACAACCGCGCCCTGCGCGACCTCGTCCTGACCAGGATCCAGGCGATACCGGAGGTCCTCTCCACCCGCACCCTGCTGGTCTTCGAGGAGACGGACCTCCAGGAGGCGTGAGCGTCTCCGTCTCCCCCGTGCGCCGCCCCGCAGCTCGCTAAGCTACGGGCAAGCGCGTCCGTGGCGGATGTGGAAGGAGACAGACAGTGAGCACCCCGCAGCTTCCCTCCGACCAGCCCTCCGAGCTGCTTCCGCGGCCCTCGCGGACCCCCGACGCCCTGCGTCTGGCGCTTGCCCGTATCGCCCCGCACCGGCTGAGCGAGATGGACCGGCAGAAGAACGAGGCGTTCTCCCTCGCCGCGCAGCACAACACCCTCGCGCCCATCCACCAGTGGCTGACGGTGTGGGCCGGCGAGGTGGAGATCGAGCGCCGTCCCGACCTCTTCCAGCGCCGCCGCAGCGCGGAGCAGGCGTGCCAGTCCCTCGACCGCACCGACCCCTCCTGGCGGGTTGCCATGGACGAGGTCCTCTCCGTCGTCAACGAAGCACGGGCAGCGGCTGCGTGACCTGGACCTGGGAGTACGACCCCAGCGAGGAGCACGTCGTTCACGGCGCCCCTCTCGCGCTGGTCGCCGAGGTGGAGCGGAAAGCCGACGAACTGGTGCGCGCCGCCGCGGCACTCCACCTCCACGGCTCGGCGGACACCGGCCACTCACCCGGCGGCGGCACGGCGCTGGTGCCCGGCGGAATGTTCGAGTACCAGGTCATTCCACGCCACGAGCGGGTCTACGTCATGCAGATCACGGGCTGGTGAACCGGGGCGCCGTCCGCCCTCCCTCCCCGGTGTCAGTCCGCGCTCAGCTCCGCCAGCTCCACCTCCCGGCGCGCCACCCGCGCCATCAGCTCCTCCGCGACCTCCTCGATGAGGCGGTCCGGGTCGTCGGGGGCCAGCAGCAGCATCTGGCCGATCGCCGACTCCTCCAGCTCCTTGGCCTGCGCGGCCAGGTCCTCCTTGCGCGCCGCCAGCCACTCCAGCCGCGCGTACAGCTCCTCCGCGCGCGTCAGCTCCGGCAGTACGGGCGCCGGGCCCGCCTCCCACTCCGCCGTCAGCGCGCGCAGCGCCGCCTCGTCGCCGATCGCGTACGCCTGGTTGACCCGGATGAGGAACTCCGAGCGCCGGTCGCGCTCGGTCTCGTCCTGCACCAGGTCCGGGTGCGCCCGGCGGGCCAGCTCCCGGTAGAGCCGCCGGCACGTCTCGCTCGGCCGGACGCGCTCGGGCGTACGGGCGGACTGGTCGGTGAGCATCGCCGCGGCCTCGGGGGTGATCCCGTCGTCCGTCATCCAGCCGCCGAACAGCTCCTCCACCCCCGGTATCGGCATCACCAGCGAGCGCAGGTCCTGCGCCTTGGCGATGTCGTCCGGGTCACCGCTGCGCGCCGCGACCGCCTCCGCGATCAGCGCGTCCAGCTCGTCGAGCCGCGTGTAGACGGGGCCGAGGCGCTGGTGGTGCAGCCGGGAGAAGTTGTCCACCTCGATCCGGAAGGTGTCCACCGCGATCTCGTACTCGATCAGGGCGTCCTCGGCCGCGCGCACCGCGCGCTCCAGCCGCTCCACGCCCGTGTTGCCCACACTGCTCGCTTCAGTCACCGGGCCAGGGTAGGCCAAGGGCCGCGGACGGTGCGCCCGCGGCCCCTGGCACGCTTCCCGGTCGACCGGCTGCCCGGTTACCGCCCCTGCGGTGGCGTCACCAGGACGCTCACCTGTTCGCCGGGCTTCAGCTCCTGCCCGGCCTGCGGAGCGCTCGCCTGGACGATCCAGTCCTCGCCCGGCTGCTTCGAGGGGTCGAGGCTACGGACCTCGCCCAGCGCCAGCTGCGACTGCTGGAGCATCGTCCGCGCCGTGGCCACGTTCTGGCCGACCAGCGGCGGCACCAGGACCTTCTGCTCCTTCTCCGCCGCCACGAAGACCGTGATCTGCCGGTCCTTCTTCACCTCGGTCAGCGCCGGCGGATCGGTCCGCGTCACCATGCCCTGCTGCTGCTCGTCGCTCGGCTCCGGCGTCGGCTGGGAGATGGCGGTGAAGCCCTTGGCCTTCAGCGTCTGCACGGCCGTGTTGTAGTCCATGCCCTTGACGTCCGGGACCGCCACCGCGGCGGGAGCCCCCGCCACCGTCAGCGTCACCGTCTTGCCCGGCTCCAGCTTCGTGCCGCCCTCGGGGTCCTGGGCGATGACCTTGCCCGGCTCGACGGTGTCGGAGGGCTCGGTCTTCTCCTTCACCTCGAAGCCGGCGTCCTTCAGCGTGCGCCGGGCCTCCTCGACGGACTGGCCCTTGACGTCGTCCACCTCGACCTTCGCCACCGAGGTGCACCGCACGACCGTGACCGTCGAGCCGTCGTCGACCTTCTCGTCCGGCCCCGGGGACTGCGTCAGGATCGTGTCCTTCTTCTCCGCCGCGCAGGACTTCCCGGGACCCTCGGCGTAGACCAGACCGATGTTCCTGAGCTGCGTCTGCGCGTCGGCCTTCGTCATCTCCAGGACGCGGGGCACGGACACCTTCGTGTCCTTCGGCTTGTTGCTGAACACCGCCTTGCCGATGAAGATCGCCCCCACCAGCACCAGGATCCCCGCGACCACCAGCAGCACCGTCGACATCGTCCCGCTGCGCTGCGGCTGCTGGCGCCGCCGTCCGCCGCCGGGCCCGCCCTCGTCGTAGCCCATCCCGCCGTCGTCGTCGCGCGACGGCGGCAGCATCGAGCCGGACTGGCCGTACGGGGAGCCGCCGCCCACCGCGCCCATCGCCGTGGTCGGGGCGTCGCCGTAGCCGTAGCCGCTCATCACGCCCATCGAGGCGGTCGCGGCGACCGGCTGGCCGTCGAGGCACGCCTCGATGTCGGCGCGCATCTCGTCGGCCGACTGGTAGCGGTAGTCGGGGTCCTTCGTCAGCGCCTTGAGGACGATCGCGTCCATCTCCGGCGTGATCTCCGGGTCGTACACGGACGGGGCGACCGGCTCCTCGCGCACGTGCTGGTACGCCACCGCGACCGGCGAGTCGCCGACGAACGGCGGCCGGTTGGTGAGGAGTTCGTAGAGCAGGCAGCCGGTGGAGTAGAGGTCCGAGCGGGCGTCGACCTGCTCGCCCTTGGCCTGCTCCGGCGAGAGGTACTGCGCGGTGCCGATCACGGCCGAGGTCTGGGTCATGGTCATGCCGGAGTCGCCCATGGCGCGCGCGATGCCGAAGTCCATCACCTTGACCTGGCCGGTGCGCGTCAACATGATGTTCGCCGGCTTGATGTCGCGGTGGACGATCTGGCTGCGGTGGCTGTACTCCAGCGCCTGCAGGATCCCGACGCACATCTCCATGGCCCGCTCGGGCAGCAGCCGCCGCCCGGAGTGCAGCAGCTCACGCAGGGTGGAGCCGTCCACGTACTCCATCACGATGTACGGGATGGAGACCCCGTCGATGTAGTCCTCGCCGGTGTCGTAGACGGCGACGATCGCGGGGTGGTTCAGCGAGGCCGCGGACTGCGCCTCGCGGCGGAAGCGGGCCTGGAACGAGGGGTCCCTGGCCAGGTCCGCGCGGAGCGTCTTGATGGCGACGGTCCGGCCCAGGCGGGTGTCGTGGGCCAGGTAGACCTCGGCCATGCCGCCGCGGCCGAGCACCTGGCCCAGCTCGTACCGCCCGCCCAGGCGACGCGGCTCATCCATAGCTCTCTCCAGCCCTCTGACTGTGCGCGGCCCGCTGCGGGCCGGTGTAATCGTCCACTTGCGCTGCTCGGCATACCGTACCGGGCAGTTGAGGCGTGAAAGGGCCGGGAAGGTCAGCCGATATCCGACCGGTATCCGATCCTCCGCCAGTCGCCCGGAAGGTCGTCTTCCGGAGCGTGGGGGCGGTCTGCGGGCCCGGTGTCACTAGCCCACCACGGCCTGCATGACGGCCTTGGCGACGGGGCCGGCCGTACCGGAGCCGGAGATCTCCGCACGCGCCGCGTTCGGGTCGTCGACCACGACGGCGACGGCGACCTGCCTGCCGTTCTCGCCCTTGGCGTAGGTGATCATCCAGGCGTAGGGCTTCATGTTGGTCTGCTTGCTGCCCTTGACCCGCTCACCGCGCTCGGCGGTGCCGGTCTTGCCGCCCACGGTCGCGTTCGGCATCTGCACGGGCTTGCCGGTGCCGCCGGAGACGACGGCCTCCATGGCCTCCTGCAGCTTGCGCGCGGTCTCCTCGGACATCGCCTCGCCCATCGACTCCGGGTCGGTCCGCTCGACCGTGTCCAGGTCCGGCGCCTTCAGCTCGTCGACCATGTACGGCTTCATCAGCTTGCCGTCGTTGGCCACCGCGGCGGCGACCATGGCCATCTGCAGCGGGGTGGCCTGGACGTTGCCCTGGCCGATGCCGCCCATCGCGTTGAAGGCGGGGTCGGCCTCGGGGTAGGTGCTGACCTCGGCGCGGACGGGGGTGTAGACCTTCTCGTCGAAGCCGAACTTCGCGGCCTGCTCACGCATCTTCTTGTTCCCCACCTCCTCGCTCACCTTGGCGAAGACGGTGTTGCAGGACCACATGAGGCCGGTCTTGATGGACACGTTGTCGCAGCGGCCGGCGATCGGGTTGCCGATCTTGTTGGGGCTCTGCGGGATCTGGTAGAGGTTCGGCTCCGAGCCCGTGGGCTGGTCCAGGTCGTACGTGCCGTTGTCCAGGGCCGCGGCAGCCGTGACGATCTTGAAGGTCGAGCCGGGCGGGTAGGTCTCCCGCAGCGCCCGGTTGACCATCGGCTTGTCCGGGTTCTCCAGGAGCTTCTGGCGCGCTTCCGCGTCCTCCAGCGAGTTCCCCGAGAAGACGGAGGGGTCGTACGAGGGGGTGCTCACCAGCGCCAGGATCTTGCCGGTCTTCGGGTCCAGCGCCACCACGGCGCCCTTGCGGCTGCCCATCGCCTCGAAGGCCGCCTTCTGCGCCTTCGGGTCGATCGTGGTGACGACGCTGCCGCCCTGGCGGGGCTTACCCATCAGCATGTCGACCGTGGCACCGAAGAAGAGGCGGTCGTCGGTCCCGGTGAGGATCCCGTCGTAGATCTCCTCCAGCTGCGTGGCGCCGAAGGCCTGGGAGGCGAATCCGGTGACCGGGGCCCACATCGGGCCGTCCTTCCAGGTCACCTTGTACTTGAAGTCGCTGCCGGTGGTCTCGGCGTGGCCCGTGACGGACTTCCCGTTGACGATGATGTCGCCGCGCGGCACCGAGTAGCGCTCGATGGCGACCCGGCGGTTGTCCTTGTGCGTACGCAGCTCGTCGCCGTCGACGAACATCAGCCAGTTCACCCGGACGAGCAGGGCCAGTATCAGCAGGCCGGCGAAGATCGCCACCCTGCGCAGGGGCTTGTTCACGGGCGGACCACCTGAGTCATCTCGGCGTCGGGGCTGGAGGCCGGGGCAGGGGCCGGTCTGCGGGCGGTGTCGCTGATCCGCAGCAGGATCGCGACCAGCGCCCAGTTGGCGATGACGGAGGAGCCGCCCTGCGCGAGGAACGGCATCGTCATACCGGTCAGCGGGATCAGCGCGGTCACACCGCCGGCGACCACGAAGACCTGCAGCGCGAAGGCGCCGGACAGGCCCACGGCCAGCAGCTTGCCGAAGGGGTCGCGGGCGGCCAGGGCGGTCCGTATGCCGCGCTGGATGAGCAGCGCGTAGAGGATCAGCACGGCCATGCAGCCGGCCAGGCCCAGCTCCTCGCCGACGGTGGAGAGGATGTAGTCGGACTTGGGGGCGATGCCGCCGATGAGCCGGGAGTAGCCCTGGCCGAGGCCGGAGCCGAGCATGCCGCCGGAGCCGATGGAGTACAGCGCCTGCGCGGTCTCGGTGACACCCATCCCGCCCTGGCCGTCGGGGACGCGGGCCAGCGGGTCCAGCCAGCCGTCCACCCGCGAGCCCACGTGCGGGCTGAGGGAGGCCACCACCACCGCGCCCAGCGCCGAGAGCAGCAGACCGAAGATGACCCAGCTCGTGCGCTCCGTGGCCACGTACAGCATGATCACGAAGAGGCCGAAGATCAGCATCGAGGTGCCCAGGTCCGTCTCCAGGACCAGGATCATGAGGCTCACGCCCCAGATCATCAGGATCGGCCCCAGGTCGCGCCCGCGCGGCAGGTAGATCCCCAGGAAGCGGCGGCTGGCCAGCGCGAGGGCGTCGCGTTTGACCATCAGGTAGCCGGCGAAGAAGACCGCCAGGAAGATCTTGGCGAACTCGGCGGGCTGCAGCGAGCCCACCCCCGGGATCCGGATCCAGATCCGGGCGCCGTAGACCTCCTGGCCGATCCCCGGCACCATCGGCAGCAGCAGCAGCACCAGCGCCACCACCATCGAGATGTACGTGTAGCGCTGCAGGATGCGGTGGTCCTTCAGCAGCATCAGCACGGCGACGAAGAGCGCGATGCCCACCGTCGACCACAGCAGCTGCCGGGGCGCCATCGCGCCGCCCAGCTTCGCCGTGGTGATCGACGGCTCCAGGTCCAGGCGCCAGATCAGCACCAGGCCCAGCCCGTTGAGCAGCACGGCGATCGGCAGCATCAGCGGGTCGGCGTACGGGGCGAAGCGGCGCACCACCAGGTGCGCCACGGCCGCCAGGCAGCCCAGGCCCAGGGTGTAGCCGAGCGCGCCGGCGGGGACGGAGCCGTCCTTGGCGAGGCCGACGTTGATGTAGGCGAACACCGGGATGAGCACGGCGAAGACGAGCATCGCCAGCTCGGTGTTGCGCCGGCTGGGCGCCCCGGCGACGCCGATGGTGGACGTGGTGTGGCTGGAACTACTCATGATCGGTACTCAGGCCCCCCGCAGTCACTTCGGGCACTGGCCCGTGAGCTCCTGCTGCTCCTCGGTGAGGGCGGGCCCGTTCTTCGCCTCGCTGGTCTCGAGCAGCTCACAGACCTCGGCCTGCTTGCGCAGCTCCTCGGTCTTCTCCCGGGCCTGGGGAAGGCTGTTCGCGGTAATGGTCTTCTGCACCTGGTCCTGCTGGTACTTCGGCAGGTACTTGAGTTCGATATCGGTGTCCTCGGTCACCTTCGACAGCGAGATCCAGGCGAGCTTCTGCTCGATGCCCTGGTAGACCGCCACCCGGTCGTCCTGGACGCCGACGTAGTACTGGTCCTGGGTCCACTCGTAGGCCCGGTAGGCCCCGTAGCCCAGCCCGCCCAGCACCAGCGCCAGCACCAGGCCGCGCTTGAGCCGGCGGAAGCGCGGCGGGGGCTTGAGGAAGTCCTCGTCGTTGTACGCCAGCCCGTAGGCGTCATCGTCGTCGTCGCGGCCGCCGCCCCCGCCGCCGCCGGGCGGGCCGAAGCCGCCGGCCTGCGGCGGCACGGGGCGGCCGAGTCCGGCCGCGCGCCCCGCCGGGGTCTGCATGGAGGAGGGGGTGGTGATCTGCTGCTGGTTCTCCGCGACCGCGCCGACCACCACGGGGGTGTCGTTGAGCTGCGCGGCCAGGGTGTCGTTGTCGTCCACGTCCAGCACGTCGGCGACGATCACCGTGATGTTGTCCGGGCCGCCGCCGCGCAGCGCGAGCTGGATCAGCTCCTGCACCGTCTCGTACGGGCCCTGGTAGCCGGCGAGGGTGTCCTGCAGCGTCTCGTGGCTGACGACGCCCGACAGCCCGTCGGAGCAGATGAGGTAGCGGTCGCCGGCGCGCACCTCGCGGATGGACAGGTCCGGCTCCACGTGGTCGCCGGTGCCCAGCCCGCGCATCAGCAGCGAGCGCTGCGGGTGCGTGGTGGCCTCCTCCTCGGTGATGCGGCCCTCGTCGACCAGTCGCTGCACCCAGGTGTGGTCCTGGGTGATCTGCGTCAGCTGCCCCTCGCGCAGCAGGTACGCGCGCGAGTCGCCCACGTGCACCAGGCCCAGGCGCTGGCCCGTCCACAGCAGGGCGGTCAGGGTGGTGCCCATGCCCTCCAGGCGCGGGTCCTCCTCGACCATGTCGCGCAGCCGGTCGTTGGCGCGGCGGACCGCGTCGCCCAGCGAGGTGAGCAGGTCGGAGCCGGGGACGTCCTCGTCGAGGTCGACGATGGTGGAGATCACCTCGGAGGAGGCGACCTCCCCGGCCGCCTGGCCGCCCATGCCGTCGGCGATCGCCAGCAGCCGGGGACCGGCGTAGCCCGAGTCCTCGTTGTGCTCACGGATCATGCCCTCGTGCGAGCCGGCCGCAAAGCGCAGGGAAAGGCTCATGCGCACCTCGCCCGTCGGCTCCGGGTACATCCGCATGGTGCCCACCCTCCGGTCATGGTCGGTGTTACTTCCGCAGCTCGATGACGGTCTTGCCGATCCGGATCGGCGCGCCCAGCGGGATCGGCATGGGCGTGGTCAGCCGTGCCCGGTCCAGGTACGTGCCGTTGGTGGAGCCCAGGTCCTCGACGATCCACCGGCCGTCGCGGTCCGGGTAGATCCTGGCATGCCGCGAGGAGGCGTAGTCGTCGTCCAGCACGATCGTCGAATCGTGCGCCCGGCCCAGCGTGATGGTCTGCCCCTGCAGGCTGACCGTCGTGCCGGCGAGGGAGCCCTCGGAGACGACGAGCTTGGTCGGGGCGCCCCGCCCGGCCCGGCGCCCGCCGCCGCCCCGGGACTCCTGGCGGGCCGACTGCCGGCTGGGCGCGGGCCGCTCGGCCTGCGGGCGTGCGGCGGCGCGCTGGGTCACCCGCGTACCGAAGAGGTCGCTGCGGATGACCTGGACGGCCACGATGACGAACAGCCACAGTACGGCGAGGAAACCCAACCGCATGACCGTGAGGGTCAGCTCTGACATTGCCCCCGCTTCACCCTTCGGCTTGCCGGAAAACGATGGACGTGGAGCCCACGACGATCCGGGAGCCGTCGCGGAGCGTAGCGCGCTTGGTGTGCTGCCCGTCCACCACGATCCCGTTCGTGGACCCCAGATCCTGCACTGTCGCGGCGTTTCCGTCGACCCTGACCTCGCAGTGCCGCCGCGAGACGCCCGGGTCGTCGATGCGTACGTCGGCCTCGGTGGAGCGGCCCATGACCAGCGTGGAGCGGGAGATCTGGTGGCGGACACCGTTGATCTCCACCCAGCTGCGCAGCTGGCCGCCGCCGGGCGCCCGCGAGGGGACCGGGGGCGGGGCGCTGCGGCCCTGGTAGCCGCCGCCGGGTGCCTGGTAGCCGCCGGGGGCGCCGCCCGCCGGGGGCGCGCCGGGGCGGCGCGGGGGCGCCTGGGGCTGCTGCTGGGACTGGCTGGAGGCGAGGGTGCGGCTGCGGACCCGGTAGAGGCCCGTGTCCAGGTCGTCGGCCTTCTCCAGGTGCACCTTTATCGGGCCCATGAAGGTGTAGCGCTGCTGGGTGGCGTAGTCGCGCACCATGCCGGCGAGCTCCTCGCCGAGCTGTCCGGAGTAGGGGGCGAGGCGGTCGTAGTCGGGAGCGGAGAGCTCCACGATGAAGTCGTTGGGGACGACCGTGCGCTCGCGGTTCCAGATGGTGGCGTTGTTGTCGCACTCGCGCTGGAGGGCGCCGGCGATCTCCACCGGCTGGACCTCGGACTTGAACACCTTCGCGAAGGTGCCGTTGACGAGTCCTTCCAGCCGCTGTTCGAAGCGCTTCAGCACTCCCATCGGGCACCTCCCTTCGTCATGGCTCTCAGGGGGCCCCCGCTCGCCGGGGTCCCCGATCCTCGAACATCCATCCCGTACCGGCCACTGATCGTATCCACGCCCGGGGGAACGGGCTGGTTCCGCGTTCCGCCGTCACCGCGATGTCGTCTCGCTCACATCGCACGCCCCCGCACCTGTCGCTTCCACCCTGGATGGTACGGGCGATGCGCATCCAGTGTCCCGCACCGAGGGACCCCGGCGGCACAGGGGAAGCGCAACGCCCCGGCCGTCCGCGCGGGGCGTGCGGGTGCGCGGGCCCGCGGGGCGTGCTCCGGGCTGTGCGTATGCCCTCGGGGTGCGGACCCGAAACGGATGTGATTCCACCCTGGGGGCCGTGCTAATCTTCTGAATGTCGAAAGGCGCCGCAGGGCCCCGGAGACACACCCAATGCGCGGGTGGCGGAATAGGCAGACGCGCTGGATTCAGGTTCCAGTGTCCGAAAGGACGTGGGGGTTCAACTCCCCCCTCGCGCACAGACGAAGGACCCCCGGTTCGCCGGGGGTCCTTCCTCGTTTCCGGGGCTCCTGCGGGTGGCCGCCGTGCTCCGGGTGGCCGCCGCGGCCACCCGGAGCATGCGGGGGTCAGTCCTCCAGCGTCAGGCGGTGCACCCCGCCCTGCCGGGTGCCCACGTACAGCGCGCCGGCGTCCGGGGCCGCCGCCAGGGAGAGGACGTCGGTGTTCTGCAGGCCGGCGGAGACCGAGCGCCAGCTCTTCCCGCCGTCCGTCGAGCGCAGCACACCGCGGGCGCCGAGCGGGACCTCGCCCGGCAGCCAGGAACCGGTGGTGGCGGCGTACCAGCTGCCACCCGCCTTCAGCAGCGCCGACACCGACAGGCGCAGACCGCCCTCGTCGGCGTCGTGGAAGCTGCGCCCGCCGTCGGTGGAGTAGCGCAGCGAACGGCCGCCGACCAGCATCCGGGAGCCGTCGAAGGCGATCGCGGTGACCTCACCCGCGAACTCGTCCGCCGCCCGCTTGACCGTGGCGCCGAAGTCGTCGGAGTAGTACAGGCCGCCGTAGCCGCCCAGCCAGATCCGGCCCGCGTCGACGGGATCGGCCTCGATCGCCCCGAAGCGGTCGTCGTGCCGGTGCATACGCCAGCGCGCGCCGCCGTCGACGGTGGTGTAGACGCCCGCCTTGTTCCAGGCCCGGAAGCCGATGGCCACCTTCTCGGGGTCGCGCGGGTCGACCATCAGCGAGGCGGCCTTGAGGTCGGGCTCCTCGTGCCGGCCCCGGTCCTGCCAGGTGCGGCCGCCGTCGGTGCTCTTCTGCACCAGGAACGAGCCGAAGGGCTCGGCGTGGATCCGCCAGACGATGCGCGGGTCCTTCGCCCAGGCCTTCATGAACGGGATGTCCGCGCCCTGGGTGCCCTCGTGCTCGCCGGCGCCCCACTCGGGGCTCTTCGCCGGCAGGTCGGTGGCGTACATGCCCCGGCTGCTGCCCGCCAGCAGCCGGCCGTCGGCCACCGCCAGCGAGGGGATGTCGGAGCCCTGGACGCCGATGCGGACGGGCTCGGCCCCCTCCGCGGCGCGGTAGATGCCCGCGCTGAGGGCGCTGGTGGTGTACGAGCCGTCGGCCCAGACGTCGAAGTCCTGGCTGAAGGTGCCGTCGACCGGTCGCACCACCCTCGTCCAGGTGCGGCCCGCGTCCCGGCTCAGCTCGCTCACCCCTGCCTCGGAGCTGTCGTAGTAGACGGCGCCGCTGTCGACGTTCACGTGACCGCGGTCCGTACGCGAGACGCTCCAGGTGCGGCCGCCGTCCGCGCTGAGGTGCAGACCGCCGCCCGCGCCCAGGACCTGGAGCGCGAGGAGCCGGTCGTCGCCGGTGAAGCGCCAGATGATCTGGCTGGAGGTGACGGTGCGGACCTTCTCGGCCGGCTGGGGCGAGGCCCCGGCCAGCGAGCGGACCGCCCAGATGCTCTTGCCGGAGCGGACGAACAGGTCGTCGCCGCCCATGCTGACGGACGTGACCGAGGCGGGCAGCCCCAGCTCCTCGTACGCCCAACTCGCCCCGCCGTCCCGGCTGATCAGCAGTCCGTCATAGGTCTGCGCGACGAGCACCTTCGCGGCGGCGTCGGAGACCAGCGCCAGATAGGGGGTGTCGGGGGCGCCGGTGCGCTGGAAGGTGCGGCCGTTGTCGTCGGTACGCAGGATGCCGCCGCCGCCCACCGTCCAGGACTGGGCGCCGGCCGCGAGCCACCAGCGGTCGGCGTTGCGCGGGTCGACGACGATGAACGGCTCGCTGAAGCCGGCGCCCATGAACGGGGTGCGGGTGCGCTGCGTCCAGGACTTCCCGCGGTCGGTGCTGGTGAAGGCGCCGGGGGCCCCGGAGACGCCCACCACGGCGCGGTCGCCGTCGGAGGGGGAGAGGGTGACGCTGCCGTCGGTGTTGTTCGGGCCGATCGGCGTCCACTTGCGGCCCGCCTCGTTGGGGCCGACGACCTCGAAGCCGCCGACGCCCCACTGGCGCACGCCCGCCTCGGTGGTGGAGCGGGCGGTCACCCGGTAGAAGCCGGGGACCGTGCCCGCCACGTCCGCACGGAAGTAGTGCGGGTCCCCGGTCCGCTGGGTGCCCACCGTACTCGCGGGGCCCTTGGGCGGCTGGACGGTGAGCTGCGGCGGCTCGCTGTACGCGGTCGGCGTACGCACGTAGAGCTGCGCGGCGCCGTCCGTGGGGTCCGGGGTCGCCTCGACGGTCAGCGGCGCGGCGTCCAGCAGGTACGGGACGGTGAGCGCGTGGCCGGCGGCCGGCCTGACGCTGACGGCGCCCGCGAAGTGGCGGGCCGCGTCGGGGCGTTCGCCGGTCACGGTGAGCCTGAGCTGCGTGCTGGCGCCCGCCGGGAGGGAGACGGTGGCCGGCGAGACGGACGCGCCCGCGCCGGAGACCGACACCGGGCCGCTCAGCGTCTCGCTGCCCGAGTTGGTGACGGTGAGCGTCGCCGACTCGGTGAAACGCTTCTCCGCCAGGTCCGCCAGGCCCATCGACACGGTGGCCGGGGCGGCGGTGAGCGCCTGGTCGGCGGCGGCCACCGCGTCGAGGCGGCCGGCGCCCTGGGTGAGGGTGTCCACGCCCGCCAGGTGCTTCGCGGAGCCGGTGAGCGCCGCGCCGAGCTGGGCGGCGGTGCGCTCGGGGTGCAACTGGTGCAGCAGCGCCGCGGTGCCCGCGACCAGCGGGGAGGCCATCGAGGTGCCGGACATGCGGGTGGTACCGGTGGTGAAGGCGGCCGTGGGCGCGGTGGAGCGGATCTCCACACCGGGGGCGACCAGGTCGGGCTTCAGCCCGAGCGCCGCGTCGGGTCCGCGCGAGGAGAACGAGGCGACCTCGTCGGTGGAGTCGCGCCCGGAGAGGGTCAGCTTGGCGTCCGTACCGGCCAGGGCGGCCAGTTCGGCGCCCTGGTAGGAGTCCACGCCCAGGACGACGAGTCGGTCCATGCGCAGCTCGTCGCCCGAGGCCAGCGGGCCGGCCGCGAGCCGGGCCTCGCCCTTGGCCAGGGGCGCGCCCGGCATCGGCTGCCGGGCGCCGATGCCGATGCCGCCCCCGCCGCCTCCGCCGTTGCCGCCGCTGCTGACCCCGCCGATGATCGCGAGGGCGCCGCGCCGCTCGGCCTCCTGGTAGAGCCGCTGGTCGTCGGAGAGCTCCGCGACGTTGGTGCCCGGCGCGACCGCGTACAGCAGGATCTTCCCGCTCAGGTCGCCGGCCGCGTCCAGTTCCTCGGGGCTGCCCCGGCCGATGTCCGCCACGCCTGCCGTGACCGGCTCGGCGGGCGGGTTGGCGGAGACCGCGCCGCGGTAGGTGTCGAGCTTGGTGCCGCTGCCGGCCGTACGCACCTCGGGGATGCGCACCCCGCTGGTGGAGGCGCCGACGGCCAGGACGCCCCGCGCGGAGGCGGGGGAGTTGACCGTGTAGGCGCCGGGACCGGTGTTGCCCGCCGAGGCCACGACGAGGATGCCCGCGTCGGCGGCGGCGGTGGCCGCGCGCCCGAGGGGGTCCAGGCCGTCCAGGCCGTTGCCCAGGCTCAGGTTGATGATGTCGGCGCGGTGCGGGTTCGCCGGGTCCGCGGCGGCCTCGATCGCGGCGATGATGTGGGAGTCCCAGCCGCCGTACTGGTCCAGTGCCCGGTACGCGAGCAGCGTGGCGTCCGGTGCGGCGCCGGTGACGCCGCCCTCGGCGGCCGCCTTGGCGGCGATGGTGCCCGCGACGTGCGTGCCGTGGCCGCCCCCGCGCGGGTTCCAGGTGTCGACCTCGTCCATGGGGTCCGCGTCGCCCGCGTGGAAGTCGTAGCCGGCCACGACCTTGCAGCCCTCGCCCAGGCAGCCGCCCAGATCGGGGTGGGTGTAGTCAACGCCGGTGTCGATGACCGCGACGGTGGTGCCCCGGCCGGTGGCCCGTACGCCCGCGGCGTCCGTGCGCTCCCAGAGCTTCGGCACCCCGGTCAGGGCCTGGGCGTCGGCGTTGAGCGGCTTGGACCTCGTGTCGGGGAGGACCGACTTCACACCGGGAAGCTTCTTCAGCTTCGCCACGTCGCCCGTCTCGACCGTCATGGCGACGGCGTTGAGCAGCAGCGTGTGGCGGCGTACGGACGTCGCGGTGATGCCCGCGTCCTTCGCCCTCGCCAGCAGCGCGTCCTGCTTGCCGCCCAGCGCCTTGCGTCCGGCCGCCACGTCGGCGGCCCGGGCGTTCCTGGGCGAGCCGGGCGCGGCCTGGAGCGCCGCGGCGTCCGCCAGCTCGACGATGACCCGCTGCTTGCCCGGAGTCTTGGATTCCGCCGACGCGGCCGAGGACGGGACTGCCGTGAGCAGCCCGCCCAGCACGGCGGCGGTCAGCCCTATGTGCGCAGTTCTTCGATGTGAGTACCCCATGAAGGCTTCCTAACGGGACGGGGGCGAGAACGGCAACGATTCGCCCCGGCCCATTGCTGCCGCTGGCACAGGTGGGCCACGATCACCGGCATGTCCCACGAGCTGGCACCCGTCGGTATCGACGCCTTCGACGAGCAGGTCTACCGGGCTCTGCTGGCCTGCCGGGCTGCCTCTCCCGCCGAGCTGGCGGGCGGGCTCTCCACCTCATCCGACCGTGTAGTAAGGGCACTTGACCGCCTGCACGCGCGCGGACTGGTCGGGCGGATGTCGGGGGTGCGGCGCCGTTACGCGGCCATCGACCCCCAGCACGCCGTCGAGGCGCTGATCCAGAAACGCAGCGCCGAGCTGGGGCAGGTCCGTTCCGCCGCCGCCGAGCTGGCGCGGCTCTTCGAGGCGGCCCGGGGCGGGGAGGCGGAGGAGGTCGAGATCGTCTCCGGGCGCGAGGCGCTGGGGCGCTGGTTCGTACGGCTGCAGCAGGAGGCCAAGGAGCAGGTCCGCACCCTGGACCGGCCGCCGTACGCGCTGACCACCGCCAATCCGGTGGAGGAGAACGCGATGCGCGGCGGCGTGGCCTACCGCGCGGTCTACGCACCCGAGGCGCTGGAGTGGCCCGGTGTGCTGGACGACATCCGGCACCTGGTGGCGCACGGCGAGGAGGCCCGGGTGCTGCCCGGCCTGCGGCTCAAGCTCGCCATCGCGGACGAGACGCTGGCGCTGATGCCGCTCTCGCTGGACCTGACGGACGTCCGGGCCGCGGTCATCCGGCCCTCCTTGCTGCTGGACGCGCTGACGCACTACTGGCAGTTGTGCTGGGAGCAGGCGACCCCGCTGCTCACCTCCCAGCCCGCCGCAGATGACGGGAGCGGCGAGGGGGCCGAGGAGGACGGGCCCGCAGAGGAGGACCGGCTGCTGCTGGCACTGCTGGTCAGCGGGCTGAAGGACGAGGCGATAGCGCGCCAGCTCGGTTGGTCGGTACGGACCATGAGGCGCCGGATGAGCCGGTTGCACGAGCAGCTCGGCGCCGTGAACCGCTTCCAGGCGGGCGCCGTCGCCGCGCGCCGGGGCTGGATCTGAGAGGCTGCCGCCCGAGCCCGGATGGCGGATGTTTCACGTGAAACATCCGCCATCCGGGCAAGGTGTGCACACGAGATGTTTCACGTGAAACATGACCTGTCGGCCGCCCGTGCGCGGGTCCTGCACCCAGGGGCCGATCGGCGATAGCGTTCAGGCGCAGGTCCGCCGCGCCCTCCCCGCCGGGAGGCCGCGGCGGGAACCCCGCCCGCAGGGCGCTCGTTGGTCACATCGGGCGGACTGAGCAGTCCTCAGGAACGCAGTCGTCAACCGTCACACAGTCAAGCGGCGCTCCCGCGCCGGATGGAGCAGGGATCAACCATGGGTGTCAGCCTTTCCAAGGGCGGGAACGTCTCGCTGACGAAGGAGGCCCCCGGCCTCACCGCGGTCATCGTGGGTCTCGGCTGGGATGTCCGTACGACCACGGGGACGGACTTCGACCTCGACGCCAGCGCGCTGCTCGTCGGCGCGGACGGCAGGGTCGCCTCCGACAAGAACTTCATCTTCTTCAACAACCTCAAGAGCCCGGACGGCTCGGTCGAGCACACCGGCGACAACCTCACGGGTGAGGGCGAGGGCGACGACGAGCAGGTCAAGGTCAACCTGGCCGCCGTCCCCGCCGACATCGACCGCATCGTCTTCCCGGTGTCGATCTACGAGGCCGAGGGCCGCCAGCAGAGCTTCGGCCAGGTCCGCAACGCGTTCATCCGCGTGGTCAACCAGGCCGACAACGCCGAGCTGGCGCGCTACGACCTGAGCGAGGACGCCTCGACCGAGACCGCGATGGTCTTCGGCGAGCTGTACCGCAGCGGCGCGGACTGGAAGTTCCGTGCGGTGGGCCAGGGTTACGCCTCGGGGCTGCGCGGCATCGCGCAGGACTTCGGCGTCAACGTCTGAGCCGTCCAGCCGGCCGAGCGGTCCGTCCCCGAACGGGGGCGGGCCGCTTCGTCGTATCGGCTGGATCGGCTGGATCGGCTGCGGCGGCGAAAACCCTCCTCTCCCCGGCCGCTGTTGACGTACCGACTACCCTTTCCGCAGCGAGAACGGGGCTGCCACCAGGCGGTCTTCGAACGGGGAGGGTCAGATGCCAGCCACCGACACCGTCCGGCTGCCCGAGGTCGAGGGCTTCGCCCCGCCGCGCGGCGCGACCTCCCCCAAGGAGCACGGCAAGGCGCTGCGCGGCCGCCTCCCCCGCGCCGAGCAGGCGCGCTTCACCACCCGGCCCGGCCGCCCCGCCGTCGCCGACGCCGTGGAGTCCTCCGCACGCGGCCGGATCGAGGAGCTGATCCCGATCCGCACCGGGCGGATGGCCGCCGGCCCCTTCGCCTTCCTGCGCGGCGCCGCCGGGCTGATGGGCCACGACCTCGCGCCACTGCCGCACACCGGGCTGGGCGCCCAGCTCTGCGGCGACGCCCACGCGGCCAACTTCGGGCTCTACGCCGACGCGCGCGGCGCGCTGACCATCGACATCAACGACTTCGACGAGACCGTCCACGGCCCCTGGGAGTGGGACCTCAAACGCCTCGCCACCTCCCTGGTCCTCGCCGGCCGCGAGTCGGGCGCGGGCGAGGACGCCTGCCGGGACGCCGCCCGCGACGCCGCCGGCGCCTACCGGCGCACCATGCGGCTGCTGGCCAGGCTCCCCGTACTGGACGCCTGGAACGCGCTGCCCGACGAGGAGCTGGTCTCCCGCACCGACGCGCACGACCTGCTCGGCACCCTGGAGCGGGTCGCGCAGAAGGCCCGGCGCAACACCAGCGCCCGCTTCGCCGAGCGCAACACCGTCGAACTCCCCGACGGCACCCGCCGCTTCACCGACGCCCCGCCCGTCCTGCGCCGGGTCGACGACGCCGAGGCGGCGGCCGTCGCCGCCTCACTCGCCGACTACCTGCGCACCCTCCCGCCGGACCGCCACCCGCTGCTCGCCCGCTACCGGGTGCAGGACGTGGCCTTCCGCATCGTCGGCACCGGCAGTGTGGGCACCCGCAGCTATGTGGTGCTGCTCCTGGACCACCGGGGCGGCCCGCTGGTGCTGCAGGTGAAGGAGGCGCGCCCCTCCGCACTCGCCCCGTTCACCGCCGCCGCCGGCTTCCCGCAGCCGCCCGTCGCGCACGAGGGGCGGCGGATAGTCCTGGGCCAAAAGCAGATGCAGGTGGTCAGCGACAGCCTGCTGGGCTGGACGAGCGTGGGCAAACGCCCGTACCAGGTGCGGCAGTTCCGCAACCGCAAGGGCAGTGTCGACCCCGTGGAACTGCTCCCCGAGCAGCTCGACGACTACGCGCGGATGACCGGCGCCCTGCTGGCCCGCGCCCACGCGCACAGCCTCGACCCCCGGCTGGTCGCCGGCTACGCGGGCCGCTCGGACGAACTGGACGAGGCGGTCGCCGACTTCGCCCGCGCCTACGCGGACCGTACGGAGGCCGACCACGCGGAGCTGCTCAAGGCCGTCGCCGCCGGCCGCCTCGCGGCGGAGACGGGCGTCTAGGGGCGGGGCTGGGTGTGCAGGGGCGGGCCGGGCGTGACTAGCGCAGCTCGCGCGGCGGGGTGCGCCGGGCGTCGACCTTCTCGGTACGCACCAGCTCGCCCCAGACCACGTAGCGGTAGTTCGAGGTGTACATCGGCGTGCAGGTGGTCAGTGTGATGTAGCGCCCGGCCCTGGCCCTGCCCGAGCCCTCCGGCACCGGCTTCAGCACGCCCACGTTGAACTTCGAGGTCGAGGGGAGCGTGGCGAAGGTCTTGTAGACGTACCAGGTGTCCTTCGTCTCGAAGACGATCGGGTCACCGATGCCGATCTTGTGGATGTTGTGGAACTTCGCGCCGTGGCCGTCGCGGTGCGCGGCCAGGGTGACGTTGCCCTGCTTGTCCCAGGGCATCGCGGAGGCCAGCGGGTCGCGGTAGTAGCCCGCGACCGCCTTGTTGAGGATCTTCGGCGAGGTGCCCGCGCGGACCAGCACCTCGTCCGCCATCGACGGGACGTGCAGGAAACCGATCCCGCCCCTGGTGTCGAGCGCGCCCGGCTTCTCGGGGGCGCCCTGCCAGGTGTCGCGCAGCCGGTCGCCCATGCGGCCCGCCTCGCGGTTCGCCTCGACGTTCGTCCACCACAGCGAGTAGGCGACGAAGAGCGCCAGCACCACACCGACGGTGATCAGCAGCTCGCCCGTGAAACTGACGGTCGCCGCCAGCACGCCGCGAGAACGGGGCCGGGCCGGCCGGTGAGCCCCGGCGGGGCCGGGACCGCCCGGCGCCGCGGGCTGCGGCGCCCGGTGCGACGGCCGCCCGCCGCCCGCCCAGCTGGGCGTACCCCGCGAGTTGTCCGTGACCGTCAACGCCCGCCCCGATCCTCAGAAGCCGTGGTCCTACCCCTGCCGGAGACCGCGGTCCCCCGTGTCTCAGCCCGCGAGCGCATCCGGCACACCTGCGCTCCGCGGCAGCTCGTCGACCATAACGCCCCAGACGATCAGCCGATATTTCGACGTGAACTCGGGCGTGCAGGTGGTGAGGGTGATGTACCGGCCCGGTTTGGTGAATCCCGACCCCACCGGCACCGGCTCGATCACCGAGGTGTTCGCGGGGCTGGTCGAGGGCAGCTGACGGGTGACCTTGTACACGTAGTACGTGTGCTTCGTCTCCACGATGACCTGGTCGCCGGCCACGAGGGTGTTGATGTAGCGGAACGGCTCGCCGTGGGTGTTGCGGTGCCCGGCGATGGCGAAGTTGCCCGTCCGGTCCCAGGGCATCGCGGTCTTCAGCTCGCCGTCGTTGTAGTGCCCGATCAGTCCCTTGTCCAGCACCTTCACCTTGTCGACGCCCTCCGCCACCGGGTCGTCGATGCCCAGCTTGGGGATGTGGACGATGGCGAAGCCCTCGCCCGGGTCGTAGCCGCCGGCGGCGCGGTCCTTCGCGCTGCCGGCGCCGCGCTCGGCGGGCTTGGCGTCCTTCGGGTCGGCCGTCGGGCCGTCCTGCTCCGGGGCGGCCCACTCCTTCCGCAGCTGCTTCGCCTGGTTGCCGGAGTTGCGGTCGGCGAGCACGTTGGTCCACCACAGCTGGTAGGCCACGAAGAGCAGCATCAGGGCACCGAAGGTGATGAAGGTCTCGCCCGCGATCCGGCTCGCCATCAGCTGGCGCTGCTGCTTGGCGGCGCGCGCGGCCCGCCGGGCGGCCGTCCGGCTGCCCGCGACGGGCGCCGCCGACTCGGCCGACTCGCCGGCGGGATCCTCCGCAGGGTAGTCGGCGGGCCCGAGCAGCTTCGCGGCGAAGGCGGCCCGCAGCTCACCGACCCGCAGCGCCATCGTCCGGTCGGCGGCCTGCTCCCGCACCGCACCGGCCCCGGCACGGACTTCGGGCGCGGGGGGGATGGAGGGCTGGACGGTACGTATCTGGGTGGTCGGCACGTCGTGCACGGGCGGCGCGGGCGGCGCGGGCGGCAGGGGCTCGGACCACTGCGGCACCGGCACGGGCTCGGGTATCCGCTCCGGCTCAGGGATCCGCTCGGGCTGCGGCTCCGGCTGCCGTACGGACCCATCCACCGGAGCGCCCCAGGGCACTCCCGCCGCCGGACGGACCGGCTCCGCCACCGGCGCCTCGGCCGGCGCGCCCTCCTGGGCAGGATCCACCGGCGGGGCGGCCGCCACGTCCTGGGCGGGCATGGCACGCCGGGGCTGGAACCACGAGGAGTCAGCCGCGGTCGGCTCCTCCCGCAGCGGCTCGGGCCGGGACTCGGGCCGGGGCTCCGCCCGTCCGTCGCTCACCGGGGCCGGAGCCTGCTCCCCGCTCACCCTGCCGCCGCCGTGCCCGCGACCGCGGCCACCACCGGCGCGAGCCCCTCCGAACGCACCACCGCGCCCGTATCGCCGCACTCCTCCAGCCAGTTGGCCAGCATCCGGTGGCCCCACTCGGTGAGCACCGACTCCGGGTGGAACTGCACGCCCTCGACCGGCAGGTCCCGGTGGCGCAGCCCCATCACGATGCCGCTCTGCGTCTCCGCCGTGATCCGCATCTCGTCCGGCACGGTCGCGCGCTCCACGGCCAGCGAGTGGTACCGCGTCGCGGTGAAGGGCGAGGGCAGCCCGCGGAAGACGCCCGTCCCCTCGTGGCGGACGGGTGAGGTCTTGCCGTGCAGCAGCTCCGGCGCGCGCCCGACGACGCCGCCGTAGGCCACGGCCATCGACTGCAGCCCCAGGCAGACCCCGAAGACGGGGATTCCGGCCGCCGCGCAGTGGCGCACCATGTCGATGCACACGCCCGCCTGCTCCGGCGCCCCGGGGCCGGGGGAGAGCAGCACACCGTCGAAGCCCGCCCCGGCGTGCGACGGCGAGACCTCGTCGTTGCGCAGGACCTCGCACTCGGCGCCCAACTGGTACAGGTACTGCACCAGGTTGAAGACGAAGCTGTCGTAGTTGTCCACGACCAGGATGCGCGCGCTCATGCTCCGCGCCCCTCGTCCACCGTCACCTCGCCGAAGGGAAGCAGCGGCTCCGCCCACGGGAAGACGTACTGGAAGAGCAGGTAGACGATGCCCAGCACGAGCAGCAGGGAGACCAGCCCGCGCAGCAGCGCGTTCCCCGGCAGATGACGCCAGATCCAGCCGTACATGTGCCCCTCTTCACGCTCGCCGCCACGAGGGCGCCGCGCCCTTCGCCGTACCAGGGTAACGATCGGCCCCAGCGTACGGCCGGTTGTCCACAGGCGCTCCGGCCGCCCCTGTGCACTCGGCCACAGTGGCGGCGCCGCCCGCCCGGCCGGGCCGAACCTGTCGGGGCCGGTCAGTCCACCGGCTGCGCGTAGCGCAGGTCGACCGTGCCCGCGTAGCCGGGCAGGTCGGTCTCCCGGTGCCGCTCGACCTGCCAGCCCAGTCCGTACGCGGCCACGTAGCGCTGGTAGTTGCGGATCGACGGCGCCGCGTCCAGCGCCTCGCGCAGCCGCCCGGGGTCGCCGACGGCCGTCACGGTGTACGGCGGGGAGTAGACGCGGCCCTGCAGGATCAGGGTGTTGCCGACGCAGCGCACCGCGCTGGTGGAGATCAGCCGCTGGTCCATGATCCGGATCCCCTCGGCGCCGCCCTGCCACAGGGCGTTCACCACGGCCTGCACGTCCTGCTGGTGGATCACCAGGTCGTCGGGCTGCGGCTCGGGGACGCCCGGGATCAGCGCCCTGGCGTCGGGCGGGGCGTCCTGCAGGGTGACGCTCAGGCCGGGGCCCCGCAGCGCCCCGGTCCCGGCGGCGTCCGCCAGCGCGCGCATGCGGCGGCGGGCGGCCGGGTCGGGGGCGAGGTCGCGGTCGGCGAGGACGTCGTTGCCGGCGCGCAGCTCTGAGGTACGGGCGTCCAGGTCGGCGTTGGAGGCGTCACGTTCGTGGATGAGGTCGCTGAGCCGCAGCATCGAGTCGTCGGTGCGCAGATTGACGCCCTTGGCGGTCTGGAAACTCGTCCAGAACAGCAGGCCGGCGAGGGTGAAGACCGCCAGTGTCAGCACCCGCGCAGGTCGCGGTCGGGACACGGGAAGGTGTCGAGGGAAATTCCTCACAGTACCTTTAGCTCCTTCCCACGCTGGAAGGCACTACGCTAACGGACGCCTGGGGGTAGGACAGGTCCGGCGGACATGCTTCCCGACCAGGGGATCCCCGCCCGCGTCAGCAGCATCGACAGGAGTTTCTCTCGTGCCGAAGTCACGCATCCGCAAGAAGGCCGACTTCACCCCGCCCCCCGAGCGGACGGCCCAGAGCATCAACCTGCGCGGCAGTGGCCCGCGCCGGCTGGTCGCGCCGCTCATGCTGGCGCTCTTCCTGATCGGGCTCGCCTGGATCGTCGTGTTCTACGTGACGTCCGGCGACTTCCCCGTCGGTGCGCTGGACAACTGGAACATCGTGGTGGGCTTCGGCTTCATCGCGGCGGGGTTCGTGGTCTCCACCCAGTGGAAGTAGGCCGCCGGGCGGGGGCGCCGGCATCGACGGCAGCCCCCGCCTGCGGGCCCTTCCGCAGAGTTATCCACAGGCCGTCCACAGCTGTGCACAAAAGACGACGATCTGTGGATAGCCTTCATGGCGTTGACGCCGGTGTGACCATTCGCTCAGGCCCGCGCAGGGCCCGTACACCCTGATCTTCCTGCGGAAACGCAGATCCGCTCGGCCGCGGACGGCGGCCTGAAGCGTCATGCACAGGCCACACACCAGCCTGTGGACAACTTGAGGGATGGCCCCCGCCCGGCCCCGCCTCCAGCGCGTGGACGACGTCCACGCGGGGCAGAGCCGGGCGGCCCGTGCCTGCCAGCGCTTGTCAGCGCTTGTCGATGCTGACCGACTCCACCACCACGTCCTGCACCGGACGGTCGTTGCGGCCGGTGGCCGTACCCGCGATGGCGTCGACGACCTTCTTGCTGGCCTCGTCCTCGACCTCGCCGAAGATGGTGTGGCGGCGGTCCAGGTGCGGCGTCGGCGCGACGGTGATGAAGAACTGCGAGCCGTTGGTGCCCGGGCCGGCGTTCGCCATGGCCAGCAGGTAGGGCTTGTCGAAACGCAGCTCCGGGTGGAACTCGTCGGCGAACTCGTAGCCCGGCCCGCCCATGCCGTTGCCCAGCGGGTCGCCGCCCTGGATCATGAAGCCGGGGATGACACGGTGGAAGACGGTGCCGTCGTAGAGCTTGTCGGTGGACCGCTTGCCCGTGGCCGGGTTGGTCCACTCGCGCTCCCCCTCCGCGAGCTCGACGAAGTTGGCGACGGTCTTGGGCGCGTGGTTCGGCAGAAGCTTCACCGTGATGTCGCCGTGGTTGGTCTTCAGGGTGGCGTACAGCTGCTCAGCCACGATCTACCTTCCCTAGTCTGCTTGGACGGCTACCGATCCTGCCACGAAGCGGAAGCGATCCGGACCAGTGCGCCGGGACACGCGGGCGATCCGGCCGATGAGCTTGACGCGGGCCGACTTCCGCCCCCCGTGTTTCGCCCCCTCCGCGCGCCCGCGGCCCTTCCGCAGGCCCCGCGCCTTTCGCCCGGGCACGGATCGTGGCATTGTCGGAGACAACGCTCCCTCTTGCACCTCTTGTTCTTTTTTGGGCTAGTTCGACATGCCGTCGTCGAGGCTCGGATGCATGATCTGAGAGCGGGTGGACAGGCGCTCCCCAGGCTTACCGGGCCCAACCGGGCGCGCGGCCCGCACTCGGTGTCTTCGCCCCGCACGACGCCCGTGTACGAGCGCGCCGAACCAGCCGACTGCCACGAGGAGGATGATCCCGTGACCCGCACACACGGCGTGAAACGCGGCGTGCACACGTCCGGCGGCACCGCCAAGGAGACCGTGAGGAACGCGGCCGAGGCGATGGCGCCGTACGCCGACGCGGCCAGGGAGCAGGGCCGGCACCTGGCCGGCCAGTGCGCCCACACCGCCCGCCACGTGGCCGCCGGAGCGCGCGAGCGCCTCGCGCCCAAGGTCGCCGACCTGGCCCACGACGCGCACCGCACCTACGAGAAGCAGGTCGTGCCCAAGGTCTCCGAGGCCGCCTACCTGACCCGCGCCGTCGCCCTGCCGACCGCGCAGCACGCGGTCCAGGACGCCGCCCACGAGGCCGCCTCCCGCTCCACCGCCGCGCTGCGGGCGCTGCGCGGCCAGGTCACCCCGGCGGAGATCGCCGCCCTGTCCCGCCGCCGGCACCGCCGCCGCAGCGCCGCCCGCGCGGTCCGTACCGTCGCCGTGCTGGGCGCCGTGGGGGCCGGCGCGCTGGCCGCCTGGCGCTGGTGGGACCGGCAGGCCAACCCGGAGTGGCTGGTCGAGCCGCCCGAGGCGACCGAGGTCGGCGAGACGTACGTGGAGGAGACCCTCGTCTACCGCTCCGAGGACTCCGCCGCCGAGGCCGTACTCGACCCGGAGGTGCAGGCCAAGCAGTCCGAGGAGGAGCTGCTGGAGGACGCGGCGTCCGACCCGGCGGACGCGACGCGCACCTCCTTCGAGACCTACGAGCGCGAGGCTCGGGACTGACCCGGACGCGCCCCGGTCCGGCCGTCCGCCGGACAGCACCGGCCCGGTCGGAGTAGAAACGGGGAGGGCCCGAAGCCGCAACTTGGTCTTGCGACTTCGGGCCCGCCCGCGTCTGCGCCGCGCTACCTGAGGACCTGGAGCACCAGCCCACCGCTCCAGGACTCGAGCAGATGGCGGTGCACGGCCGTGACGCCGCCGGAGCAGGCGGCGTCCAGCGCATCGCGGGTGAAGGTGGTCGTGGAGACGAACAGCGCCACGTCCGCCCGCCGCAGCACCTTCGCGTCGCCGATGAACTTGCGCACCTCACCGCTGTAGACCGGGCGGAAGGGCGCGAAGTTCTTGCACTGGACGACGAGCGAGCGGCCGTCGGCGGTCCGGCCCGCGATGTCGATGCCCCGGTCGTGGGCCCCGCCGGTCACCTTGACGCCGGTGCAGCCGTCCCGGCGCAGCAGCTCCGCGACGTGGCGCTCGAACTCCCGCCAGCCCATGGCGTCCATCGCGGCCATGACCCCGGGAAGCGGGCGGCCGGGGGAGGGCCCGAGCCGGATGCCGTCGAGGCGGGCCTTCATGTCCGCGAACTCCCGGTGGAGCTCGCCGATCTCCGTGTGGTGCTCACCGAGGGTCTTGATGATGGCGTTGACCATGGGGGTGAGGGTCTTGCCGAGGGTGTCGGCGAGACGGCGGTCGAACCAGTCGTTCAACTCCTCTGCGTAGTTATCCACAGGCCCGGCGCCGGAGTTATCCACAGGCCGACTGCGGACGGCGGTCTCCACGTCGAGAAGGTACGTACGCACCTGACGTGCGACTTCACTGTCACGCAGAAGCATGGCGACGTTGAGGACGGCCCGACGGGAGAAGACAGCGAGGGACGCAGACTGTGACTGAATGTAACTGAGCTCCTTGAAGGAGCTCAGTTCTGCACCTGTCAAAACCCGGTACCCGCTGGCTTCGAGCTCGTCGCGGTGGTCAAGCACGAGAGAGCGGACGGCCTTGATGCCGACCCCGAAGTACTCCGCCACCATCGCCGTCGTCACATGCATCCCGTCCGGCAGCAGCGACAGCACCCTGACCCGGTCGAGCACGTCGGTCCGCTCGCACACGCTCGTGCGCAGGCTCCTCGACTCCAGCAGTACGGCTTCGTGGATCATCGTCGGCCCCTCCCACTAGACGGGGGAGAAGCCCGCTGCTCCGCCCCCGTACGGGCTAACGAATCCGTAGATATGAAGACACGCCTGTGTTTAGCATGCGTATTCGGTACACATCTTTCGTCGGCGGAGGACGCCGGGCACGAAAAACGCCCCCCGATCCGCGATCCGCGGTCAGGGGGCGTCCACCGGGTGGAGCCTAGGAGAGTCGAACTCCTGACATCCGCCATGCAAAGACGGCGCTCTACCAACTGAGCTAAGGCCCCGGGTGTCCCGAACAGCGTACCCGGTCCTCCGGGGGATGCCGAAAAGCTTTCCCGGTCGGGCGTTCCCTGCCCCCGGGCCCCTGTGGCCGCACGGCCGTGCTCCGTAGGATGCGAGGCGGAACTTCGCAGCAGTGAAGGGCGCGCAGGAGCGCATCAGGGGAGGCCGCAGCCATGGACGACACGCGCAGAGAAGCCGGTGAGCGGGCGCGCGAACAGCAGCGCGGCTGGTACGGGGAGCCGCTGGGCGTCCTCTTCCGCCGGCTGATCGAGGACCTGGGCCTCAACCAGGCCCGGCTGGCCGCGGTGCTGGGCATCTCCGCCCCGATGCTCTCCCAGCTGATGAGCGGCCAGCGCGCCCGGATCGGCAATCCGGCGGTCGTCCAGCGCGCGCAGGCGCTGCAGGAGCTGGCGCAGGAGGTCGCCGTCGGCGGCGTCAGCGCGGGGGAGGCCGCGACGCGCATGGAGGAGATCCGCCGCTCCGCCGGCGGCGCGGTGCTGGGCACCGCGACGGGCACCGCCACCACCGGCGCGGCCCCCGTGCGCCGGGTCGTACGCGAGATCCAGTCGCTGCTGCGCTCGGTCGCGGGGGCGGCCGACATCATCGACGCCGCGGATTCCCTCGCCCCCGACCACCCCGAACTGGCAGAGTTCCTGCGGGTGTACGGTGCCGGACGGACCGCGGACGCGGTCGCGCACTACGAGGCACACCAGGGTTAGACCGGAGCGACAGGGGGCGGGCGGGGCGCCATGGGTGAGGTCTTCGCCGGAAGGTACGAGCTGATCGACCCGATCGGCAGGGGCGGCGCGGGCGCGGTCTGGCGCGCCTGGGACCGCCGCCGCAGGCGGTATGTGGCGGCGAAGGTGCTCCAGCAGAGCGACGCGCACGCGCTGCTGCGCTTCGTGCGCGAGCAGGCGCTGCGCATCGACCATCCGCACGTGCTGGCCCCGGCGAGCTGGGCGGCCGACGACGACAAGGTCCTCTTCACGATGGACCTGGTGTGCGGCGGCTCCCTGGCCCACCTGATCGGGGACTACGGCCCGCTTCCGCCGCGCTTTGCGGCCGAGTTGCTGGACCAGCTGCTGGCGGGGCTGGACGCGGTGCACGCGGAGGGCGTGGTGCACCGCGACGTCAAGCCGGCGAACATCCTGCTGGAGGTGACCGGGACGGGGCGCCCGCATCTGAAGCTCTCCGACTTCGGCATCGCGATGCGCAAGGGCGAGGCGCGCCTGACGGAGACGGACTTCGTGGTCGGTACGCCGGGCTATGTCGCGCCGGAGCAGATGCTGGGCGCGGAGCCGGACTTCCCGGCGGACCTCTTCGCGACGGGGCTGGTGGGGCTCTATCTGCTGACCGGGGTGAAGCCGGACGGCAAGGAGGTCTTCGAGTGGTTCCTGCGCGAGGGCACGCCCCCGCCGCCCGCGGGGGTGCCGGCGCCGCTCTGGCAGGTGCTGGCGGGGCTGCTGCAGCCGGATCCGCAGGCCCGTTTCCGTACGGCGACGGGGGTGCGCAGGGCGCTGGCCTCGGCAGTGGAGCTGCTGCCGCAGGAGGGGGCGGACGCGGAGCCGGTGGAGGTCTTCGACCAGATCGGGCCGCTCCCCCGGGGGTACGGGGCGCAGGGGCCGGTGAGCGCCGCCGGGGGCTTCGGGCCGGCGCCGGCCTCCCCCGCCTCGCCCACCGGGAGCTTCCCGCTCGCGCCGCCGGTGACCGCACAGCCCGTGCAGCCCGCACAGCCCGTGCACCCCGCGACGCCGCCCGGTTCACTGCCCGCGACGCCGCCCACCCCGCCGCCCGCGGCCGTCGCGACGGGTGATCCGACACCGCCGACCATGCCGGTGGGGATGCCGGAGCCGACGCGGCAGTACACGGCCGCGCATCCGCCCGCGCCGCCCGCGACGACCGCCCCCCGGGCCCGTACCGCGCCCTCCGGCCCGTCCGCGAAGGTGGCGGCCGCGGTGCTCGTCGTGGCGCTGGCCTGCCTGGGCGCGGGCGTGTGGGCGCTGCTCACGGGGTAGCGCACGGGTGCGTACGCACACCGAAGGGGGCCCGGTAGGGACCGGGCCCCCTTCCGGCGCCTACTGCGGCGGGTACCCGTAGCCTCCGCCCGGCGGCTGCTGGTACGGATTGGCCGGACCCGCCGCATCCGCCGGCCCCGCCCCCGTACGCCGCCCGAGCAGCCACCAGCCGCCCAGCCCCAGGATGAGCAGCGAGCCCACCCCGACGCCCACGTACCCCAAGACCGGCCGCAGCCCGCCGCCCGTATCGGCCTGTGCGGCGCTCAGCCCCTCCTTCGCCGCCTCGCGGTCGTCCTCGCCGACCCCGAAGCCCGCCTCGACCGCGTCCCCGGCGTACACCGGGCCCGCGGCCGGCTCGCCCTTGACGCTGGTGCGCAGGACGACCGGGACGGTGCCCTTGACGAACTTTCCGACCTCCTGGTGGACATGGACGGCCACGACGTACCAGCCCGCGTAGGCGAAGCCGACGATGCTGCTGTCGTCGCTGAACCGGGTGGCGTAGTCGATCTTCGGCGTCCAGTTGACGACCTTGGCCTGCTCGCGCCCGTTGTAGGACGCCTCGCCCGAGCCGACGTGCCAGCCCGCGGGGTCGTAGTACTCCACGGAGGCCCCGGAGCTGTGCCAGGCGCTGTCGTCCGACACCGGGACGGTGCCGAACTCCACGTGCGTGGCCAGTGACTGCCCCCAGTCCAGCGGGACGCGGTAGTAGCGGGTCTGGCCGGGCGGGATGCGGTCCTTCCACACCCCGTCGTACATCCCCGCCGCGTCCGCCAGCCCCCTGCCGCCGGTGATGGGCCGGGCCTCGATGCCGGGGCGCGGCGGCGGGGTGCCCTCGGGCCACGCCTGGGGCGTCCCGCCGGGCTTGCCCGTCACCGGCGGCTCCACCTTGGGGCGCAGTTCCAGCGTCCAGTCGTCGGGGGTGGAGGTGGCCTTGCTCACCCGTTCGACGAGCACGTTGTAGACGTCGGCCTCCTGGCAGTCGCCGTCGGGCTCGATGAGCCGGTAGGCGGCGTCGATCAGTGCGGTGGCCCGGTTGTCGGTGCCGACGCTGTCGTCCACCTTGCCGCAGGTGGTGTTGCCGGCGCTCAGGATGCTGATGGAGATGCCGTCGTTGAAGGCCAGTTGGTCCGTCGTCCCCGGCGCGGCGACGACCTGGACGAAGGAGTTGGACTTCGCATCCAGTTCGATCTTGTAGTAGAGCTTCCCGCCCGGTCCGATGCGGTCGCGGTAGACCGTGCCGGCCTTCAGCTCCGGCCCGTCGGCGCTGCTCTCGGCGCCCTTGACCGGCTGCGCGTCCGGTGCGATCCGGTAGCCGCTCTCCGCGGCGGTGCTCTGCGCGAGCGCGGGCCCGGCGGGCAGCAGCGCCCCGAGCACCGCGGCGGTGGCCAGCGCGGCCAGGGCCGTCCTCTTGCCGTTCACGAATTCCCCCTCCTCGTCCTGCCTGCTGTGCGTACGACGGTGTACGCGCCTCCCGCGGCGAGCAGCAGCGCACCCGCCGCCACCGCGGCGACCAGCGCGGTACGGCCCCCGCCGCCCTGATCCTCCCGGTCGGGTGCGGCCGCGGCCTTCCCCGTACGGGACGTCTTCAGCGCCGGCGCCCGGTGCTGCGGCCCGGCCTTCGCCTCCCCCGCGACCGCGACGCGCAGCACGACGCCGATGGCGGCGTTCTGGGCGAACTTCGCGGCGTCGGGCCCCAGTCGTACGGCGAGGTAGTAGTCGCCGCGCATCCGCAGGGGCGTCACGGCGGCGCCCGCCTCCCAGCGGTTTGTCCAACTCACCGGCACCGTACCGAGGTCGGTGGCGACGGGCTCACCGTAGTAGCCGTGCGAGCTGCTGTACGGCCCGTCGCCGACGAAGCCCCGCCCCGGCGCGAAGAGGTCGGTGTCGACGTGGCTGGAGACGCCCGAGGTGTCCGCGAGCCGGGGCTCGTTGGCGAACTCGGCGCGGTAGCGCAGCTGCTGGCCCCAGCCCACCGGCACCTTGTAGAAGCGCGTCTGCCCCGGCAGCAGCCGGTCGCGCCACACCCCGGTGCGCAGCGCGGCCGCGTCGTTGAAGCCGCTGCCGCCCTCGACGTCCCTCGGCGCGGCGGTGGGCAGCGCCACCTCGCCGTACTCCTTGCGCGACTGCGCGGGTACGGTGCCGGGTTTCAGTGCGGCCTCCCGCGTGAAGGCCAACTCCAGCGGCCAGCGCGCCCGGTCGGCGCCGGGGGAGCTGGTGCGGGTGACGGAGAGCAGGTAGCGGCCCGCCCGGTCGCAGGCCCGCGAGCCGTCGGCGCTGGGGATGCGGCTGACGGCGTTGGTGAGGGGGTGGGCGCCCTCGTCCTGCTGGAAGTGGGCGCTCTGCCCGTCGCAGCGGCTGGTGAACCGGTCGGCGGCGGTCAGCTCCAGGTCGATCCCGTCGCCGTACGCCACCGCCACCCCCGTCTGCGGGACGGCGGTGACGCCGAAGTCGGCGGCGGAGGCGGCGTCCAGGGTCGCGGCGTACCACCGCCTCTCACCGGGCCCGATGCTGTCCAGGTACTGCCCCGGCGCTCCCAGCACGGCCGCCCTGTCGGCCGTCGCCCCGCCCGCGGCGGTCCCGCCCCGGAAGCGGTAGCCGCCGGCGGAGAGCTGCCCGGCGCGCTGCAGCTGGCGCCCGAGCGCGGCGGCGTCGGGGGCGTCGTAGTACGAGCCGTGGCCCGCCCTGGCGATGCACTCCAGCTGCTTGCGGGCCGCGCCGCCGACCTGGAAGCCGATGGCGTCGATCCGCAGGTCGACGCCCTCCCTCCCCAGCTCGGCCGCGACCTCGCAGGGCTCGGGCGTCCCGCAGGTGTCCTCCCCGTCGGAGATCAGCAGGATCGAGCGGTGCCCGGGGGCACCCGGCTCGGCGGCGGGCAGGTCCGCGGCGGCCTTGCGCAGCGAGTAGCCGATGGGGGTGTCCCCCTTGGGCCGCACGGCGGCGACGGCGGCCTTGAGGGCGGCCCGGTCCAGCGGGGCGACGGGCTTGGCCAGGCGGGTGTCGGTGCAGCCGCTGGAGCGGTCGGCGCCGTAGACCCGCAGGCCGGTCGGATAGCCGTCGGGCAGGCTGTCGACGACCTGGCCGACGGCCGCCCGGGCCGCGTCGATCCGGGGGCGTCCGCTGCCGTCGTCGTCGCGCATGGAGCCGGAGGAGTCCAGCACCATCACCAGCCCGCTCCCGGCGTCGGGCCCGCTCTGCGCCGCGCCGCCCGTACGGGCCTCGGCGGCCGGCGCGAGCCCCAGCACGAGCGCCGCCACCGCCAGCCCCCCGGCGGTCCGCCGATGAAGTCCTCGCATGTCATGCCCCCCTTGATGACGCGGTTACGAACAGCACCCTAGGGGGTGTGCAATAGCAAACAACAGGGGGTGGATGTCACAGCCGTGAAACAGCACCCCCTCCTGGCAGTTGACCTCGAAACCGCCAGTCGGCCGGACCGGACTTTGCCAGCAAACGCCCACGGCACGGCGCCGCAAACCGGGGAGCCCCCCGCCCCCGCCCCACGACAAAGCCCCGGCCCCCGCACCGAACGGTGCGAGGAGCCGGGGCTCGCGAAAACCTCGTATCAGACGCCCGAGGAGGAGGGCACCGAGTCGGTCGCCTCCGTCCACAGGTCCTGCTCGGCGCGGTCCGCCTGGATCTGGCGGTACACGAGGAGCCCGCCAAGAGCGGCCAGTGCGACCAGGATCAGCTTCTTCACCGCACTACCTCGTCCTTCGATAGTCATCCGTGACCTTCCGGCCCCGATGATACACAGTCAGCCCCGCCCAACCCGGGGCCGCCACCGAAGCCCGTCCCAAGCCGCCCCGACGCCCGGACGACCCCACCGCGACCGCCCCACGCCCCACACGCCCGCAAGCCGCACATGTCCGCGTTTCACGTGAAACCTCCACCTGCGCCACGACTGCGACCCTCACCGCCCCCTCCCATGCGAAAGCCCCCCAGTGGTATCCACTGGGGGGCTTCGACACGGTGCGGGTACCAGGACTTGAACCTGGGGCCTCATCCTTATCAGGGATGCGCTCTAACCGTCTGAGCTATACCCGCGCGCCGACCCCTGAAGATTAGCGCACCAGGGGCCGAGTCCCAAAATCGGTAGTTTCGCGGCCGTGAGCTGGGACTACTCGTCCTCTGCCAGCGTCAGCTCGATACCGCCCACGAAGCCCGCGGACAGGTTGTAGATGAACGCGCCCAGCGTGGCCAGCGCGGTCGCCAGGACCACGTCGATCACCGCGATCACGCCCGTGAAGCTCAGCACCCGCGACAGCGACAGGAACGACACGAGGTCGAAGCCCTCGGAGCCCTCCGTGGCCACCGCCTCCGCGATCGTGGAGCCCACGGTGGAGAAGACGCCCATCGCGTCCAGCACCATCCACAGCACCGCCACGGCCACGATCGTGCACACGCCCAGCGCGATGGACAGCAGGAAGCTGACCTTCATCACCGACCACGGGTCGACCTTCGCCACCCGCAGCCGCGCCTTGCGCGTACGCGGCACCGTCCGCGCACCCGTACGCGAACGCCGCACCGCGGCGCCCTTGCGGACCGACGCGCCCACCGCCGCCCCGCGAGCCGACGCGGGTGCGGGCGCGGGCCCGGCCGGCGGCTCGTAGGCATGCGGCGGACGATGCGGACCCGCCGGCACCGAGGGCGCCGCCACCGGCGCGGGCGGCAGCGGACTGGCCGCCCCCTCCCTCGCCGCGGACCGACTGTCCGTCACCGTGCCCCCCTGGCTCCCCGACGTGGCGGGCCCACGGGCGCCGTCGTCCTCACCGGGAGCCGCATCGGCGGGGACATACCCCTCCGCGGCTCCCGCACGGCCCGCCCCGGCGCCCGTGGCTCCACTCACGTCGTCACTCCCTTACGCGCTATTCCGCGGCCCCGGACGCCTGCGCGCCCGTCTCCGCCACCAGACCCTCGGCAGTCTCCGCTACGTTCGACGTCTCGGCGACCTCAACCGTTGCGCCCTCGACCTCTTCCGCTTCACTCCCGGCCTCCGCGTTGCGGGCGATACCCACCACGGCGTCCCGCTTGCCCAGGTTGATCAGCTGGACACCCATGGTGTCGCGGCCCGTCTCCCTGACCTGGTCGACCCGGGTACGGATCACGCCGCCGGAGAGCGTGATGGCGAGGATCTCGTCACTCTCCTCCACCACCAGCGCACCCACCAGCAGACCGCGGTCCTCCACGATCTTGGCGGCCTTGGTACCCAGACCACCGCGACCCTGGACCCGGTATTCGTCGACGTTCGTGCGCTTCGCGTACCCGCCGTCGGTGGCGGTGAACACGAACGTACCCGGCCGCACGACATTCATCGAGAGGAGTTCGTCACCCTCGCGGAAGGACATGCCCTTCACACCCGAGGTGGCACGGCCCATCGGACGCAGCGCCTCGTCCGTTGCGGTGAAGCGGATCGATTGGGCCTTCCTGCTGACGAGCAGCAGATCGTCCTCCGCCGAGACCAGCTCCGCGCCGATCAGCTCGTCGGGCGAGCCGTCGGGCATCTCCCGCAGGTTGATCGCGATGACACCGCCCTGGCGGGGCGAGTCGTAGTCCTTCAGCGGCGTCTTCTTCACCAGGCCCGCCTTGGTCGCCAGGACCAGGTACGGGACGGCGTCGTAGTCCCGGATCGCCAGGATCTCCGCGATGTGCTCGTCCGGCTGGAAGGCCAGCAGGTTCGCCATGTGCTGGCCCTTGGCGTCACGGCCCGCGTCCGGCAGCTCGTACGCCTTGGCCCGGTAGACCCGGCCCTTGTTGGTGAAGAACAGCAGCCAGTGGTGCGTGGTGGAGACGAAGAAGTGGTCGACGATGTCGTCCTCGCGCAGCCGCGCCCCGCGCACACCCTTGCCGCCGCGCCGCTGGGAGCGGTAGTCCTCGGTCTTGGTGCGCTTGACGTAGCCGCCGCGCGTCACCGTGACGACGATGTCCTCCTCGGCGATCAGGTCCTCGATGGACATGTCGCCGTCGAAGGGCACCAGCGCCGAACGCCGGTCGTCGCCGTACTTGTCGACCAGGACCGCCAGCTCCTCGCTGATGATCTGGCGCTGGCGCTCGGGGGAGAGCAGGATCGCGTTGTACTCGTTGATCTTCGTCTGCAGCTCGTCGTGCTCCGCGACGATCTTCTGCCGCTCCAGGGCGGCCAGCCGGCGCAGCTGCATCTCCAGGATCGCGTTGGCCTGGATCTCGTCGATAGCCAGCAGGTCCATCAGCCCGTGCCGGGCCACCTCGACCGTGTCCGAGCGGCGGATCAGCGCGATGACCTCGTCGATCGCGTCCAGCGCCTTGAGCAGACCGCGCAGGATGTGCGCCCGCTCCTCGGCCTTGCGCAGCCGGAAGGTCGTCCGGCGGACGATCACGTCGACCTGGTGGGTCACCCAGTGCCGGATGAAGGCGTCCAGCGACAGCGTGCGCGGCACCCCGTCCACCAGCGCCAGCATGTTCGCACCGAAGTTCGTCTGCAGGTCGGTGTGCTTGTAGAGGTTGTTCAGCACGACCTTGGCGACCGCGTCGCGGCGCAGCACGACCACCAGGCGCTGGCCCGTACGCGAGGACGTCTCGTCGCGGACGTCCGCGATCCCCCCGACCCGGCCGTCCTTGACCAGCTCGGCGATCTTGTTCGCCAGGTTGTCCGGGTTGACCTGGTAGGGCAGCTCGGTGACCACCAGGCACTGGCGGTCCTGGATCTCCTCCACCGCCACCACGGCCCGCATGGTGATCGAGCCGCGCCCCGTGCGGTACGCCTCCTCGATGCCCTTGCGGCCCACCACCAGCGCACCGGTGGGGAAGTCGGGGCCCTTGACGCGCTCCATCAGCGCCTCGAGGAGCTCCTCGGCGGACGCCAGCGGATTGTCCAGATACCACTGCACACCTGCCGCGACCTCGCGCAGGTTGTGCGGCGGAATGTTCGTCGCCATCCCCACCGCGATACCCGCAGCGCCGTTGACCAGCAGGTTCGGGAAACGCGCCGGCAGGACGCGGGGCTCCTTGGAGCGCCCGTCGTAGTTGTCCCCGAAGTCGACGGTCTCCTCGTCGATGTCGCGGAGCATCTCCATCGCCAGCGGCGCCATCTTGCACTCGGTGTAGCGCATGGCCGCCGCCGGGTCGTTGCCCGGGGAGCCGAAGTTGCCGTTGCCGTCGACCAGCGGCATCCGCAGCGACCAGGGCTGCGCCAGGCGCACCAGGGCGTCGTAGATCGCGGAGTCGCCGTGCGGGTGGTAGTTGCCCATCACGTCGCCGACAACGCGGGCGCACTTGTAGAAGCCGCGCTCCGGCCGGTACCCGCCCTCGTACATCGCGTACAGCACGCGGCGGTGGACGGGCTTGAGGCCGTCCCGCACGTCCGGCAGGGCGCGCGAGACGATGACGGACATCGCGTAGTCGAGATAGCTGCGCTGCATCTCCGTCTCCAGGGAGACGGGCAGCACGCGGTCGGTGGTGACCTCGTCGATCTCCGCCACGACGGTGACGTCGGCGGAGGGGACGGGGGTGGGGTTCTCGCCGTTCTCGTCGGCCATTGCTTGGTCTCAGTCCTTGTCTGGAGGATCTACGGCAGCCGGCGCGCACCCCGCGGGCGCGGGCACCGGCCGGGCCGACTCAGATGTCGAGGAAGCGAACGTCCTTGGCGTTGCGCTGGATGAACGAGCGACGTGCCTCCACGTCCTCACCCATCAGGACGGAGAACAGGTCGTCCGCCGCCGCCGCGTCGTCGAGCGTCACATGGCGCAGCACCCGCAGGTCCGGGTCCATGGTGGTGATCCGCAGCTCCTCCGCGTTCATCTCACCGAGGCCCTTGAAGCGCTGCACCGCGTCCTCGCGGATGCGCTTGCCCGCCGAGCGGCCCAGATCCATCAACTGGTCGCGCTCACGGTCGGAATAGGCGTACTCGAAGTCGTCCCGCGTCCACTTGATCTTGTACAGCGGCGGCTGGGCGAGGAAGACGTGCCCCGTCTCGATCAGCGGGCGCATGAAGCGGAAGAGCAGCGTCAGCAGCAGCGTCTGGATGTGCTGGCCGTCGATGTCGGCGTCCGCCATCAGGATGATCTTGTGATAGCGGAGCTTCTCCACGTCGAAGTCCTCGTGGATACCCGTCCCGAAGGCCGAGATCAGCGCCTGGACCTCCTGGTTCTGCAGGACCTTGTCGATCCGCGCCTTCTCCACGTTCAGGATCTTGCCGCGGATCGGCAGGATGGCCTGGTACTTGGGATTGCGCCCCGACTTCGCCGAACCGCCGGCGGAGTCACCCTCGACGATGAAGATCTCGCACTTCGTCGGGTCGTTGGACTGGCAGTCACTCAGCTTGCCCGGCAGCGACGCCGACTCCAGCAGCCCCTTGCGCCGGGTCAGATCCCGGGCCTTACGGGCCGCCACCCGCGCCGTGGCCGCCTGGATGGACTTGCGGATGATGTCCGCGGCCTCGTTCGGATTACGCTCGAACCAGTCCGTCAACCGCTCGTGCGTCACCTTCTGCACGAAGGTCTTCGCCTGGGTGTTGCCCAGCTTCGTCTTCGTCTGGCCCTCGAACTGCGGCTCACCCAGCTTCACCGAGATGATCGCCGTCAGACCCTCGCGGATGTCCTCACCCGTGAGGTTGTCGTCCTTCTCCCGCAGCAGCCGCTTGTCCCGCGCATAGCGGTTGACCAGACCCGTCAGCGCCGCACGGAAACCCTCCTCGTGCGTACCGCCCTCATGGGTGTGGATGACGTTGGCGAAACTGTAGACACCCTCGGTGTACTGGGCGTTCCACTGCATCGCGATCTCGACCGAGATGCTCCCCTCGACGTCCTCCGACTCGAAGTCGATCACCGTGGGGTGCACCGGCTCGCCCTTGCGCGAGTTCAGATGCCGCACGAAGTCGGAGATACCGCCCTCGTAGTGGTACGAGACCGTCCGCGCCTCATGGGCGTCAGCGCCGTCCGCCGAGTCCGCCCCCGAGGTCTGGCGGGCCGACTCACGCTCGTCGGTCAGCGAGATCGTCAGACCCTTGTTGAGGAAGGCCATCTCCTGGAAACGCCGCGAGAGCGTCTCGAAGGAGTACTCGGTGGTCTCGAAGATGTCGCCGTCCGCCCAGAACGTCACCGAGGTGCCGGTCTCGGCCGTCGCCTCGTTACGCAGCAACTCCGCGGTCGGAACACCCATCTTGTAGTCCTGCGTCCAGCGGTAGCCGTCAGTGCGGACCTCCACCGCCAACCGCGTCGACAGCGCGTTCACCACGGAGACACCCACCCCGTGCAGACCACCCGAGACCGCGTACCCACCGCCGCCGAACTTGCCGCCCGCGTGCAGGACCGTCAGCACGACCTCCACGGCCGGCTTGCCCTGGGACTTCTGGATACCGACCGGGATACCGCGGCCGTTGTCCACCACCCGCACACCGCCGTCGTCCAGCAGCGTCACCTCGATGTGGGTGGCATGCCCGGCCATCGCCTCGTCGACCGAGTTGTCGACGACCTCCTGGACCAGGTGGTGCAGACCGCGCTCACCGGTCGAACCGATGTACATACCGGGGCGCTTGCGCACCGCGTCGAGGCCCTCGAGGACGGTGATCGCGTCGGCGTCGTAGGCGGGGCCCGCGGGCTTGGTGTCAGGCTCCCCGACGCGGGGAGCGGACTCGTTGAGGTCGCCGGAATCGGCCACGAAGCGCCCTTTCTGGCACAGGTGGGGCCACCGGTCCGACTCCTGTCCTGACTGCCTGCAGGACTGCGTCCGGATGGCCACTACTGAGTGGTACGGGGTGGTACTGCGGTCGACATGCTCCGCAACTGGCGGATCCCGTCCAGTCTACCGGTAGCCACCGACAGAATGACGGTTTGCGAGGCCCTGCACCCCCCTCAGCCGCGATGCGGGCCGTCCGCCCGAGTCCCCACACACGAACGGGGAGTCCGAGAGCCCCTGAGAGCCGCTGGCGGCTTCACGGTGTCAAGGAAACGATAGTGTGAGCGAGATCACGCCCCCCACACGATTGATACGACCGCACACCCGCCCCACCAGGACCACACCAGGGCCCGGCCGACACCACCTCAGCCGTAGGTGTCCCCCGGCCCCTGACTGCCCGGCGCACGCAACCGCCCGTAACGCTGCGGAGGACCACCCGGGCCCAGCACCTTGATGAAGCGCACCGTCCCCGGCCCCAGATCATCGTTGAGCCGGCGCAGCAGCTGCGGAACCAGCAGCCGCAGCTGCGTCGCCCACGCCGTCGCATCGCACCGCACGACCAGGACCCGCTCCTCCTCGTCATAGGAGTCCGGAGCACAGTGCTGCGCCACCTCCGGCCCCACCAGCTGCGGCCAGCGCCCCATCACCCCGCCGACCGCCGCCGGCGCCTCCCAACCGCGCTCCGCGATCAACCGGTTGACCGCCGCACCCAACGACAGCGGATCACGCCCGTCCGACCGCGCACCCGAACGCAACCCGCCCCGCCGCGCCTGCTTGCGCTGCACCGCCTCCGCACCGCGCGCCCTCGCCTGCTCCCGCGCCGCCCGCAGCGCGACCCGGGCCAGATCCACCCCCGAGGGCTCCTGCTCCCCGCCCGGCGCCACCGGACCGCCACCCTGCCCGCTCACCCCGGCCGCACCTCACCGTCCGACACCGCGAACCTCGCCCCCGCCAGCAACCCCGGAACGTCCTCGTCCACCGCCGCCGTGATCAGCACCTGCTCCCCCGGCGCCACCAGCTCCGCCAACCGCTCCCGCCGCCGCGCGTCCAACTCCGCGAAGACGTCGTCCAGCACCAGCACCGGCTCCACCCCCTCCGCACGCAGCAGCTCGTACGAGGCCAGCCGCAGCGCCAGCGCGAAGGACCACGACTCCCCGTGACTCGCATAACCCTTCGCCGGCAGACCACCCAGCTTCAGCACCAACTCGTCACGGTGCGGACCCACCAGGGTCACCCCCCGCTCGATCTCCTGCTTGCGCGCCCCCGCCAACGCCTCCAGCAGCAGCCCGCACAGCTCCTCTCGCGACACAGCCCCCGCCGCACCCTCAAGACCCCCGCCCACCGACCTGTACTCCAACCCCAGCGGACCGCCGCCCGGCGCCAGACTCTCGTACGCCTTGTCCGCCAGCGGCAGCACCGCTGCCACCAGCTCCAGCCGCTGCGCCAGCACCTCCGCCCCCACCTGCGCCAGATGCTGGTCCCAGACGTCCAACGTGGAGAGGTCCAGCTGCCGACCACCGTGCCGCCGGGCCATCGCCGCGGTCTTCAGCAACGTGTTGCGCTGCTTGAGCACCCGCTCGTAGTCCCCGCGCACCCCCGCCATCCGCGGATGGCGGGCCACCGCCAACTCGTCGAGGAAACGGCGGCGCTCACCCGGATCACCCTTGACCAGCGCGAGGTCCTCCGGAGCGAAGAGCACCGTGCGCACGATGCCCACCACGTCACGCGGACGGACCTGGGAGGAGCGGTTGATCCGGGCCCGGTTGGCCCGCCCCGGATTCAGCTCCAGCTCCACCAGCTGCCTGCGGCCCTCATGCTCCACCGCCGCCCGGATCACGGCGCGCTCGGCACCCATCCGCACCAGCGGCGCGTCCGAGGAGACCCGATGGCTGCCCAGGGTCGACAGATAGCCGACCGCCTCGACCAGATTGGTCTTGCCCTGCCCGTTGGGCCCCGTGAACGTACTGACGCCCGGGGCGAGGACGACCTCGGCCCGGGCGTACGAGCGGAAGTCGGCCAGCGAGAGATGCGTGACGTGCATAGTTGCCGGCCGGCCCCCTGATTCCCGCTACTTCTTGGTCTCGACCGCGTGCCCACCGAACTGGTTGCGCAGGGCCGCGATCATCTTCATCTGCTTGGAGTCCTCCTGGCGGGAGGCGAACCGCGCGTACAGCGCGGCCGTGATCGCCGGCAGCGGCACGGCCTCGTCCAGCGCCGCCTCCACCGTCCAGCGGCCCTCACCCGAGTCCTCCGCGTAACCCCGCAGCTGATCCAGGTGCTCGTCACCGTCCAGCGCCCGCACCGCCAGGTCCAGCAGCCAGGAGCGGATGACCGTCCCGTCCTGCCAGCTGCGGAAGACCTCACGCACGTCAGTGACGCAGTCCGAGGCCTCCATCAGCTCCCAGCCCTCGGCGAAGGCCTGCATCATCGCGTACTCGATGCCGTTGTGGACCATCTTGGCGAAGTGCCCGGCACCCACCTTGCCCGCATGCACGCTGCCGTTGTCACCGTCGGGCTTCAGGGCGTCGAAGGCCCACTGCGCCTGCGCGACGTGCTCGTCCGAGCCGCCGTACATCAGCGCGTAGCCCTCCTCCAGGCCCCAGACGCCGCCCGAGACGCCGCAGTCCACGAAACCGATGCCCTTGGGCGCCAGCTCCGCCGCGTGCTTCTCGTCCTCCGTCCAGCGGGAGTTTCCGCCGTCCACGATGAGGTCGCCCGGATCGAGCAGCTCACCCAGCTCGTCGATCACCGCCTGCGTGGCCGCACCCGACGGGACCATCACCCACACCACCCGGGGGGCGGGCAGCGCGTCCACCAGCTCCTTGAGGCCGGCCACGTCCGCGAGATCCGGATCGCGGTCGTAACCGACGACGGTGTGGCCCGCACGGCGGATGCGCTCGCGCATGTTGCCGCCCATCTTGCCCAGACCGACGAGACCGAGCTCCATCACTGACCCTCCGTAAGCGCCTACGTATCCGCTCCCGAGCCTACGCCGGGGCGCGCGACCCCGCTCAGCCACGTCCCCGGACTGTGGACGAACCGCTCAGCCGCTCAGCCGCACCGGCCTACTGCGGTCTTGCGGGGGCGACCCCCACACCCCCGGCCCGAAGCAGTCCGCGCCCGGAGTAGCTCCGACCTACCCGCTCAGCCGCACCGGCATGATCAGGTACTTGTACGCGTGGTCCGCCTCGGCGTCCACCGCAGGGCGGCCGCTCAGCAGCGCCGGCTTGGTCGAGGTCGTGAACGACAGCTGGGCCACCGGCGAGTCGATCGCGCTCAGGCCGTCCAGCAGGAAGGTCGGGTTGAAGGCGATCGAGATGTCGTCGCCCTCCAGCGTCGCGTCCACCCGCTCCACAGCCTGTGCGTCGTCGCTGGAGCCGGCCTCCAGGGTGAGCACACCCTGCTCGAAGGACAGCCGCACCGGGGTGTTGCGCTCGGCCACCAGCGCCACGCGCTTGACCGCCTCGACGAACGGCGCCGTCTCGATCACCGCGATCGAGTTGAACTCGGTCGGGAAGAGCGTGCGGTACTTCGGCAGATCGCCCTCCAGCAGCCGCGTGGTCGTCCGTCGCCCCGCGCCCTCGAAGCCGATGAGGCCCTCGCCCGCACCGGAGCCGGACAGGGCGATCGAGACGGTGTCACCGCTCGTCAGCGCCTTGGCGGTGTCCAGCAGGGTCTTGGCGGGGACGAGCGCCACCGCCGAGGTCTCGGCCGTCTCCGGCTTCCACAGGAACTCGCGGACCGCGAAGCGGTAGCGGTCGGTGGAGGCCAGCGTGATCGTGTCGCCCTCGATCTCGATGCGCACACCCGTCAGCACCGGCAGCGTGTCGTCGCGGCCTGCGGCGATGGCGACCTGGGCGACGGCGGCCGCGAAGACCTCACCGGGGACCGTGCCCGTCGCGGTGGGCATCTGGGGCAGCGACGGGTACTCCTCCACCGGCAGGGTGTGGAGGGTGAAGCGCGAACTGCCGCAGACGACGGTGGCGCGCACCCCGTCGGTGGAGATCTCCACCGGCCTGTTGGGCAGCGCGCGGGAGATGTCGGCGAGCAGGCGGCCGGAGACCAGGACCGTGCCCTCCTCCTCGACGTCCGCCTCGACGGAGACCCGGGCCGAGACCTCGTAGTCGAAGCCGGACAGGCTCAGCCTGCCGCCGTCCTCGGACTCCGCTTTCAGGAGCAGCCCCGCGAGGACGGGGACAGGGGGACGGGCGGGCAGGCTGCGGGCCGCCCAGGCCACCGCCTCCGCAAGTACGTCGCGCTCCACCCGGATCTTCACCGAGACCGCCTCCTGCTGTTGCCGGCATGTCGTTGAACAAGCACTGCGCGATCAAGCACTGCTTGTCTGCAGGGGACCAGTCTGTCGTACCGCACCGACAGCCGGGGCACGGATCGGCGTCAACCTGCGTCCAGCCCGCTGGCGGGCCTCCCCCGACTTGTCCACAAGCCCCACTTCTAAACGAGGCTCGAGCTACATATCCCCTGTAGTAGTAGTAGGGCCTGTGGATACGGTGGATAACCCCGTTTTCGCAGGTCAGACCCCAAATTTTTTCCACAGCGCCTGTGGACGCGGCGGTGGATAACTCGGACCTTCTGTGGACAACCAAAAGTTGTCCACACACCGTCCACAGGAAGCCCTCTGTTACCCACAGCTCCGTCCCCAGCTTTTCCCCAGTTACCCACAGCCCAACCCGCCACGGATGTGTGACCTCTTTCACGCGTACAGGTGATGAGGCGCGTTGTGTTGCCGAACAGTGGATAACTCTGTGGATGGCCTGTGGACAGAATCGGTTCTGCTGTGGATGAAGTCCCGCTGCCTGTGGATGACTTGCCCGGCCCCTCCTGTGGACAAGGGACTATCCCCAACCTGTGGACAACTTACATCCACAAATCCACAGGGTGCTGAGCTGCAGCTTCGCAAGTTATCCCACACTCGTCCACACCCCCGTGTGGACAACTTGAGTCTTCCCCATGGTGTGGACGGCCAGTTGGCGGATTTCTGGGGATAACTCGGGGGCGGAGAGCACTAATCGAACGGCGAAGGGGCCCGCAGAAGTACTACTTCTGCGGGCCCCTTCGCCGTGGAGAGCCTCTGGAGAGTGCTGGAGAACCTCTGGAGAGCGCTGGATAACAGGCCGCAACGCCTCGCCACCGACGACGCCGGCGGCCTCGACTGCCGGGAATTCAGCTGTTCTTGATGCGGTTGGTCAGCTCGGTGACCTGGTTGTAGATGGAGCGCCGCTCGGCCATCAGTGCGCGGATCTTGCGGTCCGCGTGCATCACCGTGGTGTGGTCGCGGCCACCGAACTGCGCGCCGATCTTGGGCAGCGAGAGGTCGGTCAGTTCGCGGCACAGGTACATGGCGATCTGGCGCGCGGTCACCAGTACCCGGCTGCGGGAGGTGCCGCAGAGGTCCTCGACCGTGAGGCCGAAGTAGTCGGCGGTGGAGGCCATGATGGCGTGCGCGGTGATCTCGGGGACGGCGTCCTCGTCGCCGGGGATCAGGTCCTTCAGCACGATCTCCGTCAGCCCCAGGTCCACCGGCTGGCGGTTGAGGGAGGCGAAGGCCGTGACGCGGATCAGCGCGCCCTCCAGCTCGCGGATGTTGCGCGAGATCCGCGAGGCGATGAACTCCAGCACCTCCGGCGGGGCGTGGAGCTGCTCCTGCACCGCCTTCTTGCGCAGGATCGCGATCCGGGTCTCCAGCTCGGGCGGCTGGACGTCGGTGATCAGTCCCCACTCGAAGCGGTTGCGCAACCGGTCCTCCAGCGTGACCAGCTGCTTGGGCGGCCGGTCCGAGGAGAGCACGATCTGCTTGTTGGCGTTGTGCAGGGTGTTGAAGGTGTGGAAGAACTCCTCCTGCGTCGACTCCTTGCTCGCCAGGAACTGGATGTCGTCGACGAGCAGGATGTCCATGTCGCGGTAGCGCTTGCGGAAGGTGTCCGCCTTGCCGTCGCGGATGGAGTTGATGAACTCGTTGGTGAACTCCTCCGAGCTGACGTACCGCACCCGGGTCCCCGGGTAGAGGCTGCGGGCGTAGTGGCCGATGGCGTGCAGCAGGTGCGTCTTGCCCAGGCCGGACTCGCCGTAGATGAAGAGCGGGTTGTACGCCTTGGCCGGCGCCTCGGCCACGGCGACCGCGGCGGCGTGCGCGAAGCGGTTGGAGGCGCCGATGACGAAGGTGTCGAAGAGGTACTTCGGGTTCAGCCGTGCGGTGGGCTCGGCGGCGCCGCCGGACGTGCCGCTCTTGGCCGGCAGCCGGCTGCGGTCCTGGCCGGACCCGGGGCCGCCGGGTCCGGCGGGGGCGGGCAGCTCGGGGCTGGTCATGGGCGCGGGCAGCTGGGCCCGGCCGGGGGCCTGCACCTGCTGGGGGCGCGGGGTCTGCGCGTACGGGTCGGAGGCGGTGCGCTCGCCGGTGTAGTCGTGGCCGCCGTAGCCCTGCGGGGGCTGGGCGCGGGGCCAGGCCCCGGGCTCGGCGCGCGGCTGGGCGTACTCCGGGTAGGCGGGGCGGGCGGTGGGCCGCTCGTAGCCCCCGTACGAGGGTGCGGGGGAGGTGGGCTCGGCTCCGGGGAGCTGTTCCTGCTGGTGCTGCTGCTCCGGCTGGTGCTGGTGCGGTACGGGGCCCGGCTGCTGTTCGGCGGGTGTGTGGTGGTGCGGCGGGGGGGCCTGGGCCGGGACGGAGGGCAGCGCTGCCGGGGAGTCGGCCTCCACGGGGCTGACGGTGATCGCCAGCCGGACGGTCTGCCCGAAGGCGTGGCTGAGGGCGTCGCTGATCACGGGCGCCAGGCGGCCCTCGACGACGCCCTTGGCGTACTCGTTGGGAACGGAGATCACGGCGGTCCCGGCGACCAGGACGAGGGGCTGGCAGTCGCGCAGCCAGCGCTGGTCCTGGGGCTTGACGTTCTGCGCGTCCGCGAGGAGCTGTTCCAGTACGTGTGGCCAGACCGTGCCCAGGTCTGCCGGTAGATCAGCCACGGGGCACTCTCATTTCACTCGCTCGGTCGGGGGCGGCGCTCAGGGCGCGCCCTGGACGTGTGCGGGGAAAATGCCACGGTAGCTACCACCTGTGCCCGCGTTCAAGTCGTTGTCCACAGGGCTGTGTACGAAGGCGACCGGCCGCCGGTTTGACCGGAAGGTGGCGCCCCGCGTACCGTATCGAGGTCGAGTTGTCGACGGCTGCTGCCGCCTGCCTCCGAAGGGCACGGCGCCGCGGTGCAGATCACCGACCCGGCGTTATGCGAGCTACTCGCGGGCGCACGGTGACAGCCGTTGACACGGTCAGCCCCGTTTTCTCGTCACCCGGCGAGATCCGAAGTTCTGTGGAGCCCCCGAGTGAGCAAGCGCACTTTCCAGCCGAACAACCGCAAGCGTGCCAAGACCCACGGCTTCCGGCTGCGTATGCGGACCCGTGCCGGTCGCGCCGTCCTGGCGAACCGCCGTGGCAAGGGCCGCGCCCGCCTGTCCGCCTGAGTCCGACCTGAGACGACGGGCGTCATCGTGCTGCCTTCCGAGCATCGGCTGAGGCGGCGCGAGGACTTCGCGACCGCGGTACGGCGGGGTCGGCGGGCCGGCCGCCCGCTTCTCGTCGTCCATCTGAACAGCGGCAACGACCCGCACATGCCGGGGGAGAGTGCTCCCTCGGCGCGTGCGGGTTTCGTCGTCAGCAAGGCGGTGGGGGGCGCGGTCCAGCGCAATCTGGTCAAGCGTCGTCTTCGTCACCTCATGCGGGACCGGATCGCGGGGCTGCCCCCCGGTAGCCTGGTGGTCGTACGCGCGCTGCCCGGTGCCGCCGAGGCCGAGTTCGATCGGCTGAGTGGGGATCTGGACGCGGCGCTGCGGCGACTGAGCGCCCCCTCACCCCCTTCGAAGGCGCCGCGATGAAGTACCCGCTGCTGTGGTTGATCAAGCTGTACCAGTGGACTGTCAGCCCCCTGCTGGGCCCGGTCTGCAAGTACTACCCGTCCTGTTCGCACTACGGGTACGAGTCGATCCGACTGCACGGTGCGGTGAAGGGCACGGCCCTGACCGCCTGGCGCATCCTGCGCTGCAACCCGTGGTCGCTCGGCGGAGTCGATCATGTTCCGCCCCGCAAGCATCCGGTCTGGCACCAGCGACTGCGTCTTCGGATCAGCCGTGGGGGCGAGACGTCTGAGCCCAACGCCCAAGGAGCCTGATTCGTGGACACGGTCCTCCAGCCCCTCTATATCGCTGTCTCCTGGATCATCGTCCAGTTCCACTCCCTGTTCAGCCTGGTCTTCGCCGAGGACAGCGGGTGGGCCTGGGGTCTGTCCATCGTCGCGCTGGTCATCGTGGTCCGTATCGCCCTGATCCCGCTCTTCGTGAAGCAGATCAAGGCGACGCGGAACATGCAGATCCTGCAGCCGAAGATGAAGGCGATCCAGGAGCGCTACAAGAGCGACAAGCAGCGCCAGTCCGAAGAGATGATGAAGCTCTACAAGGAGACGGGCACCAACCCGCTCTCGAGCTGTCTTCCGATCCTGGCGCAGTCGCCGTTCTTCCTCGCCCTCTTCCAGGTGCTGAGCAAGGTGGCCAGCAACCAGGAGGTCGGCGTCCTGACCCAGGCGCAGGTGGGCCAGGCGCGGGCCGCGCAGATCTTCGGGGCTCCGATCGCGGCGAAGTTCATGGACTCCGCGGGCAAGATCGAGAGCCTGGGCTCCACGCTGCTGGATGTCCGGGTCGTCACGGTCATCATGATCGTCCTGATGTCGCTGTCGCAGTTCTACACGCAGCGCCAGCTGATGACGAAGAACATCGACCTCACGGTCAAGACGCCGTTCATGCAGCAGCAGAAGATGCTGATGTACATCTTCCCGATCATGTTCGCCGTCTTCGGTATCAACTTCCCCGTGGGTGTCCTCATCTACTGGCTGACCACGAACCTGTGGACCATGGGCCAGCAGATGTACGTCATCGAGCGCAATCCCACCCCGGGCAGCAAGGCCCAGGAGAAGATGCTGGGCAAGCTGCAGCAGGTGATCGTGCGGCACGAGAAGGTCCGTACGCGCCGGGAGCGGGCGCTCGTCAAGATCATCGCGGAGAAGAACAGCCGCGACCGCAACGAGGCCGAGCGCAAGTTCGTCAACGGGCTGAACCGGGCCGGTCTGGTGGCGCTGGAGAACGGCACCGTGGAGAAGGGCGACGCCAAGCCCGAGGCCGCGGCGGCCGAAGGCGGTGCCGCTCGGCGCCAGCAGCCCAAGCGCCAGAGCAAGGCCCAGCGCCAGGCGGCCCAGCAGGCCAAGGCCGACGAGGCGGCCGAGGCGGCTGAGTCGGCAGGGTCGGATGCCGCCGAGGTCCAGGACGAGCCCGAGGGCCAGCAGGCTCCGTCGCTGGAGAAGAAGCCGCAGTCCCCGTCCGTTCCGGGCGGCCGCTCCCGTGCCACCGGCAACCCCCGTTCCGCCGGCTCCGGGAAGCGCAAGGGCGGCGGTCAGCGCCCCAAGCACCCGTCGTCGAAGAAGTGAGAAGGAGTCCCGCCATGACGGAAACCGTGGAGATCCCCCAGCAGGACGCCGCCTCCGAGGAGACGACGGACGCGCTGTCCCGCCTGGAGCAGGAGGGCGAGATCGCCGCCGACTACCTGGAGGGTCTGCTGGACATCGCGGACCTGGACGGGGACATCGACATGGATGTGGAGGGCGACCGCGCCTCCGTGTCGATCATCAGCGACGAGAGCCGTGAGCTGCAGAAGCTGGTGGGCCGTGACGGCGAGGTGCTGGAGGCGCTGCAGGAGCTGACCCGGCTGGCGGTGCACCGTGAGACCGGTGAGCGCAGCCGGCTGATGCTCGACATCTCCGGCCACCGGGCCCGTAAGCGCGGTGAGCTGGTGGAGATCGGCGACCGGGCGGTCGAGGAGGTCAGGGCCGGCGGTGCGCCCGTCAAGCTGCGGCCGATGACGCCCTTCGAGCGCAAGGTCGTCCACGACGCCGTGAAGGCCGCCGGTCTGCGCAGTGAGTCGGAGGGCGAGGAGCCCGAGCGCTGCGTCGTCGTGCTGCCTGCCTGAGCGCTGCGCGTCCTCAGGAAGCAGCGAGGGGGCCGTACCGGCTTCTGAGGTGTTCTCCGGCCCCGTCTGCCTCGCAGGCGGGGCCGGTTCTTGTCAGTCTGAAGTTGTTCCCGAAGTGAGCGAACGAACCGCTGTGAGCACCGCAGCCGGCCAGGAGAGGACGGTCCCCCGTGACGGAGTCAGCTGAGCTTCCCCCCGTGCCCGAGGCGGCGGCGAAGGTGTTCGGCGATCGGCTGCCGGATGCGGTGCGCTATGTCGAGCTGCTGGCGGAGGCCGGTGTGCAGCGGGGGCTGATCGGTCCGCGTGAGGTGCCCAGGCTCTGGGAGCGGCATCTGCTGAACTGCGCGGTGCTCTCCGAGGCGGTTCCCGAGGGTGTCACGGTCTGCGATGTGGGCTCGGGGGCGGGGCTGCCCGGTATTCCGCTGGCGCTGGTGCGGCCCGATCTGCGGATCACTCTGCTGGAGCCGCTGCTGCGCCGGACGAACTTCCTGCAGGAGGTCGTGGAGCTGCTGGGACTGGACCATGTGACGGTGGTGCGGGGGCGGGCCGAGGAGGTGCTGGGGACGCTGCAGCCGGTCCATGTGGTGACCGCTCGCGCCGTGGCCCCGCTGGACCGCCTGGCGGGCTGGGGGGTGCCGCTGCTGCGGCCGTACGGGGAGATGCTGGCGCTCAAGGGCGATACCGCGGAGGAGGAGCTGCAGGCGGCCAGGACGGCGCTGAGCAAGCTCGGTGTGGTGGAGACCTCGGTGCTGCAGGTCGGTGAGGGCGTGGTGGATCCGCCGTCGACCCTGGTGCGGGCTGTGGTCGGGGAGAGTCCCGGCGGGGTGCGTTTCGCGGCGAAGCGGGCCCGGGCGGCCCGCAAGTCGACCAAGGGTGCCCGGCGGCACCGTTAAATGTTCCTCATCTAAATGCTCCTAATCGCCCGTTACGCCCTCAATGCCCGGATCGGATCCGGACGTTTCGGAGTGTCGCCGGGTGTGTGGTCGCTCACGCCGCCATCTTGTTTCACGTGAAACGTCGCTCATTGCATTCGTTGCTGCCGGGCATCCTCAGCCGAAGTCGTGAGGTTGTCGAGGTGCGGCAGTCTAGAAGTGACCGAGATTCATCCACAGGAGAACGGTCCTCGCTGGTACGCAAACCCCTCGGCATGGCAGGCTCTGTTCATTGCGAGTCTGAAGTCGAGGAGAGTGAATCCTTGCGGTCCGACGCCAACGTCGCAGGACCGATGGCCGACCAGGTCCCCGGTCCCCGTTCCGAACCGGCGGATGTTTCACGTGAAACATCGCCCCCCATGGACGACACTCCCATCGGCCGTGCCGCTCAGCTCGCCGTCGAGGCACTGGGTAGAGCGGGGCGCGGTCTGCCGCGCCCGCAGCAGACCAGGGTGATGGTCGTCGCCAACCAGAAGGGTGGTGTGGGTAAAACCACGACCACTGTCAATCTGGCGGCCTCCCTGGCTCTGCACGGCGCCCGGGTGCTCGTCATCGATCTCGACCCCCAGGGCAACGCCTCCACGGCGCTGGGGATCGACCACCACGCCGAGGTGCCGTCGATCTACGACGTCCTGGTGGACAGCAAGCCGCTCTCCGAGGTGGTGCAGCCCGTCCCCGACGTGGAGGGCCTGTTCTGCGCTCCCGCCACCATCGACCTGGCCGGCGCGGAGATCGAGCTGGTCTCGTTGGTCGCCCGGGAGAGCCGGCTGCGCCGCGCCATCGACGCCTACGAGCAGCCGCTGGACTACGTCCTGGTCGACTGTCCGCCCTCGCTGGGGCTGCTGACGGTGAACGCCCTGGTGGCGGGTGCCGAGGTGCTGATCCCGATCCAGTGCGAGTACTACGCCCTGGAGGGGCTCGGCCAGCTGCTGCGCAACGTCGATCTGGTGCGCGGCCACCTCAACCCCCGGCTGCACGTCTCCACGATCCTGCTCACCATGTACGACGGCCGTACCCGGCTGGCCTCCCAGGTGGCGGAGGAGGTGCGCAGCCACTTCGGCAAGGAGGTGCTGCGCACCAGCATTCCGCGCTCGGTGCGTATCTCGGAGGCTCCCAGCTACGGGCAGACGGTGCTGACGTACGATCCGGGTTCCAGCGGGGCGCTCTCCTATCTGGAGGCGGCGCGGGAGATCGCGGTGCGGGGCAGTGCCGAGGGCGCGGGGAGTGCGGTTTCGGGTGAGCGCATGGACGGAGGAGCTCGGTGAGTGATCGACGCAGAGGGCTGGGCCGCGGGCTGGGGGCACTGATCCCCACCGCTCCGACGGGCCCTGACAACGGACCGCTGGTGGGCGGTGCGACCACCTCGCCCGGTGCTGTTCCGGTCATAGTGTCGGAGCGGGACATTCCCAGCTCGTTCGAGGCACCGGAGAGGTCGTCCTACGAGCTGGAGTCCGCCGGGCTGGACGTCGTGGATCTGGACGCCGCCGACCCTCAGTACGGGGAGCTGCCGCGGCTTGAGGAGGTGGCGGGAGCGTACTTCGCCGAGCTGCCGCTGGACTCGATCACGCCGAACACGCGGCAGCCGCGTGAGGTCTTCGACGAGGACGCGCTCGCCGAGCTGATCACCTCCATCCAGGAGGTCGGTCTGCTCCAGCCGATCGTGGTGCGCCGGCTCGGCGAGGAGCGCTACGAGCTGATCATGGGCGAGCGTCGCTGGCGGGCCTGCCGTGAGGCCGGTCTGACGCGCATCCCCGCGATCGTCCGGGCCACGGACGACGAGAAGATGCTGCTGGACGCCCTGCTGGAGAACCTCCACCGGGCCCAGCTGAACCCGCTGGAAGAGGCTGCGGCCTACGATCAGCTGCTGCGGGACTTCGACTGCACCCATGACGAGCTGGCCGACCGGATCGGGCGCTCGCGCCCCCAGGTCTCCAACACGCTGCGGCTGCTGAAGCTCTCCCCCGCCGTGCAGCGCCGTGTCGCGGCCGGAGTGATCTCGGCCGGGCACGCCCGGGCCCTGCTGTCGGTGGACGATGCCGAGGAGCAGGACCGCCTGGCCCACCGGATCGTTGCCGAGGGGCTGTCGGTGCGGGCCGTCGAGGAGATCGTCACGCTGCTGGGCTCGCGCCCCAAGACGGCCCGCTCCAAGGGCCTGCGGGCCGGAAGCCGGATGTCGCCGGCGCTGACGGACCTCGCCGCGCGGCTCTCCGACCGCTTCGAGACACGGGTGAAGGTGGACCTGGGTCAGAAGAAGGGCAAGATCGTCGTCGAGTTCGCCTCGATAGAGGATCTGGAGCGGATCCTGGGCGCCCTTGCCCCCGGTGAGGGAAAGGTGCTGGAGAAGCGCCTTGCCCAGGACGGCGAGGACGACGAGGAGTGAGTCGCTGAGACTCCGCCCGGAGCGGGCCGCGTGCGACGCGGCCCGCTCTTTGCGTTCCCACGGGTAACGCGGGTGTATCGCCCCGGATACGATGCTCGTACGTATGGAGAGGGGGCGGCCATGCGGTCACCGAGTCGCAGCGGACTGCTCGGCGTGGGCCTGGGACTGGGCGCGATGGGCGGGTTCATCGGCAGCCTGCTCCGGGAGAGAAGCTGGGAGAAGACCGCCCTGGCCGCGGCCCGGGGCACTGGAGCGGGCACCGTGCCGCCCGCCGGGAACGAGAGGGCTCCATGGGGCGAAGGCTCGTACCGCTCACACTCGACAATCTGCCCGACCTCCCCCGGCGATGCCGGTCCTGCGTCTTCTGGGAGCTCGACCCCGTCAGCGGAGAGGCCGCGCTGAGGGCCGAGCGCGGCGAGGCGGAGAAGGAGTCCTGGATCTCCGGCGTGCTGCTGGAGTGGGGGTCCTGCGGGCGCGTGCTGTATGTGGACGAGGTCCCGGCCGGCTTCGTGATGTACGCGCCGGCCGCCTATGTGCCGCGCTCCACGGCGTTTCCCACGAGCCCTGTCGCCTCGGACGCCGTCCAGCTGATGACCGCGTGGCTCGCGCCCCGCTTCCAGGGCAGAGGGCTGGGGCGGGTCATGGTGCAGACGGTCGCGAAGGACGTGCTGCGCCGGGGGATCCGGGCGATCGAGGCTTTCGGCGATGCTCAGTGGACCGAGCCGGCCTGCGTGCTGCCCGCCGAGCATCTGCTGGCCGTCGGCTTCAAGACCGTCCGCCAGCACCACCGCTATCCCCGGCTGCGGCTGGAGTTGCGCACCACGCTCTCCTGGCGGGAGGACATGGAGCTGGCCCTGGACAAGCTCCTGGGGGCCGTGCAGAAGGACCCTGTGCTGCGACCGCTGTAGGGCACTGCCCGGACAGCCGTGTTTCACGTGAAACACGACTGTCCGATCCGGGGGGCGGAGGGGGGCGGCAGGCAGAGGGGGCAGGAACGCCCGTGCCCGCCCCCAGGAGGGGCGGGCACGGGCGTGGGGTGCTCCGGGGTGGATCAGCCGAGGAAGTCCGCCAGATCGCGCTCCAGCGCGGCCTTGGGCTTGGCGCCGACGATGGTCTTCACGACCTCGCCGCCCTGGTAGACGTTCATCGTCGGGATCGACATGATCCCGTACTTGGCGGCCGTCGCCGGGTTCTCGTCGATGTTGAGCTTGACGACGGTGAGCTTCTCCGGGTTCTCGGCCGCGATCGCCTCCAGCGCGGGGGCGATCATGCGGCAGGGACCGCACCACTCGGCCCAGAAGTCGACCAGGACGGGCTTGTCGCTCTTGAGGACCTTCTCGTCGAAATCCGCGTCGGTCGCAGTCACAGTGGCACCAGCCATGGTGGTCTCCTTACCTCGTTGTGCGGTGGGGGTGGGTGAGGGATGGGTGTGCTGAGGATCAGACGGCTGTGACAGCCGCCTTCTCCGGCTCTTTGGCCTTCTCGCTGTCCGCGAGATGGGCGAGATAGCGCTCGGCGTCCAGCGCCGCGGAGACTCCCGTACCGGCAGCGGTGATCGCCTGGCGGTAGGTGTGGTCCACCACGTCCCCGGAGGCGAAGACCCCCGGCAGGTTGGTGCGGGTGCTCGGGGCTTCGACGACGAGGTATCCCTCGGCGTCCATGTCCAGCTGTCCCTTGAACAGCTCGGAGCGCGGGTCGTGGCCGATCGCGATGAACAGGCCCGTGACGGGGAGTTCGCTGACCTCACCGGTCTTCAGATTGCGCAGGGTGATACCGGTGAGCTTGACTTCACCGTCGACACCGATGACCTCGGTGTCCCAGATGAAGGAGATCTTCGGGTCGGCGAAGGCGCGCTCCTGCATCGCCTTGGAGGCGCGCAGTTCGTCGCGACGGTGGATCACCGTCACGGACCTGGCGAAGCGCGAGAGGAAGGTGGCCTCCTCCATCGCGGTGTCGCCGCCGCCGACGACGGCGATGTCCTGGTCCTTGAAGAAGAAGCCGTCGCAGGTGGCGCACCAGGAGATACCGCGGCCGGAGAACTCGTCCTCCCGGGGCAGGTCCAGCTTGCGGTGCTGGGAACCGGTCGCCACGATCACGGACTTGGCGCGGTGCACGGTGCCGGCGGAGTCGGTGACGGTCTTGACGTCGCCGTTCAGCTCGACGGAGATGACGTCGTCCGGGATCAGCTCCGCACCGAAGCGCTCGGCCTGCGCACGCATGTTGTCCATCAGCTCGGGGCCCATGATGCCCTGGGGGAAGCCCGGGTAGTTCTCCACGTCGGTCGTGTTCATCAGGGCGCCGCCGGCCGTGACGGAGCCTTCGAAGACCAGCGGCTTCAGCGCGGCGCGAGCCGTGTACAGAGCGGCGGCGTAACCTGCCGGTCCGGAGCCGATGATGATCACGTTGCGGACGTCGCTCACGGGTATCTTCCTTGTCTCAAGGCTGAGTGCGTACCGGGAGTCGGTGCTCCGGGATGGCCTGTCACCCCACCTAACCGATCCTAAGGGCGCGGCATTCCTGCCGCCTGACGGCGCGGCGCGGGCGGGGTCGTGAGACTACGGGCTGCGGGGTGCGGGGAGCCGCGGAAGGGAATCTACGGGCGGCGGTAGGTGTCGCGGAGCAGCAACTCCGCTTGTGCGTTCGCCTCCGAGGCGCAGCGCAGATCGACGACGTAGGCGTCCACGTACGCGGGCTCGCCGGGGCGGGGGAAGAGCAACAGCAGGGCCGGCATGCCCCGTACGCTCTCCCGCTCCACCGCGAGGGGGTCGCCGCTCGCCGGTACGGCGCTGCGGACGCAGGGCGGGACGGCCGTCGACGGCTGGGGGTCGTGCGGTGGTTCCCCTGCCAGGGGTGCGGCGGATTCCGTGGGTGCGGATTCCGCGGCTGCCGTGCCCGGAGGATCGGAGTGGGACCGCTGGGCCGATCCGGCGATCAACTCGCGGACCCGGCTGCCGAGGTTCTCCTCGTTGAGGTCGGGACCGGACACGGCGGCGTCCGTCCTTCCCTTTGCTGACTTCGCCTTGTCGGCGCTCCTGCCGTCCAGGTCGTTTCCAGTGGGAGGGAGGAGTTGTCCCACCAGCAGCACCGCACCCAGCAGGCCGGCTCCCAGCGCCATACCGGTGAGCGCTCTGCGCAGGCGGTGGCGGGGGCGGGAAGCGGGGCGGCCCGGCCCTGGGGCACGCAGGGGGCGACCGGGGGGACGCGGGGCGGGGCGCGGGCTTGTTTCACGTGAAACGGCGCTCGGTTCGACATCGGTTTCACGTGAAACCCCACCCGTGGGGGCTTCGGTTTCACGTGGAACAGCGTTCGCCGGGTCGCTGGTTTCACGTGAAACCGGAGCGGTCGCGTTGCGGGGTGTCCTGAAAGGGTGCTCGGCGGCAAGGGCCGCGTCGATCCGGTCGGCTACGTCCGTCGGCATGTGCGGGTCCGACGGAGAGGCGTCTGCTTCCATCGTCCCGAGCGAGCCCAGCAGCGTGCCGACCTCGTCCAGTGCGCGCTCCACGTCCGCACACAGGGGGCATCGCTCGAGATGGGCGGCGAGGGCGGCGGCGGGCTGGGGGTCGAGCAGGCCCTCGGCGTACTCGCAGATGGTCGTGACCTCTGGATGCCAGTCCTGCCGGGAGTGCTGCCTCTCCGGTGTCATGCGCTCTCACCTCCGCCCTGCCGTGCGCTCGCTTCGTTCGTCGTCGCCCGGTCCTTTGCCTTGCCCGTCGCCTGTGGGACGGGCGGTGTGCCCTCCGGGTTCCTGGGCGGGCGCAGGTGGGTCAGGAGTGGCACGAGGCGGGCGCGGCCCCGGGCGCAGCGGCTCTTCACCGTACCGACGGGGGCGCCCAGCAGCTCGGCGGCCTCGGCGACGGGATAGCCCTGCATGTCGACCAGGACGAGCGCGGCCCGCTGCTCGGGGGGAAGTGTCGCCAGCGCGGTGATGAGTTCGCGGTGCAGATCGCGGCGTTCGGCCGGGGCGGCGGCCGACTCGCTGGGCTCCAGCAGCTGCTCGAAGCGGTCGGTGTCGGCGACGGGGGAGGTGCGCCGGGTGGTGGCCTTGCGGACGCGGTCCAGGCAGGCGTTCACGGTGATGCGGTGCAGCCAGGTGGTGACGGCCGACTGGCCGCGGAAGGTGTGCGCGGCCCGGAAGGCGGAGACGAGCGCGTCCTGCAGCGCGTCCGCGGCCTCCTCTCGGTCGCCCAGTGTGCGCAGTGCCACCGCCCAGAGTCGGTCGCGGTGGCGCCTGACTATCTCCGCGAAGGCGTCCGGGTCGCCGGCCACATGGCGGGCGAGCAGCTCCCGGTCGTCGGCGGTGCTGTTACCCGACTGCTCCAAAGCCCGCCTCCTCCCCGCTGCCGACGGTGTCCCTCGCATCCGCCCGGTCCGGCCCTGCCCTGCTCGGCTTCCGGCGGCTTTGCTCCTGACTCAGCTCTTGACGGAGATGTCCGAGACCTTGCCGCGGAACTGGCCGTCGCTGCCCATGGGCACCTCCGTCAGCCAGACCAGAACGTACCGTGTGATGACGGGCTTCCTCGGCTTGAGTGTCAGATCGTTGCCTTCGCCGGTGTCGAACTCGGCGAATCCCGACAGGTCGCCGGGCATGGCGGTGGTGGACCGGGGTGCGGCCAGCGCGGAGACGGCGGTGTCACCGACGAGCGAGACCCGCACGCTGCCGACCTGCTGGGCCCTGCCGAGGTCCACGATCAGCCCGACGCCCGGCTTGAGGTTGCCGAACTTCCCGGTCGTGTACCACTTGGTGTTCCAGTACGAGGCCGGATCGGCGTCGATCGCGTCGGGGACGCTGCTGCGGCTTTCCACGCCGGTCCCGTACGGGTCGAAGTCCCGGGCCGAGACGATCCTCACCGGCTTGCCCCCGAGCGCCGCGGGGCGCTTCACCGAGGACTGCTGCCGGTCGGCTGCCTGGTCGCCGGTCGGGCCGCCGCGGTTCATCAGGGTGTCCGCCAGCTGCCAGCTGCCCAGCGCCAGCGCGGCGATGAGCAGCGCCGAGACGCTCCACTTCAGCGCCTTGCCGGTGCGCCCCGGCAGGGTGGGCGGTGCGACGGGCACCGCGGGCTGCTGCGGGGCGCTGGGCGCGCCGGGACGGCCCGCGGTGTAAGCCGGGCGCTGGAAGGACTCGGGAGTGGCGTAGGAGGGCTCCGGCGGGCGGATGCGGGGCAGCGCGGCGAGTGCCTGGGTCAGCTCCTCCGCCGTGGTGCAGGGGAGTTCCAGCCGGGTGGGTGTGGCGCCGTTGTTCACCAGTGCGCGCATGGCCAGCTCGGAGAGGCCCCGGTGGACGCCGGCGCGCACCTGGTCGGGGGCGGGGAGGCCGCTGCCCTTCGGGAGGCCCAGCAGCCCGTAGGCGTCCTCCTCGTACGGCCAGCGCCCCGTCAGCGCCGCGTACAGCAGGGCGCCCAGCGCCTCGGTGTCCGCGCGCTGGGAGGCCGCCGTGCCGGTGGCGGTGATGCCGCGCAGCGCGGCCTGGACGGCGAGTCCGCGGATGCGGTACTGCCCGGTGGAGGTGCGCAGCACGGTGGCCGGTGAGAGGCAGAGGTGCGCCAGGCCCTCGCGGTGGGCGGCGGTCATCGCGAGGGAGAGCTGGTGGACGAGCTGGTACGCCTCGTGGGCGTCCAGCGGCTGGCCGCCGTCGAGGAGGGTGCTCAGCTCGACGGCGTCGGGCAGCCACTCGTGGACGACGTAGCTGAAGTCCCCCTCGGCGACGGCGTCGAGGACCTGTACGAAGCGGGGGTCGGCCAGCAGGGCGGAGGCGCGGGCGGCGGCCAGGACGGGTGTGGCGCGCGTGTGGTCGGCGGGCAGGATGTGGATGCCGACGGCGCGGCGCAGCTTCTCGTCCACGGCGCGCCAGCTGCTGAAGCCGTCGAGGCGGGTGAGGCACTCCTCCAGCCGGTAGCGCCCGGCGAGCTTGTGGCCGCTGTGCAGCTCGGGCGGCGCGGGGCGCTCGGCGGGGGCGACCGGCGGGGTGTCGGCGGTGGCAGGCGCGCTCCCGGAGGTGCTGCCGTCCGCCGCGGCGTCCTTCGGTGCGTCGCCGTCCGCCGGGGAGGGCCGCACCTCGCCGCCCCTCGTGTCGGCGTCCTGCGCCGGTGAGGACTCGACGTCGGAGCCCTCACCGTCGGAGCCCTCGACGTCGGAGGGCGCCGTGGGAACGGCCGTCGTCCTCTGTTCCGACACCGTTTCTCCTGCCTCCCCAGTCGTACCTACCCGGCCGCTCGGACTTCCGGCAATTGTGCCCGCACTCTTCTGCTACCCACGACACACACCGGATGCGGAAGGTTGTGCAGCCCCGTCGGGCACGGTGCGGGTCTCATCGCCCGAGCCGCCCGCGGACCATCCCCACAAGTGAGTCCAGCTCCTCGATGCGCAGTCGCCGCGCGGCGAGGTAGAAGACGCCCAGCAGGGCCGTCCCGCCCAGCACCAGGGCGAGCAGCGCGGGGAAGAAGCCCTCGCCCAGCCAGCTCAGCACCCCGTAGGCGAGGGCGCCGGCGGCCAGTGCGGCCGGGATGCTGGCCAGGGACAGGCGGGTGTACGTGCGGACCACCCGCGAGCCGTCCAGGTCGCCGGTGCGCGTCTTCAGCCGGCGCCAGGCGACGCCCACGCCCACGGCGTAGGCGATGCCGTAGGCGGCGCCCATGCCGACGACGGCGTAGCGGGCGGGCAGGACCAGGAAGCTGAGGCCGGAGAGGGCGGCGTTCACGGCGGCGACGATGAGCGTGTTGTAGAAGGGCGTGCGGGTGTCCTCGTAGGCGTAGAAGCCGCGCAGGACCACGTACTGCACCGAGAAGGGGATCAGGCCCAGGCCGAAGGCCATCAGCACCAGGCCGATGGAGTGGGCGCCCTCGGTGCCGGTGCCGCCGCCGAAGAGCAGCAGGCACATCGGGATGCCGAGGGCGACGAAGCCGAAGGCGATGGGCACGATGGCGACGGCCGAGGTGCGCAGGCCGTGCGAGACGTCGTCGCGGACCGCGAGCGGTTCGCCGTCGGCGGCGGCGCGGGAGATGCGCGGCAGGAGCGCGGCCATGACCGAGACGGTGATGATGGCCTGCGGCATCTGCCAGATCAGCAGGGCGCTCTGGTAGGCGAGGATGCCGGTGCCCTCGAGGCCCTTTCCGGCGGTCTCCACGCTCGCGGCGGTGGCGAGCTGGGTGACGACGACCATGCCGGCCTGGTTGGCCAGGACGAAGAGGATGGTCCACTTCGCGAGCCCGGCGGCCTTGCCCAGGCCCTGGCCCTTCCAGTCGAAGCGCGGCCGGAGGCGAAAGCCCGTCTCGCGCAGGTACGGGATCATCGCCAGTGCCTGCACCACCAGGCCCAGGAGCGTGCCGACGCCCAGCAGGCGGATGCCGTCGGCGGTGATGGTCTCGGTGGACATGCCGGAGTTCTTCTGCGTGCCGTACACGAAGAGGAAGAGGCCGAAGGTGGCGATGGCCACCAGGTTGTTCAGGACCGGCGTCCACATCATCGCGCCGAAGCGGCCGCGGGCGTTGAGGATCTGGCCCATGACGACGTGGATGCCCATGAAGAAGATGGTGGGCAGGCAGTAGCGGGTGAAGGCGACCGCGACGGAGTTGGCGCCGGCGTCGTCCGCGATGGACACCGACATCATCCGCACCAGCAGCGGGGCGGCGAGGACGGAGACCAGGACGAGGCCGCCGAGGATGACCGCGACGAGGGTGAGCAGGCGGTTGGCGTACGCCTCGCCCTGGTCCTCGTCGTTCTTCATCGCCCGGACCAGCTGGGGGACGAAGACGGAGTTGAGGCCGCCGCCGACGGTGAGGATGTAGATCATCGTCGGCAGGGTGAAGGCGACGTTGTAGGTGTCGCCCAGGACGGTGGTGCCCAGGGCGGCGACGAGCAGCAGCTGGCGGATGAACCCGGTGATGCGGGAGACCAGGGTGCCCGCGGCCATCACGGCGCTGGACCTGGCCAGGCTCGTCACGCGGTTGCCGCCGCGCTGGACGGGCACGGCCGGCGGCTCGGGCTCCGGCTGCGGGGGCTGCTGGGGGGTGGCGGCCTGGTCGCGGTAGAGGTGCGTGAAGGCGTCCGGCTCGGCGGGCGGCTGCGACGTCTCGGCCAGCAGGTCGTCGACGCCGAGGTAGCTCGTGCGCCCCGAGGCGTCGCCGTAGGGCAGGTGGCGGCCGGGGCCGTCCGGCTCGGGGGGCGGCGGGGGCGCGTACAGGCGCGGGTCCGGGGCGTGCTGGGGGTGGGGCGGGGGCGCGTAGAGCGGCTGCGCGGGCTGGGCGCCGGGCGGCGGGGGGTGCGCGGCGCGGTCGTAGTAGGCGTCCGTCAGGGGGTCGGGCTGCTGGTACGGGTCCTGGGCGTAGGCGGCCTGGACGTACGGGTCCGGCGGCGGCTGCTGGGCGAAGCCGGGCTGCTGGGCCGGAGCGCCGCCGTGCGGCTGGGGGGACTGCTGTACGGGCGGCTGTGCGCCGGGCTGTCCGTCGTACGGCTCGGCGGGGGACGGCTGGGCAGCCCCGGGAGCCGCCTGGGGGGGCTCGGGGGACGCCCAGGGCTCTCCCGCCGCGGGCCGCCCGGGCACCGGCTGCTGCGGGCCGGGGCGGCCCGACGGATCGCCGCCCGTCTCCTGGATCCGGTCACCGTCGTACGGCGCGTTCATGGCCACCCCAGCATCGTCTTCGCAGGCCTTTGTTCATAACGTCGTTATGACGCGTCTGTGACGCAGTCGGTGAAGCCGCCGCCCCGCTCCCGCCGCGAGCTCCAGGAGTGAGGGCCACGCCTTCTAACGGTCCACCTTCTCACCCGGGGCGGTGGGGGCGCCGGGCGCCGGACCGGTGTCGTCGCCGCCCGTCCCCGCGTCCTTCCCGCCCGGGGCGCCGTCCGCCGGATCCTGCGCGGCGGCCCGTTTGCGCTGGGTGTACATGCGTACGCCGGCGAGGACGACGAGCAGGATCCCGACACCGATCACGAGGAGCACCGTCGAGGTGATTGACGTTACCTCCACCCTGAACGCCTTGGCTCCGCCCACCGGGCGGTCGTCGGCGGTGAAGAGCTGAGCGGTGATGGTGTAGGTGCCGCTGGCGTTGGCGGTGGTGTCGAACTTCACCGAGGTGCTGTGGCCGCCGGGCACACTCACCACCTGGTCCTCGCTGACCTGCAGACCGAGGTTGTTGCTGGACGTGAGCCGGACTTTCAGACCCTTCACGTCCTGCGCCAGGTTGTTCTGCACGGTCACCGGCAGGGTGCCGCTGTGGCCGGAGAGCGTCAGATCGGTCTTGTCGATCAGCCGCACCGAGCCGGTCAGCTCGGTCAGCTCGTCCACCACAGCTTCGCGGTAGTGCTTTGCGCCGTTCGGGTTACCCCGCCACTCGGTGGACAGCTCGCGCTTTATCGAGTTCCCGATGGGCACGGTCACCCGCTCGGGGTCAGTGAGGATCACCTGGAAGTCGTCGACCTGCTGCTGGGCCTGGCGGATGCCCGTGAAGGTCGCGGTGCCCAGCTCCTGCCTGCGCAGCTTCGCCGGGTAGCTCCCGGCGCCGGGGACGGTGGTGGCGGCCTGGGGGTCCGCGGGGGCCTTCGCGGCGGCTGTGAGGTCCTGCGGGCTGGTCCACCGCTGCTGGGAGAGGGAGCGCAGGGCGGTGGCCATCGTCTGGGCCTGCGCGGCGGTGGGGGTGCGCTGCGGGGCGACGACGATGCTCCGCTGCCGGTTCGGCGCCTCCAGCGTGACCATCAGGGTCTGGGCGAGGAACTGCTGGACGGCCCGCGCGGACTTCCCCGCGTCGAGCATGTCCCCCTCGAAGAGGCGCGAGAGCCCGGCGTCGGCGACCACCGCGGTGCGCCCGCCGCCGATGGGCCGGGCCGCGCTGGGGGTGTACGTCAGGTCGGTGCGCTCCCGCAGGCTGTCGCTACGGGCGATGATCTTGTTGGCGCCGGCGTCGGCGGCGGTCTGCACGATGGCCGGGTCGATGGCGCCGTCCACGGGCCACGCGAAGTCGCTGCGGGCCGGCACTCCCAGTACGGACTCCACCGTCACCCGGGAGAGCTGGACGGCCTCCCGCAGCTGCTTGCGCGTGGTGCTGGCACCCTCGGCGCGGTGGGCGACGGAGGCGAGGTCGGTGTCGGCGTACGGCAGCGCCACCACCTCGCGCCCCTGCACGGCGCTCTGCAGCCCGGCCAGCCACGCCTTGGCCCGCTCCCGGTTCTCCCTGCTGCCGGGGGTGCGCGTCCTGCCGTCCGCGCCGAGCACCCAGTACGGGCTGGTCATCGCGTTCACCGAGGCCAGCAGATCCGGGTCGACGACCCAGGTGACGGGCAGGTCCATGCCCTGGTCGAGAAGGACCTGCAGGCGCCCGCCCGGTCGCAGCTCGCGCTCCAGGGCGTCGCTGCGGAAGTACGGGGTCTGCGCCTTGTCCGGGTCGGTGCGGGCGGTGAGCTGGGGCTGGGAGATGAGCGGCCAGAGATAGGTGAGGCCGGTCTTCGTGCCGCGTTCGCCGGTCTGCCAGGGCAGGAAGGCGTGCTGGAGGCCCAGCACCGATTCGGTGGGGTTGGCCGCCGTGGCGCCGGAGACGCTGACCGTGAGCTGGTAGACGCCGGCTCCGTCGGTCCGCAGCTCCTCGGCGGGCACGCGCAGGGTGAAGGGCACGGCGATGCCGGGGGGGAGACCGCCGTCGATCCTCCTGCTGCCCGCGCCGTCGAGTTCGTAGCCGTCCTGCTGCCAGCTGAAGGCGGTGCGCTCGGCGGACCGTGCGATGGCGGTGCGGCTCTCCATCGGCGCCCCCGTCATCCGCAGCGCGACGCGCGCGCCCGAGATCCGCTCCTCGCCGCGGTTGAGCAGCCGGCCGGAGACGGTGACGGTGTCGTCCTCGGTGGGGAGGGCGGGGCTCAGCTCCGAGACGGAGACCTCGACGGTGCGTGAGCCGGAGGCCGCCTGCGCGTGCTCCGCGCCGGGCAGCTGCAGCAGCCCCGCGAGGACGGGCAGCGCGGCCAGCAGCAGTCCGGCCCGCCGCGCCTGCCGCCGGCCCGCCGTGCGTGGTCTCCGGGCCCGGCGGGCAGAACCGCGGGTGGTGCCGTCGTTGTCTGCCGCCTCGGCCACGCGCGCTCGCCCGTCCTTGTCCTTGTGGGTCGTGGTGGATCTGTGTCGGGGTCAGTGGGAATCGGTACGGGGTCGTGCCACGCCGTGCCGCCGACCCCGGACCCCCGATGGTAACGAGGTGCCACGGCCGCCGGTCGCGCGGATCATCCGCCGGGGGCCGGGCGCGGTGCCGGGCGGTGGGCTCGGACGGTCCGTAAGCCCCGTACTCTGTTCTGTTGTGCCGAACCACCATCTCTCCCAGCAGGCCAGTACTTCTCAGGCCAGTACGCCTCCGGCCGACGGCCAGGACGCGCAGGACGTGCCGGACACGGAGCAGCCAGGCCGGCAGCAGCACCGGCAGCTGAGCGCCGCCCAGCGCCGCGCGGTGAGCGAGCTGCTGCGGGTCTCCCCCGTCGCCGACGAGCTGGCCCGCCGCTTCGAGGAGGCCGGCTTCACGCTGGCGCTCGTCGGCGGGTCGGTGCGCGACGCCCTGCTGGGGCGCCTGGGCAACGACCTGGACTTCACCACCGACGCCCGCCCCGAGGACGTACTGCGCATCGTGCGGCCGTGGGCGGACGCGGTCTGGGAGGTCGGGATCGCCTTCGGCACCGTGGGCTGCCAGAAGGAGGCCCCGGGCGGTGACGGAAGCCAGACCCGGAGCGGTAGCGACAACCAGCGCTTCCAGATCGAGGTGACGACCTACCGCTCCGAGTCGTACGACCGCACCTCCCGCAAGCCCGAGGTGTCCTACGGCGACACCATCGAGGAGGACCTGGTCCGCCGGGACTTCACCGTCAACGCGATGGCGGTGGCGCTGCCGGCCAAGGAGTTCATCGACCCGCACGACGGGCTGCAGGACCTGGCCGCCCAGGTGCTGCGCACCCCTGGCACGCCCGAGCAGTCCTTCGACGACGATCCGCTGCGCATGATGCGTGCCGCGCGGTTCGCCTCCCAGCTCGGCTTCGAGGTCGCCCCCGAGGTGCAGGCGGCGATGAAGGACATGGCGGCCCGGATCGAGATCGTCTCCGCCGAGCGGGTCCGTGACGAACTGAACAAGCTCCTCCTGGGCGCCCACCCGCGGGCCGGCCTGAAGTTGCTCGTCGACACCGGACTGGCCGAGTACGTACTGCCGGAGCTGCCGATGCTTCGGCTGGAGCGCGACGAGCACCACCGGCACAAGGACGTCTACGAGCACTCCCTGACGGTGCTGGAGCAGGCCATCGACCTGGAGCAGGACGGGCCGGATCTCACGCTGCGACTGGCGGCGCTGCTGCATGACATCGGCAAGCCGCGCACCCGCCGCTTCGAGAGCGACGGCCGCGTCTCCTTCCACCACCACGAGGTGGTCGGCGCCAAGCTGACCAAGGCGCGGATGGTGAAGCTCAAGTACCCCAACGACCTGGTCAAGGACGTCTCCCGGCTGGTGGAGCTGCACCTGCGCTTCCACGGCTACGGCACGGGCGAGTGGACCGACTCGGCGGTGCGGCGCTATGTGCGCGACGCGGGCCCGCTGCTGGAGCGGCTGCACAAGCTGACCCGATCGGACTGCACGACCCGCAACAAGCGCAAGGCCAACGCACTGCAGCGGGCGTACGACGGACTGGAGGAGCGCATCGCGCGGCTGGAGGAGCAGGAGGAACTCGACGCGATCCGCCCCGACCTCGACGGCAACGAGATCATGCAGATCCTCGGGATCGGACCCGGGGTGGCGGTGGGGCGGGCGTACAAGCACCTGCTGGAGCTGCGGCTGGAGAACGGGCCGATGGAGCACGAGGCCGCGGCGGCGGCGCTGCGGGAGTGGTGGGCCGTCCAGGAGCAGGGATGACCTGATCCGAGCCGGGAGCGCCGTCCGGGCGCAGGGCGGTGTTTCACGTGAAACGCAGGCGTGGGGGATTCGCCGCGACGGCGGTGTTTCACGTGAAACATGCGCATCGGTCTCCTGGTTCGGACCGGCTCAGGACGATGTTTCACGTGAAACAGGCGCCGGACGCGAGGCGGGTGCGCGGTGTTTCACGTGAAACACCGCCGCCGCGGCCAGCGCGTAGAGCGCTGTGACGGCGAGAGCAAGAGTGGTCGAGCGGCCATCGGGGGGCAGGACGAGGGCGGCGGCTGCGGCGGCGGTCACGAAGGCCACGTTGAAGAGCATGTCGTAGAGGGCGAACACCCGCCCCCGGTAGTCGTCTGCCACCGCGCTCTGCACCACCGTGTCGGTGGCGATCTTCGCGCCCTGGGTCGTCAGTCCGACCAGGAAGGCGGCGGCCAGGACCGTCTCCTTGCGGAAGGGCAGGACGAGGAGGGGCACCAGCAATGCCGCGGCTGTCGAGCACAGTGCGATCCAGCCGAGGCGGCCGAGACGGGACACCGCCCAGGGCGTGATGAGCGCCGCGGTGAAGAACCCGGCGGCGGAGATACCCACGGCGAGGCCCAGCAGGGTCAGCGCCCCGCCGTCGTCGCCGCTGCCGGTCCAGGCGTAGCGGCAGAGCATCAGCATCATCACCGTCAGGGCGCCGTAGCAGAAGCGCAGTGCGGCCATCGAGGCCAGTGCGCGAGCGGCCACCGGGCGTGCGGCGAGATGGCGCAGTCCGGCGAGCAGGCCGCTCACCGTCCCGGCGGCGGTGGCGAGCAGTCGCGGCGGGCTGGGGCCCGGATCGGGGCCCAGGGCGGCGTGGGCGATGCGCAGGGCGGCGAGCCCCGCGCAGACGTAGCCGAAGGCGGCGGCGAGCATGGTGGCCGCGTCGGCCGAGGTGCCCCGCGGGCCCGCGAGCCCGACGGCTCCGGCGAGGAGGCCCACCCCTGCCCCGGCGGTGGCCGCCAGCGTGCCCGCCGTGGGCGTCAGGGAGTTGCCGAGCACCAGTTGCCCTTCGGTGTCCACGACGCGGGGCAGGGAGGCGGAGAGGCCGGCGAGGACGAAGCGGTTGACGGCCGTCACACAGAGCGCGCTGAGGAGGAAGAGGCCGTCGGGGACCGAGCCGGCCAGGGGCGGGGCCAGGGGAGCGGCCATCAGCGCGGCCGTGGTCGCGGCGAGGGCTGCGCGCAGCAGGCTGCCGTAGCAGAGGATCTGCCGCCGGCTCCAGCGGTCGAGCAGCACTCCGGCGAAGGGGCCGACGAGGGAGTACGGCAGCAGGAGCACGGCCATCGCGGAGGCGATCGCCGCGGGGGATGCCTGCTTCTCCGGTGAGAAGACCACGTACGTCGCCAGGGCGACCTGGAAGACGCCGTCGCTGAACTGGGAGAGCAGCCGTACCGCGAGCAGCCTGCGGAAGCCGCTGAGCATGAGCAGGGTGCGCAGATCGCGGACAGCGGGCATGCGCACAGCCTCGCAGAGCGGACCGGGGGCCGCGCGGGAAAAGCCGCCGCGAGGCCCGTACGGACACGCAGGGGCGGGTGGGAGCGCCGGAAAAGGGGCGGGGCCCGGGCAGAAACCGCCCGGGCCCCGCCCCTGCGACAAGCCGAGGTGATACGACCCCGGTAGGGCGTCTAGCGCTCCAGCTCGCCGCTGATGAACTTCTCCACGTTCTCGCGGGCCTGGTCGTCGAAGTACTGCACCGGCGGGGACTTCATGAAGTACGAGGAGGCCGAGAGGATCGGGCCGCCGATGCCCCGGTCCTTGGCGATCTTCGCGGCGCGCAGGGCGTCGATGATGATGCCGGCCGAGTTCGGGGAGTCCCAGACCTCGAGCTTGTACTCCAGGTTCAGCGGGACGTCGCCGAAGGCGCGGCCCTCAAGGCGGACGTACGCCCACTTGCGGTCGTCCAGCCAGGCCACGTAGTCCGAGGGGCCGATGTGGACGTTCTTCTCGCCCAGGTCGCGGTCGGGGATCTGCGAGGTGACGGCCTGCGTCTTGGAGATCTTCTTGGACTCCAGCCGGTCGCGCTCCAGCATGTTCTTGAAGTCCATGTTGCCGCCGACGTTCAGCTGCATGGTGCGCTCCAGGCGCACCCCGCGGTCCTCGAAGAGCTTGGCCATCACGCGGTGCGTGATGGTGGCGCCCACCTGGGACTTGATGTCGTCGCCGACGATCGGCACACCGGCCTCGGTGAACTTGTCAGCCCACTCCTTCGTACCGGCGATGAAGACTGGCAGGGCGTTGACGAAGGCGACCTTGGCGTCGATGGCGCACTGGGCGTAGTACTTGGCCGCGTCCTCGGAGCCGACCGGCAGGTAGCAGATCAGCACGTCGGCCTTGGTGTCCTTGAGGACCTTGACGACGTCGACCGGCTCGGCGTCGGACTCCTCGATGGTCAGGCGGTAGTACTTGCCCAGACCGTCCAGGGTGTGGCCGCGCTGCACGGTCACACCGGCGTGCGGGACATCGCAGATCTTGATGGTGTTGTTCTCGCTGGCGCCGATGGCGTCGGAGAGGTCCAGGCCCACCTTCTTGGCGTCGACGTCGAAGGCGGCGACGAACTCGATGTCCTTGACGTGGTAGTCGCCGAACTGGACGTGCATCAGACCCGGGACGCTCGTGTCCGGGTCGGCGTCCTTGTAGTACTCGACGCCCTGCACCAGAGAAGCGGCGCAGTTACCCACGCCGACGATGGCTACGCGAACCGAACCCATTAGACGGTTGCTCCCTGTGTTTCGGAAATCAAGGTCCTGCGGGCTGCAGGACCTCAGGTGGATGTGTCGTCGGACGGATCCGGCCGGGTGGCTCCCCGGTCCCGGGGCGGGCCGCCCGTGTCATCTGCTTCGCCTGCGGGGCCGGATCGGCGATCCTTCCCCGCACGCTCGCTCTCGATCAGCTCGGTGAGCCAGCGGACCTCGCGCTCCACCGACTCCATACCGTGCCTCTGCAGCTCCAGTGTGTAGTCGTCGAACCGCTCGCGCGTGCGGGCGAGGGACGTCCGCATGCGGTCCAGGCGCTCCTCGAGCCGGCTGCGCCGCCCCTCCAGCACCCGCACCCGTACGTCACGGGAGGTCTGGCCGAAGAAGGCGAAGCGCATGGTGAAGTGCTCGTCCTCCCAGCTGTCGGGGCCGGTCTGGGCGAGAAGCTCCTCGAAGTGCTCCTTGCCCTCGGCCGTCAGCCGGTAGACGATCTTGGCTCGGCGGCCGGCGAGGGTCGCGGCCAGCGCGTCGTCCGAGGCGAGGCCGGGTTCCTCCGTCAACCATCCCTGGCCCACCAGCGTCTTCAGGCAGGGATAGAGGCTGCCGTAGCTGAAGGCGCGGAAGACCCCGAGCGAGGTGTTGAGCCGCTTGCGCAGCTCGTAGCCGTGCATCGGGGATTCGCGGAGCAGGCCCAGGACGGCGAACTCGAGGATGCCGGAGCGTCTGCTCATCGTGCCCCGCCTCCTCTTCCACCGCGTGCGCCGTGTCAGCGCTATGCCGAGCTGATGTATCGGCTCGATACATCCCGACGATAGAACTGCCTTCCGGAGTCGGCAAGACGGAGTGCTGTGAACGGCGTCACATCGGCGAGATCACGCCTGGCAATGCGCCCGTATTGCCTGGACAAGGGCTGAATTGGGGCTTGGCTCGCGTGCGTAACCTGGATGGCAGATGCAAGCCACTGGGAACCACGAGCCTGATGTGGACGTCGTCGTCCTCGGTACAGTGCGGCTGGTTGCCCATGGCACAGCGGTACTGCGGGGGGACCGGCTGACAGCAACCGCCGGCAGGCGAGGCACCGATCCGTCCTAGGAGTAGTCCTTCCATGAGCGAGCACCGTCGCAAGCCGCCGAACGGCGGACGCGCTGGAGGCGGGGGAGGCCGTCGTCGCGCCCCCTCGGGGGGCGGATACGGTTCCGCCGCCGCGGGTGGCGAATACGGCGGTCGTGCCGCGGCGCGTCGTACGGCCGGTGGCGGTGGCGGCGGTCGCCGCCGCGCCCCCTCGGGCCCCGACGGGTACACGGGCAGCCGCTCCGGCGGTTACGGCGGTGGCGGCGGCCGAAGCGGTGGCGGCGGCTACGGTGACGACGACTACGGCCGCGGCAGCCGGCGGCGCTACCAGCCCCCGGCGAAGAAGCGCTTCATCGACTACCCGCGCTCGGACCGCGACGGCCTGAAGCGCTGGCTGCCGTCCTGGAAGCAGGTGCTCGGCATGTGCGTGCTGGGGACCGCCTGCCTGATCGGGCTGGTGGGCATAGGCCTGAGCATGGTCGTCGTGCCCGACATCGCCAAGACCGCGAGCGCGCAGAGCAACGTCTACTACTGGTCCGACGGCACTCAGCTGGGCACCTCCCAGTCGGAGTACAACCGTCAGATCGTCGAACTCGGCGCCATCTCCGCGGACATGCAGAACGCGGTGATCACCGCCGAGAACGCCACCTTCTACGAGGACTCGGGCATCGACCCCAAGGGCATGGCCCGCGCCGTCTTCAACATGGCCAAGGGCGACTCCATCCAGGGTGGCTCGACCATCACCCAGCAGTACGTGAAGAACGCCCAGCTCGACAACCAGGCCCAGACCCTCAAGCGCAAGGCGCAGGAACTGCTCATCTCGGTGCGCGTGGGCGCGACGGAGTCCAAGGAGACGATCCTCGCCGGCTACCTGAACACCGCGAACTACGGCCGGGGCGCCTACGGCATCCAGGCCGCGGCGCAGACCTACTTCGGCATCGACGCGTCCAAGCTCAACCCGCACCAGAGCGCCTTCCTGGCCTCGCTGCTCAACGGCCCGGGCCTGTTCGACCCCCAGGCGTACGGTGCGGACAAGGCGCGCAACACCGAGCGGGCCACCGAGCGCACGCAGTGGATCCTCAAGCGGATGACCGAGGTGAAGGTCAAGGGGAGCTACCCCCTCACCCCTGCCGAGGCCGCGAAGTACAAGGGCCTGCCCAAGATGAAGAAGTACATCCCGGGCGCGGGTCTGAGCGGACAGCTGGGCTACATGGCTGAGATGGCGAAGGCGGAAGCCATCACCAAGCTCAAGGAGCAGGGAGTAAGCGAGGACCAGTTCAACCGCGGCGGCTACGAGATCCACACCACCTTCGACAAGAAGCGGGTGGATGACCTGAAAAAGGCCGTCGAGGAGGCCGAGAAAAAGCACCTCAACCCGAAGAAGCGCAGCGAGGACAAGTACCTGCAGGTCGGCGGCGCCTCCGTCGATGCGAAGACCGGGAGGGTGCTGGCCATCTACGGCGGCCCCGGCTTCGAGAACGGCTGGTACCTCAACAACGCGCGCAACGGGAACACGCCCGTCGGCTCGACCTGGAAGCCCTTCACCCTTGCCGCCGCCATGGAGTACGGCACCTACAAGACCGACGGCGAGGGCATTTCACCGGAGAGCGTCTACAGCGGTGCCAATGACCTGCTCATCCGGAAGAACAACGGCGACACGGTTCCCGGGCCACCCGAGAACGATCCCTTCCGCCAGCGCAACGAGGGCCGGGCGAGCTACAGGGAGATCACTCTCGACAAGGCCATGCAGAAGTCGGTGAACTCCACCTACGTCCAGCTCGGCTGGGACATCGGCCACAAGACCGTCGAGAAGGTCACCAACGGTCTGGGCCTGCCGGGTGTGGGCAAGTACTCGGAGCACAACGCCTCCTGGTTCCTCGGCACCTCCACCCCGGACGCGGTCACCATGGCCAGCGCGTACACCACCTTCACACAGGGCGGCGAGCACCGCGCGGCCTACTCCGTGACGCAGGTGAAGAAGAGCGGGGCGGCGCTCCCGGGCTTCGACAAGCCGAAGCCGAAGCAGGTCATCAGCGAGAACGTGGCGAACAACGTCACCAAGGTGCTCAACAACGTGGTCAAGACGGGTACGGCCAGCAAGATGACCAGCGAGTTCGGCTGGGACCCGAACCGGCCGGCGGCCGGCAAGACGGGTACCACCGACGGCAACGCCTCCGCCTGGTTCGTCGGCTACACCCCGCAGCTGTCCACCTCCATCGTCCTCTCCCGCCCCCTCAACGACGACATCCGCAAGAAGGATCCTGCGATCCTTGAGCAGTTGAGCAAGGACTTCCCCTCGCACCTCTCCATGCGGGGTGTCGCAGGCGATCCGTCCGTCCACGGTGGTGACCTCCCTACGGAGATCTGGACGAACTACATGGAGCACGCCCTCAAGGGCACGAAGATCGAGCCGTTCGCCCCGGCCCTCCCCATCGACAACAAGATCTACGGTGGCGGGGCCAAGAAGCCCGAGCCCAAGCCGGTGCAGACGCCGGAGGACAAGAAGCCCGAGCCGAGCGAGCGGCCCAAGCCCGGCAAGTCCGACGGCGGCGGCGGCACCTGCCCGGACCCGCTCGACCCCGCCTGCTGGGGTACGACGACCACCGGCCAGGACGGCGGCGACACGACCACCACCACCGACGGCGGCACCCTCGGCGGCATCACACCGACCCCGACACCGGATCCGACACCGACGGCGCCGGACGGCGGCCTCACCAGCACCGGGGGCGATACGACCACCACCGGCGGTGGCGGCAACGGCAGTAACAAGGGCGGCCTCTTCGGCGGAGGATGACGGACGCCCGGCACAGCGGCGATCCGGCCCGCACGGAGTTCATCCGTGCGGGCCGGATCGTTTCTTCGTACGGCAGGATGTCCCCATGAGCAGCCTGCGCGACGACCCCGCCCGCCCCGGTCCGCGGAGCGCAGGGGCCGGTTCTGAGCCCTCCGGGGGATACCCCGTGCCCGTGCCGCCCACCGTGTACGACGCGCTCGCCGCGCGGGCCAGCGCGCTCATCGGCGGCCCCGCGGGCAGGCGCACCGCCGCCGGGGTGAGCTGGTGGACGCCGGTGCGGGTCGTCGCACTGATCGCGCTGGGGATGTTCGCCCTGGGCATGGTGCAGAAGCTGCCCTGCTACGACGGGGCCTGGTTCACCGGCGGGGACGCCCAGTACACGCACCTGTGCTACTCCGACATCCCGCACCTCTACCAGGGCCGCGGCTTCGCGCAGGACCTCGTACCGTACTTCGACCCCCTCCCGGCGGACCTCTCCGGCGGCATGGGATACCTCGAGTACCCGGTGCTCACCGGCCTGTTCATGGAGATCGCCTCCTGGCTGACCCCGCAGCCCGGCGACCTGGTGCACAGCGAGCAGGTCTACTGGCTGGTCAACTCCGGGATGCTGCTGGTCTGCACGGCCTTCCTCGTGGTCTGCGTGGTACGCACCCACGGCCGCCGCCCCTGGGACGGCCTGCTGCTCGCCCTCGCCCCGGCGTTCGCGCTCACCGCCACCATCAACTGGGACCTGCTCGCCGTGGCCCTCACCGCCGCCTCGATGCTGATGTGGTCGCGCAGCCGGCCACTGGCGGCGGGCATCCTGCTGGGCCTGGCCACCGCGGCGAAGCTCTACCCGGTGCTGCTGCTGGGCGCGCTGTTCATCCTCTGCCTGCGGGCCGGCCGCTGGCGGGAGTACGGCACCACGCTCGCCGGGGCGCTCGGCGCCTGGCTGGCGGTGAACCTGCCGGTGATGTACTTCGCCTGGGACGGCTGGGTGCGCTTCTACGCCTTCAGCCGTGAACGGGGCGTCGACTACGGCTCGTTCTGGCTGATCATCTCCCAGAACAGGGCCGGCGGCCTGGACACCACCGTGGTCAACACGCTCTCGGCGCTCCTGGCCGTGCTCCTGGGCCTGGGCGTGCTGCTGCTCGCCCTGTGGGCGCCGCGCCGCCCGCGCTACGCGCAGCTGGCCTTCCTGCTCGTGGCGGTCTTCATCCTGACCAACAAGGTGTACTCCCCGCAGTACGTCCTGTGGCTCATCCCGCTCGCCGCGCTGGCCCGCCCCCGCTGGCGCGACTTCCTCCTCTGGCAGGCGTGCGAGGTCGTCTACTTCGCCGGCATCTGGCTCTACCTGGCCCGCACCACGGGCGGCGGGGACGCGCCGGGGCTGTCGGAGGAGCAGTACCACTGGGTCATCGCCGTCCACCTGCTCGGCACGCTCTACCTGTGTGCCGTGGTCGTACGCGACATGCTGCTGCCCGAGCGCGATCCGGTACGGGCCGCGGGCGACGACGACCCGGCCGGCGGCCCCCTGGACTGGGCCTCCGACACGGTGGTGCTGGGCCACCCCCGCCAGGGCAGGCACGCCCTCCCGGCCGACGCCTTCGACGGCCTGGGCGCCCCGCCCGCAGGGCAGCCGGTGCGCTGGGGTACGGAGCGCTGGGGTACGGAGCGCTAGCCGCCCAGCCAGCCGCTCAGCGGTCCACGATCCGGTCCGGCGTCGTCGTCGTGTGCCGCAGCTGCGCCGTCAGCTCCTCCCCCGCCGTGGGTGGCGCCACGTCGTCGGGGAGGAAGAGGATCGAGACCTGCATGTGCGGCGGCTCGGCGAACCAGCGCTGCTTGCCCTGCCACAGGAACGGCGAGAGGTTGCGGTTGACCGTCGCCAGGCCCGCGCGCGCGACACCCTTGGCGCGGGGCATCACCCCGTGCATCGCCTTGGGCGCCTCCAGGCCGACCCCGTGCGACGTACCCCCCGCGACGACGACGAGGTGGCCGTCGCCGGCCGCCTTCTGCTGGCGGTAGCCGTAGCGCTCGCCCTTGGCGATCGCGGTGACGTCCAGGACCGTGCCGCGGTACTCCGTCGCCTCGTGGTCGCCCAGCCACAGCCGGGTACCGATGCGGGCACGGAAGCGCGTCTGCGGGAACTGCTGCTGCAGGCGCCCCAGTTCGGCCGCGGTGAGGTGGCTGACGTACAGCGTGTGCAGCGGCAGGCGGGCCGCGCGCAGCCGGTCCATCCAGGCGATGACCTCCTCCACCGCGTTGACCGCCTCCAGCGGCAGGTGGATGGCGAAGCCCTCGAAGCGCACGTCCTGCAGCGCGGAGTGCAGTTTGGGCAGCTCCTCCTCGCTGACCCCGTGGCGGCGCATCGAGGACATCACCTCGATGACCACCCGCGCGCCCACCAGCCGGTTCACACCGTCGACGGAGGCGACGGTGCGGATGACGCGGGTGGGCAGCGGCACCGGCTCCTCGGTGAGCTGGTAGGGCGTCAGGACCATCAGGTCCCGGCCGAAGTAGTCCTTCGTACGGGCCGCCTCGTGGACGGTGCCCACCGCCAGGACGTCCGCGCCGAAGCGCGTGGCCTCGTCGGCCAGGCGCTCGTGGCCGAAGCCGTAGCCGTTGCCCTTGCAGACCGGGACCAGGCCGGGGAACTGCTGCAGGACGTGGTGCTGGTGGTTGCGCCAGCGCGCGGTGTCTACGTAGAGGGTGAGCGCCATGGCGGGCCGGGACCTTTCGTCAGCGGCGGAGCGGGTGGTGCCGGGGGTGCTGCCGGCGGTATGCGGTGCGTGTGGTGCGCCGGCGGCGTGCGTCAGCGGCGCGACATGTAGATGTCGAGCGCCTTGTGCAGCAGCTTATTGAGGGGGAAGTCCCACTCGCCCAGGTATTCCACCGCTTCACCGCCGGTGCCGACCTTGAACTGGATGAGCCCGAAGAGGTGGTCCTCCTCGTGCAGGGCGTCGCCGATGCCGCGCAGGTCGTACACCGAGGCGCCCTCGGCGAGCGCGTCGCGCATCATCCGCCACTGGATGGCGTTGGAGGGGCGCACCTCGCGGCCGGTGTTGTCGGAGGCGCCGTAGGAGTACCAGACGTGGCCGCCGACGCGGAGCATCGTCGTCGCGGCCAGGTTCACCCCGTTGTGGCGGGCGAAGTAGAGCTTCATCCGGCCGGGCAGCTCGCCGTTGAGGGCCTTCCACTGGCGCTCGAAGTACGACTGGGGGCGCGGGCGGAAGTGGTCGCGCTCGGCCGTGATCTCGTACAGCCGCTGCCACTCGCCGAAGTCGCCGAGGTCGCCCTGGACGACCTCCACGCCGGCCTTCTCGGCCTTCTTCACGTTGCGCCGCCAGAGCTGGTTGAAGCCCTTGAGCAGCTCCTCCTCGCTGCGGCCCGCCAGGGGCACCTGGAAGACGTACCGCGGCTGGAAGTCGCCGAAGCCCGCGCCCGCCTCCTGGTCCTGCTGCCAGCCCATCCGCCGCAGCCGCTCGGCCACCTCGAAGGCGCGCGGCTCGATGACGTCGGCCTCCACGTCGCGCAGCCGCCGCACCTGGGGATCGGCGATGCCCTTCTTGATGGAGTCGGCGTGCCAGCGGCGGATCACGACCGGCGGGCCCATCTTCACGGAGAAGGCGCCCTCCTGCTTCAGATGCGCGAGCATCGGCTGCAGCCAGCTCTCCAGGTTCGGGTCGAACCAGTTGATGACCGGACCCTCGGGCAGGTAGGCGAGATAGCGCTTGACCTTGGGCAGTTGGCGGTAGAGGACCAGGCCCGCGCCGACCTGGCGGCCCTCCGGGTCGAACCAGCCGATGCTCTCCGAACGCCACTCGGCCTTCACGTCCGCCCACGCCGGCACCTGGCAGTGACTGGCCGCGGGCAGACTCTGGATGTACGCCAGATGCTGCTCGCGGCTGATGGTCCGCAGGGTCAGGCTCATGGGGGATGCTCCTATATGGACTGCGAGGCTTGGGACGGAAGCCTACTGCGGTCCTGAGCACCCCACCGGGGCGGGCGCCGGGCTGTGCGGCGGGCCGCCCCGGGTCCTTCCGCGGCGGGGGCGGGGAAGGCGGCTTTCGGGTGCGTACGGCCGGACGTGTGGCCGGCTTCCCCGCACGCGCCCGCCGGCTTCCCCGTACGCGCCCCGCATCCCGGCGGCGGGCCTCAGCCCAGCACGCCGCCGAAGAGGCCGCCCGCGGACATGCCGATGTAGAAGCCCAGCGCGCCCAGGGTCAGCCCCGTGAGGAGGAAGAAGCGCTCCCGGGTCGTCGCGGAGATCATCTGCCCCCACAGTCCGGTGACGACGGACACCAGGCCCGACCAGGACGCCAGCAGGTGCAGCCCGTCGAAGAAGCACGTCACGAACGCCAGCGTGCCCAGGGCGACCGTGATGGCGAGCAGGGTGTCGACGCGGTGGTGGGGCCTGCCGTCGGTGGCGAAGAGGCCGATGGCCCGCTGCAGGGGCGGGGGCTGCGTGATGTGCCGCGGTGCTGCCTGTGCCATGAGGCACCTCCCTGTGGGTGACGGGCCTGCCCGCGGCCCGATGGGCCGTGACCCGGGTCACACCCGATGTGTACAGAGTGCGGCCAATGTCGGCCGGATTTCAACCGGAAGGCCCTCGCCGGGTAGTCTGGACCGCTGCACCGGTATACGTACCGGCCGTACGACGCCCTGTGGACAACTTCGGGGAGTGTCAGTGCCGGCCGCTACCGTTGCGACGCAAGAGAACCCTCCTGCCACGGAAATGCCGTGGCCGCTGAGTCCAGAGGAGGTGGGTACACATGCGTCACTACGAGGTGATGGTCATCCTCGACCCCGATCTCGAGGAGCGAGCTGTCTCCCCGCTGATCGATTCCTTCATGACCGTTGTCCGCGAGGGCAGCGGCAAGGTGGAGAAGGTCGACACCTGGGGCCGTCGTCGTCTCGCTTACGAGATCAAGAAGAAGCCCGAGGGCATCTACTCGGTCATCGACCTGCAGGCCGAGCCTGCGGTCGTCAAGGAGCTCGACCGTCAGATGAATCTGAACGAGTCGGTCCTCCGGACCAAGGTCCTCCGCCCGGACACCCACTGAGGGTCGTCAGGGCACGGGCATCGAGTAGCTGAACACGTTCACCGCGCACCGTCCGGTGCGTAGCAAGCCCGTACAAGCCCGCAACCGGCCCAGCAGCCGCAAGCACACGCGAGAGGTCTTCACATGGCAGGCGATACCGTCATCACCGTCGTCGGGAACCTGACCGATGACCCCGAGCTGCGCTTCACCCCCTCCGGTGCGGCCGTCGCGAACTTCACGATCGCGTCGACCCCCCGCACCTTCGACCGCCAGACCAACGAGTGGAAGGACGGCGACGCGCTGTTCCTCCGCGCGTCGATCTGGCGCCAGGCCGCGGAGAACGTGGCCGAGTCGCTGACCCGCGGCATGCGGGTCATCGCCCAGGGGCGGCTGCGCCAGCGGTCCTACGAGACCCAGAGCGGTGAGAAGCGCACCGTTGTGGAGCTTGAGGTCGACGAGATCGGCCCCGCACTGCGCTACGCCTCGGCGAAGGTCACCAAGACCCCCAACCGAGGCGGTCAGGGCGGCGGCGGTTTCGGCGGCGGCCAGCAGGGCGGCGGCTCGGGCGGCAGCTGGGGTGGCAACTCCGGCGGCGGTCAGGGCGGCGGTCAGGGCGGCGACCCGTGGGCATCCGGCGCTCCCGCCGGCGGTCCGCAGGGCGGCGCTCAGCAGGCAGGTCAGGGCGGACAGGGCGGTAGCGGTGGCAGCTGGGGCGGCGGCTCCGGCGGTGGCTACTCGGACGAGCCCCCCTTCTGAGCCCCTCGCGGGCTCGGCCGGGATCCCGACGCCCCCTCACGGGGCGGCGGGCCAGGGCTCACACCACACAAAACTTCTTGATCCAAATGGAGAACGACAATGGCTAAGCCGCCTCCGCGCAAGCCTAAGAAGAAGGTCTGCGCTTTCTGCAAGGACAAGGTCAACTACGTTGACTACAAGGACACGAACCTGCTGCGGAAGTTCATTTCCGACCGCGGCAAGATCCGTGCCCGCCGCGTGACGGGAAACTGCACGCAGCACCAGCGCGACGTCGCCACGGCTGTGAAGAACAGCCGTGAGATGGCGCTTCTGCCCTACACCTCGACCGCTCGCTGATTGGGAGGGTGACGACAGCATGAAGATCATCCTCACCCATGAGGTCACCGGTCTCGGTGGCCCCGGCGACGTCGTCGAGGTCAAGGACGGCTACGCCCGCAACTACCTGGTCCCGCGCGGTCTCGCGATCCGCTGGACCCGGGGTGGCGAGAAGGACGTCGAGCAGATCCGTCGCGGCCGCAAGCTGCGCGAGATCGCCTCGGTCGAGCAGGCCAACGCCGTCAAGGCGGAGCTGGAGGGCGTGAAGGTGCGCCTGAAGACCCGTGCCGGCGACGCCGGCCGCCTGTTCGGTGCCATCACCGCCGCCGACATCGCCTCGGCGATCAAGGACGCCGGTGGCCCCGATGTGGACAAGCGCCGCATCGAGGTCGTGACGCCGATCAAGACGCTGGGCGCGCACGCCGTGTCCGTGCGTCTGCACCCCGAGGTCGCTGCGAAGGTCAGCCTTGAGGTCCAGGCCGCGTAACGCGGTTTCGTGACCGCGCCGGCCGCGTGCCGGAGCGGTTCCGGATCACACAAGGGCCATCCCCCGTCACGGGGGGTGGCCCTTTCCGCGTCCGCCGGCCAGCCTTGGCCGAGGATGCGAAGAGCGTGATGTTTCACGTGAAACGGCGCGGGCCAGGCCCGTACAGCCGCAGGTCGGGCCCGTACCGCAGCGGACCAGGCCCGTACAGCGCCGATCAGGCTCGTACGGCGCCCGTCACCAGCCAGCGGCCCGAGCGGGCCCGCAGCCAGAGCGTCACCAGCCGGGCGGCCATCATCAGGCCCAGCGCCCACCACAGGGCCGTCAGGCCCCCTCCCAGAGCCGGCACGGCGAAGGCCGCGGGGACGAACACCGCCAGCGTCGCCAGCATCGCCCAGGCCAGATACGGGCCGTCCCCCGCCCCCATCAGCACCCCGTCCAGCACGAAGACCACGCCCGAGAGCGGCTGGGTCACCGCCACCACCAGCAGCGCCGGCAGCAACTGCTCCTGCACCGCGGGATCGGAGGTGAACAGCGGCAGGATCAGCGGACGCAGCGCCACCACCAGCACCCCCAGCGCCACCCCCGTGACCACCCCCCACCGCACCATCCGCCGGCACGCCAACCGGGCACCCGCCGCGTCCCCCGCCCCCAGGTACCGGGCGATGATCGCCTGCCCGGCGATGGCTATCGCGTCCAGGGCGAAGGCCAGCAGCGTCCAGATCCCGAGCACCACCTGGTGCGCCGCGATCTCCTCGTCACCCAGCCGCGTCGCCACCAGCGTCGATATCAGCAGCACCGCCCGCAGCGCGAGGGTACGGATCAGCAGCGGGACACCCGCCTGGGCACACGCCCGGATCCCCGCCATGTCGGGGCGCAGCGGGGCACCGTGCCGGCGGGCGCCGCGGACGACGACGCCGAGATAGACCGCTGCCATGGCGAACTGGGCGAGCACCGTGCCCCAGGCCGAACCGGCGATGCCCCAGCCGGCGCCGTAGACGAGCACGGCGTTGAGGGCGGCGTTCGCCGCGAAGCCGCCCACCGCCACGTACAGCGGGGTGCGGGTGTCCTGCAGGCCGCGCAGCACGCCCGTGGCCGCGAAGACGACCAGCATCGCCGGGATGCCCAGGGCGCTGATCCGCAGGTACGTCACCGCGTGCGGCGCGGCGGCGGGCGAGGCGCCGAACAGCTCCACCAGGGCGGGCGCGGCGGGAATGGCCGCGGCGGCCAGCGCGGCGCCGAGCGCGGTCGCCAGCCAGATGCCGTCGACGCCCTGGCGGATCGCGGCGGGGAGGTCCCCGGCGCCGACCCGGCGGGCGACGGCCGCGGTGGTGGCGTAGGCGAGGAAGACGAAGACGCTGACGGCGGTCATCAGCAGGGAGGCGGCGACGCCGAGCCCGGCCAGCTCGGGCGTGCCGAGGTGGCCGACGATGGCGCTGTCGGCGAGGACGAAGAGCGGCTCGGCGACCAGCGCGCCGAAGGCCGGCACCGCGAGCGCGACGATCTCGCGGTCGTGGCGGCGCAGGGCCGGGCGGTCGCGGCCGGCGGTGGTGGGAGCCTGGTTCATACATCCAATCTAGTCGTCCACAGGTAATGGATGCAATGGGGTTGCGGGGCTTACGTGGAGGTGGGTGGGAGGCCGTCCGGGGGCTCCTGCGGCCGTGATGTCGGACCCATTGGGGAAGTTTTTTTCATCCACCGCCCGTGGATAAAGGAACCGCAGGTCAGATGGGGTGTCGGGGTGGTCCCCCTCAAGTTGTGCACAGCCCTGTCCACCGGTCGCCCCCAAGTTGTACACAGCTATCCATAAGTTATCCACAGGTATCCACACCCCCCTGTGGACAACTGAATTGGTGTCCGCCCCCTCCCACCCCTACCGTGGACCGGCCGAGCGGTGTCATCGGGCGCCTCGGAGCCGGTCGGGAGCCCACCCCGCCACCCACCCGACACAGTCGCCGGATCGGGAGCGGGGCGCCTCGATTGTCAGACCCGTGCCGTACTAATGGGATCGGGACGTGAAGGAGGGGCGGGATGACTGACTACGTGGACGGACGGCCGGTCGGCCGCTCCGAGGGCGGTGGCGCCGGCGACAGGCTGCCGTTCTCCCGGCGCCCGCGCGGCGGTGAGCAGCATGACCGCAGCCCCGAGGAGGACGGCTTCGGCTCCTCCGCTCCGGAGTCCTCGGGCTTCGAGCGCGTCCCCCCGCAGGACCTCGACGCCGAGCAGTCCGTCCTGGGCGGCATGCTGCTCTCCAAGGACGCCATCGCGGACGTGGTCGAGGTCCTCAAGGGCAACGACTTCTACCGCCCGGCGCACGAGACGATCTACAGCGCGATCCTCGACCTCTACGCCAAGGGCGAGCCCGCCGACCCCATCACCATCGCGGCCGAGCTGACCAAGCGCGGCGAGATCGGCCGCGTCGGCGGTATCTCCTATCTGCACACGCTGGTCCAGACCGTCCCGACCGCGGCGAACGCCGAGTACTACGCGGAGATCGTCCACGAGCGCGCGGTGCTGCGCCGCCTGGTCGAGGCGGGCACGCGTATCACGCAGATGGGATACGCGGCCGACGGCGACGTCGACGAGATCGTCAACTCCGCGCAGGCCGAGATCTACGCGGTCACCGAGCAGCGCACCTCGGAGGACTACCTCCCGCTGAGCGGCATCATGGAGGGCGCCCTCGACGAGATCGAGGCGATCGGCTCGCGCAGCGGCCAGATGTCCGGCGTCCCCACGGGCTTCACCGACCTCGACTCCCTCACCAACGGCCTCCATCCGGGCCAGATGATCGTCATCGCGGCCCGTCCGGCGATGGGCAAGGCCCTCGCGCTGGACACCCCGCTGCCGACCCCGACGGGGTGGACGACGATGGGCGAGGTGCGGGCGGGCGACTTCCTGCTCGGCGCGGACGGCCGTCCGACGCGGGTGGTCGCGGCCACCGAGGTGATGCACGGGCGCCCCTGCTTCGAGGTGGTCTTCGACGACGGTACGGCCGTCGTGGCCGACGCGGACCACCAGTGGCTGACCGAGACCCGGGCCTCGCGCCGGGCCGCCGCCGTGTACGGGAGCGAGGACCGCCGGGCGCGGCCGGGAGTGCGGACGACCAAGGAACTCGCGGCCACCCTGCGCCGCGAGACGCGCGCCGACCGCCGGCTGAACCACTCGGTGGCCACGGCCGCCGCGCTGGAGTTGGCGGAGAGTGAACTGCCGGTGGCGCCGGGTGTGTTGGCGGCGCGGGGTGCGCGGCAGATCCCGCAGGCGTATCTGCGGGGCTCGGTGGCGCAGCGGCGGGAACTGCTGGCGGGGCTGCTGGAGACCGGCGGGTCGGTGACGGCCGCGGGTGCGGTGGAGTTCGCGACGAGCGGCAGGGCGTTGGCGGAGGGCTTCCGTGAGCTGGTGACGGGGCTCGGGTACCGCTGTGCGATGACCGTGCGGGCCGGGGGCGGCTCCGGGGACTCCTCTCCGGTCCATCTGGTCTGCTTCAGCACGGGGGACGAGGTCTTCGGCTCGGAGCGGCTGCGCCGTGAGCACGCCGCGCGGCGGCGGCCGGGGGGCGGGCGGCGGTTCGTCACGGAGGTGCGGGAGGTCGAGAGTGTCCCCGTGCGCTGTGTGCAGGTCGACAACGAGGACCATCTCTACCTGGCCACGCGGTCCATGGTGCCCACGCACAACAGCACGCTCGCGCTGGACTTCGCGCGGGCCTGCTCCATCAAGCACGAGTTGCCGAGTGTCATCTTCTCGCTGGAGATGGGGCGTAACGAGATCGCGATGCGGCTGCTCTCCGCGGAGGCGCGGGTGGCGCTGCACCACATGCGGTCCGGGACGATGACGGACGACGACTGGACGCGGTTGGCGCGGCGGATGCCGGATGTCACCAACGCGCCGCTGTACATCGATGATTCGCCGAACCTGTCGATGATGGAGATCAGGGCGAAGTGCCGGCGGTTGAAGCAGCGCAGTGATCTCAAGCTCGTGGTGATCGACTATCTCCAGCTGATGCAGTCGGGCGGCTCGCGCCGTCCGGAGTCGCGTCAGCAGGAGGTCTCGGACATGTCCCGCAACCTCAAGCTCCTGGCGAAGGAGCTGGAGGTCCCGGTCATCGCCCTCTCCCAGCTGAACCGTGGCCCCGAGCAGCGCACGGACAAGAAGCCGATGGTCTCCGACCTGCGTGAATCCGGCTCTATCGAACAAGATGCCGATATGGTCATCCTGCTGCACCGCGAGGACGCCTACGAGAAGGAGTCGCCGCGTGCGGGCGAGGCGGACCTGATCGTGGCCAAGCACCGAAACGGCCCCACGGCCACGATCACGGTGGCGTTCCAGGGCCACTACTCGCGCTTCCAGGACATGGCGCAGCAGTAGCCGCGGGGGCGGTGGGCTGTGCGGCCAGGAGTTTGCGGGTGAAGCGGTGCAGGTGGGGGTCCTGGTGTGTGGTGGGCTCGGTGAGGACCTCTGCCGGTGTCGGCCAGCGGATCGCGCTGAACTCGCGTTCGTCGTAGGCCGTGATCTGCTCGGGCGAGGCGTGGATCAGGTGCCACAGTGATACGTCCGTGTGCCGGCCCGGTCCGCGGGTTTCGGTGATCGTGAGGAAGAGCGGGTCGGTGCCGGCCGGCCAGGGCATGGCCTCGATGCCCAGTTCCTCGCGGCATTCGCGGCGTACCGCAGCCCAGGGTGTCTCGCCCGGTTCGACATGGCCGCCGGGAGGGAGCCAGAGGCCGGAGGCGCGGTGTGCTGTCAGCAGCAGTCGTCCCCGTGGTGCGTCCAGCGCGACGAAATAGCTGACCAGATGGATGGGCGGGGTGGCCGGTTTCGCCGTGCGCCAGAGTGGGGCTCCACTCGCCGCCCAGGTGGCGGCCGTGGCGATCTGCTCGCGTTCCAGGTCGTCCCAGGGGTCGATACGGGCGAGGAGGTGGTGGAGGTGGTGGAGGTGGCTGACCTCGGGCCGGGTTTCGGGCTGGGGGCGCATGGGCGCATCGTGGCAGAGGGGTCTGACAGCGGGGGTTAGCCGTCCAGGCCGAGTTCCTTGCGTAGGCGTAGTTTCGGGCGGGCGCCGATCAGTTGGCGTACGGGTTCGCCGGCTTCGAAGAGCAGCAGGGTCGGCATTGACAGGACGGCGTACGCGGCTTGGGTGCGGGGGTTGTCGTCGACGTTCAGGGTGACGATCCGCAGGCGGCCGGCCTCCTCCTCGGCCAGTGCGGCCAGGACCGGGGCGATCATGCGGCAGGGCGGGCACCAGTCGGCGGTGAAGTCGACCAGTACGGGTAGGTCGGAGGCGAGTACCTCGGTGGCGAAGGTGTCGTCGGTGACGGTGGTGACGGTGGTGGCGAACTCCGTTTGCCGGGCCATGTGTTCAGTCCTTCCCGGGGGTGCGCCCGCAGCGCGGCGCGGTCGGTGTCGTGCCGTCCAGGCGGGCGGCTATCTCCTCGCGTACGGCGCCCAGGCGGGCGATGAGCGCGTCGATCTCGGTGAGTTTGCGGCGGTAGACCGCGAGGGAGGCGGCGCAGTCGGTGCCCTGCGCGTGTCCGGAGCGCAGGCATTCCACGAAGGGGCGGGTCTCCTCCAGTTCGAAGCCGATGTCCTGCAGGCGGCGGATCTCCCGCAGCAGTCGCAGGTCGTCCTCGTCGTAGGCGCGGTGGCCGCTTTCGTCGCGCCGGGCGGGCAGCAGGCCGCGCGCCTCGTAGTACCTGAGGGCGCGCGGGGTGGTGCCCGCCCTGTCCGCCAGTTCTCCGATCCGCATGGTGTCGACCGTAGACCCTGACCCCGACGTCAGGGCCAGCGTGTAATCCGGTGGTCCGATCCGGCGCGGGGTGGTTGCATGCGTCGGTGACTTCCACGGATTCGCTTCGGGCGATAGAGGCGTACTACGACGCGGTGCCGCGTGCTGCCGCCAGGGTCGAGGAGTTCGGGCCGCTGCGGCTGTTCGTACGGGAGGGGGCGGGCTTTCCGTACTATGCGCGGCCCGCGGGTGGTGAGCCCACCGCGGAGGCGGTGCTGGCGGTCCGGGAGCGGCAGCGCGAGCTGGGGATCCCGGAGGCGTTCGAGTGGGTGGCGGAGGTGACTCCCGGGCTGCGGGAGGCTGTTGAGGCTACGGGTCTGAAGGCCGGCGCCCACCCGCTGCTCGTCCTGGAGGGCGCGCTCGGTCCCGCCGTCGAGACGCCCGGTGTGGTGGTACGGCTCCTCGGCGCCGACGATCCCGAGCTGGCGCCCGCGCTGGCCGCCGTCCATCTGGCCTTCGGGCGGGCGGGCAGCCAGGAGGAGGTCGCCGCGGAGCTGACCGCCGACGGCACCGTCGCGGCCACCGCCGCCTCGATCCGCAGCGGGCACCGGCTGCTGGTGGCGGCCGTCGACGCCGAGGGCCGGGTGCTGTGCTCCGGCAGCAGCCTGCCGGTCGGCGGGGTCGCGGAGATCGGCGGTGTCGGTACGCTGCCGCAGGCGCGGCGGCGCGGGCTGGCGTACGCGGTGACGCGCGCGCTGGCGCTGGCGGCGGGCGGGGGCGGCGTGCACACGCTGTTCCTCTCGGCGGCCGACGAGTCGGTGGCGCGGATCTACCGGCGGCTGGGGTTCGTACCGCGGGCGACGGCGATGATCGCCGAAGGCTGAGCGCGCGGGGCCGGGTGCGCGGTGCGCTTGGATACGGGGATGAGCTTTCCGTACGACGACGCCCGCCCTCAGCTCCTCCTGGACGCCCGCGCCCCGTCCGCCGCGCCGCGCCGCCTTCCGGCCGGTGTCACGGTGCGGGTCGTCGCCGCCGGTGATCCGGGGCTGGCGTCCGCGTTGGCGGTGACCCGGGTCGCCTACGGTGATCCGGGTACGGTCGCGGGGATCGCGCGGGCGCTGGCGGAGACCGGGGAGCTGGCCGAGGTGGCCGAGGGCGTGCGCTACGGCCGCCGGATCGTCGCCGCCGCCTTCGACGCCGACGACGTGGCGCTCGCCGCCGCGCACTGCTCGCCCGACGGCGAGGTGCACACCGTCGGCACCCTCCCGGCCGCCCGGCGCCTGGGCCTGGCCTACGAGGTGACGCGCGTGCTGCTCGACGAGGCGCGCGGCCGGGGGCAGCGGGCCTTCCACCTCACCGCCGAGACGCCGGAGGCGGAGCTGCTCTACGCCTCACTGGGCTTTCGCAAGTCGGGCTGAGTACGCCCCAGTTGATCTTCCGGTTACCCTCGCCCGTATGAACAAGCCCGTGGAACTGGTCATCTTCGACTGCGACGGCGTCCTGGTCGACACCGAGCGCCTCGCCGTGCACATGCAGATCGAGATCGGCGCCGACCTCGGCTGGATCCTCACGCCGGAGGAGGTCGTGGACCACTTCATGGGCAAGTCGGAGGCGTCCGTCCACGCGATGGTCGCCGCCCGGCTCGGTACACGGAGCGCCGATGTCTGGCACGAGCGCAACCGTGCGATGCACAAGGTCGCCATCGACACCGAGCTGACCGCCGTCGAGGGTGTCGTGGAGGCGCTCGACGCGCTGGACGCGGACGGGCTGCCGTACTGCGTGGCCTCCAGCGGCCCGCACGAGAAGATGCGCCACACCCTGGGCCGCACCGGGCTGTGGGATCGGCTTGAGGGCCGGATCTACTCCGCCACCGAGGTGCCCCGGGGCAAGCCCGCCCCCGACCTCTTCCTGCACGCGGCGCGCGGCATGGGCTGTGCGCCGGAGGTGTGCGTGGTGGTCGAGGACAGCCAGTACGGGGTCCAGGCCGCCCGCGCGGCCGGTATGCGCAGCCTTGGTTTCGCGGGCGGTCTCTCGCCGGCGGCGTGGCTGGCGGGAGAGGGCACGGTGCTCTTCGACCACATGCGGGAGCTCCCCGACGCGATCCGCGCCCTGGGCTGAGGCGCCCGAAGGTCAGGAGGGGTGGGAAACGGGTCATGTTTCACGTGAAACATGACCCGTTTCCCACCCCCCGGACGTCTGTCGTCAGAGCGCTTTCTTGAAGCCGACGTGGGACGCCTCGAAGCCCAGCCGCTCGTAGAAGCGGTGCGCGTCCTCGCGCCGGGCGTCGGAGGTGAGCTGGACCAGTCCGCAGCCCAGCCGCCGCGACTCCGCCACCGCCCACTCGATGAGTTGGGTTCCCAGGCCATTGCCGCGCTCGCCGTGGTGCACGCGTACGGCCTCGATGACCGAGCGCGTCATGCCCGTGCGGGACAGCCCCGGGATGAGGGTCAACTGAAGCGTTCCCACGACCTGTTCGCCCCGGGCGGCGACGACCAGGCGCTGGTGGGGATCGCCTGCGATCCGCTCGAAGGCCGCGTAGTACGGGGCCAGGTCGTCCGGCGACTCCCGCTGGGCGGCGATGGGGTCGTGGGCGAGCATGGCGACGATGGCGGGGACGTCCTCCCGCACGGTGGCGCGGATCTGGGGATCGCTCATACCCGGCACCCTACGAGGCTCCCCGAAGCGCCTCCCCCAGCGCCCCCGCAGCGCACCTACAGCGCACCTACAGGGCCACCGTCACCGGCACGAAGCGCCGCGCGAGGTCCCCCGGCGCCTGCTCGGCGCCGTACACCATCACCGACTGCCGCCAGTCGGCCTCCCGCAGCCCGTGCTCCTGCAGCCAGGCGCACAGCTCGGCGTGCCGGCTGTCGACGTCCAGCCGCAGCGGCCCCTCGGTGGCTGCCGCCAGCACGCTGATCAGTGCCTTCGCGGTCGCGGTCGAGTCGGCGACGACGGGGCCGATCACTGTGGAGCCCACGGTCTGCCAGGTGCCGGCGAAGCCGAGGAGGCGTCCGCCGCCCTCCGCGACGAGCAGTTGCCCGCAGAACGCCGGCAGCCGGGTGAGCAGCGCGGTGCGGTCCGCGCCGAAGACGGCGAGGTCCAGTTCGCGGATCGTGCCCAGGTCGGTGGCCCGCGCGGGGCGTACGCGGGAGGTGTCCACGGCGGTGTCCGGGGTCAGCACGCCGCGGCGCATCGGGGCGGTGGCGACCGTGCGGAAGCCCAACTGCTCGTAGAGGGGGCGCCCGTTGTCCGTGGCGTGCAGGGTGACGACGGCGCCCTCGGCGGCTGCGAGGGCGTGGCGCATCGCGCGCCGGCCGAGGCCCCGGCGAGCGTAGCGGGCGGCGGTGAGGACCATGCCGATGGCGGCGAGTCTGGTGCCGTAGCGGGTGAGGGCCAGCGCGGCGGCCAGTCCGCCACCGTCGGGGGCGTCGGCCCCGTACACGGTGCCGACCTGCATCAGCAGCTGCCACTTGCGCTCCTCGCGGGCCCAGCCGCGATCGGCGCCGAGGTCCAGGAGGGCGGGCAGGTCGGCCAGGCCCAGCTCGCGGAACGGGAGGTCGGGGAGGGGGAGTTGGACGGACGGTGCGCCGGGGGAGAGGAGTTCAGCCACGCGCGCCACCCTGCCGCAGCCGTCCCTGCCGCGTCGACCGCTTTACGGGCGGGGCGCTCGGGGCACTGTAGCCCCCGGGCCGGTGGTATGCGGCGGGTTGGCGGAAGGTGTACGGGGTTACGCCGGTGCGTGCCAGTCTCGACGTACGGCATCCGGCCGCAGACCGCACGTGACGCAGTGAGGCATCGTGAGGGACGCACCGGCCACGGCTCCGAGCGAGGGCGGGGACCGGGACATGGCGAGGCCCTCGCCCGGGACCGTGCCCGCGGCGCGGTCCGACACCCCGGCGGACCCGCCCCCCGAGACCCCGTCCGACCCGCCCTCTGACGCCGCCCTCGTCCGCCGTACCCTCGACCACCTCGCGCCCGTCGCCGACGAGGCCACCGCGTACTTCTACGCGCTGCTCTTCTCCCGCCACCCCGAGACCCGCGAGCTGTTCCCCGTCGCCATGGACGCCCAGCGCGACCGCCTCTTCCAGGCGCTCCTGGCCGCCGGCCGCCACGCCGACGACCCCGCCGCGCTCACCGCGCTCCTGGCCCGGCTGGGCCGCGGCCACCGCAAGTACGGCACCCGCCCCGCCCACTACCCGGCCGTCGGCCACGCGCTTCTGGCCGCCCTGCGCCGCCACGCCGCCGAAGTCTGGTCCCCCGAGACCGAGGCCGCCTGGGTGCGCCTCTACACCGCGCTCTCCCAGACGATGATCGACGCCGCCGCCGAGGACGAGGGGCGCGCCCCCGCCTGGTGGCTCGGCGAGATCCTCGCCCACGAGCAGCGCACCGCCGACATCGCCGTCCTGACGATCCGCCCCGACCAGCCCTACCCCTTCACCCCCGGCCAGTACGCGGCGCTCGAGACGCCCTGGTGGCCGCGCGTCTGGCGGCACTACTCCTTCGCCGCCGCCCCCCGCGCCGACGGCCTGCTCTCCTTCCACGTCCGCGCCGTCCCGGCCGGCTGGGTGTCCACCTCGCTGGTGCGCCGCGCCCGCCCCGGCGACGTGCTGCGCCTGGGGCCGCCCTGCGGCTCCATGACGGTGGACCACGGCGCTGACGGCGGTCTGCTCTGCCTGGGCGGGGGGACGGGCATCGCGCCGATCCGCGCCCTGGTGGAGGACGTGGCCCGGCACGGGACGGCGCGTGAGACGCAGGTCTTCTACGGCGCCCGGCGCGAGGGCGACCTCTACGACCTCGACGCCCTGCGCCGCCTGGAGCGGGCGAACCCCTGGCTGTCCGTGCACCCGGTGGTCGGCCCGCTGCCGGAGGCGGTCGGCGGCCGGGGCCCCTGGCCGGCGTTCGACGCCTACCTCTCCGGGCCGCCGCCGATGGTCCGCAGCGGGGTGGCGGTGCTGACGGCGGCCGGGATGGCGCCGGGGCGCATCCGCCACGACGACCTGGAGACCCTGGCGGCGGACGTGCGGTGAGCGGTCGCGCTCACCCCAGGTCGTCGGCCAGTAGCGCCCGTACACCCTCGATGTTGGCCCGCAGGAAGGCCCGCAGCGACGGCGGCACCACGTTGACGGAGTCCACGCCCGCGCTGGTGAACGGCAGCCGCACCACCTCGTAGAGCCCGCACGGCTCGTCCACCTCGGGGCCGTGGCGGCGCGAGAGGTCCATCGTCTCCAGCCGGCAGACGAAGAAGTGCTGCACCTTCACCCCGCCGGGCACCCCCTCCGGGCCGGCGTCGGGGCCGTGCGCCACCGTGTCGACGAAGGCGGGGACCACGTCGGTGACCTTGGCCCCCAGCTCCTCGTCCACCTCGCGGTGCAGCGCGTCGACCACGGTGGGGTCCTCGGGCTCGACGCCGCCGCCCGGAGTGATCCAGTACGGGGCCCAGCCCGGTTTGGTGCGCTTGATGAGGATGAGGTCGGCGCCGTCGAGGAGGATGGCGCGGGCGGTGCGCTTGACCACGGTCCGTACGGTCATGAGGGAAGTGTGGCACGTGCCCTGCGCGTCCAAACGTGTTCACGCAAGCGCGCGGTGGCGTTCAACTGGCCCTCTGCACAGACCTCTTCACCAGTCCACCGCCGCCCGCACCAGCCGCTCGTGCGCCCGTGCCAGCTGCGGCGCGGTCAGCGAGCCGGCCCGCACCGACAGGAAGTAGGTGCGGATCGGGGCCATCGCGGGCGGCGCCGGCTCGACCACCTCCCCGCGCCGCAGCGCCTCGGCGCACAGGTACCTGGGCAGTACGGCCAGCCCGGCCCCGCGCACCGCGCAGGCCAGCGCCGCGCGCAGGTCCGGTACGACCACCGCGGCCGGTGCGGGCGGCTCGGCCTCGTAGACCTCGGCCCAGTAGCGGCCGACGAACGGGAGGCTCTCGTGCACCTCCACGACGGGCACCGCCTCCGGCGCCGACCCCGCAGTCCCCGACCCCGCAGCCCCGGCTCCCGCGGCCCCCACCGCCCCGGCCCAGCGCTCGGCCGCGACCAGCACCAGCTCCTCGTCCCACAGCGCCGTCGCCGTCAGCGCCGCGCCCCGGGGCCGCTCGCGGGTGACGGTGAGGTCGTGGCGGCCGGCCGCCAGCCCTTCCAGCGTCTCGTCGTCGCGCCCGTAGGAGACCCGCAGCGCCAGCCCCGCCCCGACCAGCGGCGCGAGCGCGGGCAGCACCCGCAGCGCCAGGAACTCCGGCGGCCCCGCCAGGTGCAGCGTCGCCGGGCCGGCCGCCCCCGGCCGCCCCGTACCGGCCAGGGCGAGCAGCGCGTCCAGATGCGGGGCCGCCTTGTGCGCCAGCTCCTCGCCCAGGGTGGTGGGGGTGACGCCCCGCGCGCCCCGGACGAACAGGGGGCGGCCGAGCTGGCGCTCCAGCGAGCGGATCTGCCCGGTGACGGCGGGCTGCGAGAGGCCCAGCAGGGTGGCGGCCCGGGTGAAGGACCCGGCGCGGTGCACCGCGACGAAGGTACGCAGGAGTGTCAGGTCCAGCACGGCTGACCCACCTCCCCCACGCCCGACTCCACTCCCTCGTAGGGCAGTTGACCCCGACAGTCTCGCTGCCCATCTATAAATATGTCGATAGGTCTCCGTCGAAACCGTGATTGGACACCTGCGGAGAGTCAACTAGCCTTGAGGTTCGCGGTTCTTCGCGCGTAGCGACTGTGTGCGGGGGCGTCGGGTGCCCGGTGCCGGGTCAGAGGGGGGAGACCCGGGCCGCAGTCCCTGCCCTTCGCGGCGCGCGAGGAGCACGCGAAGCAGCGCCCCCGGGTCCTGCGGGTCCCGGGGGCGCTGCTCGGGTTTGTGCGCAGGGGCCGCTCAGCCGGCCGTGTCCAGCGCCCGCAGCAGGTCCGCGACCAGGTCGGCCGCGTCCTCCACCCCGACCGACAGCCGGATGAAGCCCTCGGGCACCGCGTCGCCGCCCCAGCGCCCGCGCCGCTCGGCCGAGCTGCGCACGCCGCCGAAGCTGGTCGCGTCGTCCACCAGCCGCAGCGCGGCCAGGAAGCGCTCGGCGAACTCCCGGCCGGGCAGCGTGAAGGAGACCACGCAGCCGAAGCGGCTCATCTGGCCGGCGGCGACGGCGTACGCCGGATCCTGGGCCAGGCCCGGGTGGCGCAGCCCGGACACCTCCGGCCGCTCGCGCAGCGCGCGGGCCACGGCGAGGGCGTTGGCCGCCTGCCGTGCGGTACGCAGCTCCAGCGTGGCCAGCGAGCGGTGGGCCAGCCACGCCTCCATCGGCCCGGGGACGGCGCCGGTGGTCTTGCGCCAGAGCCGCAGCCGCGCGGCGATCGCCTCGTCGCGGGCGGCGGCGTAGCCGAGGAGCAGGTCCGCGTGCCCGGTGAGGGCCTTGGTGCCGCTGGCCATCGCGAGATCGGCGCCCAGCTCCAGCGGGCGCTGGCCGAGCGGGGTGGCGAGGGTGTTGTCCACGGCGACCAGCGCGCCGCGTTCGTGCGCGGCGGCGGCCAGCCGGCGGATGTCGCAGACGTCCAGCCCCGGGTTGGACGGCGTCTCCAGCCACAGCAGCCTCGCCCCGTCCAGCAGGGCGAGTTGGGCGTCGCCGGCGGTGGGCGCGGCCCGTACCTCGATGCCGTAGTCCGCCAACTGCTCGCGCAGCACGCCGCCGACCAGGTTGTAGGCGTCCGCGGGGACGACGACCGCCTCGCCGGGCCGCAGCAGCGACAGCGCCACGGCGGACAGGGCGCCCATGCCGGAGGCGAAGGCCACCGCGTGCGCGGGGGCGCCCGGCGACTCCAGCTCGGCGAGCGCCTCCTCCAGCCGGGTCCAGGTCGGGTTGCCGTCGCGACCGTAGGTGTACGGGGCGCCGGCCGGATCGCCCGGCAGGTGGTAGTGGGAGGTGAACACGGGGCCGGGGAAAGGGGGTTCGTAAGGAGCGCGCGGGGGAACGCCCGCGTGTGCGGCCCGGGTGCCCTCCCCGACGCCGGCGAGGTGTGCGTGGTCCATCGGCTGGTCTGTCGGCTGGTTCATCGGCTGGCCCGTCATCCGGTCAGTCCCGGTCCAGGACCAGGCTCAGCGCCCAGGACACCACGCTGACCACCAGCGCGCCCAGCAGCGCCGCGACGAAGCCGTCGACGTGGAAGGCCAGATCCGCCTGGTCGGCGATCCAGGAGGTCAGCAGCAGCATCACGGCGTTGATCACGAGGGTGAAGAGCCCCAGCGTCAGCACCAGCGCGGGCAGCGCGAAGAGCTTGACGACGGGGCGGACGACGGCGTTCACCGCGCCGAATATCAGCGCCACGACTATCAGCGTGACCGTCCGGTCGGTGCTGTCGCCGGTCAGTGTGATGTCCTTGAGCAGCCAGACGGCGACGGCGAGGGCCGCGGCGTTGGCCAGGGTCTTGACGAGGAAGCTCTTCATGGTTGGGATCATCTCCATCAGGGACGAGATCACCCGGAGATCCGGGTCACACGAGGGGGACAGACGCGGATGAAGGCATTCCGGCTGGATGAGCTGGAGGCGGAGCGCCGCGCGAATGACGGAGCGTATCTGCAGTTCCTGCGCGAGCGGAACATGTCGGTGGGGCTCTACGCGCTGGACGCGGGCGCGGCGGACGGCCAGCAGCCGCACCGCCAGGACGAGGTCTACTTCGTCGTCAGCGGCCGCGCCTCGATCACGGTCGGCCAGGAGACCACCCAGGTCGCCCGCGGCAGCGTCGTCTACGTACCGGCCGGGCAGCCGCACCGCTTCCACCACATCACTGAGGACCTGCGGGTGATGGTGGTCTTCTCGCCGCCGGAGGGCTGAGCGGGCCGCCGCCCGTGACGCGCTCCTTATCAGGGTCGGCCTCAGGGTCGCTTCCGGGACGGACCGGGGCCGCGGTCCCTCCCGTACGGACGGGCGGGGACCTAGCCTGGGAGGTGCCGGGAGGATCCCGGCGGTCCAGCAGCGTCAGGAGGAGCCGGTGTCCGTTCAGGAGATAACCAGAGGTCTGCCGTGGTGGGCGAAGTGGGTCGTCATCCCGCTGCTCGCCGTCATCGTCTTCGGCGGGTTGCTGCTGAGCGTGCTCAGCTTCCTCTTCGCCCTCGTCTTCAAGGTGCTGCTCTTCGCCGTGCTGGTGGCCGGACTGGTCTTCCTGGTGCGGAGGTTCGGCGGCGCGGGCTCGAAGGGCTGACGGGCGGGCGGCGCGGGTAGGCCCCGCCCCCGCCCCCGCCTACCGCTTGCGCCGCCGCCCCCGCCCTCCGCTGCCCGAGGCGGCCCCCGGGCGGCGTCCCGCCGGCCGGTCGCTCGCCACCACCAGCGCCGCCAGCACCGTCGTCAGCGGTACGGAGGCCACCAGGCCGATCGAGCCGACCAGGGTGCGGACGACCTCCTGCGCCACCAGCTCGCTGGTGACCAGTCCGCCCACCCCCACCCGGGCGGTGGTGAAGAGCAGCAGCAGCGGCAGCGAGGCGCCCGCGTAGGCCAGGACCAGGGTGTTGACGACCGAGGCGATGTGGTCGCGGCCGATGCGCATCGCCGCGCCGTAGAGCTGGCGCCAGCCCGCCGCCGGGTCCGCCTGGCGCAGCTCCCAGACGGCGGACGCCTGGGTGACGGTGACGTCGTCGAGCACACCGAGCGAGCCGATGAGCACGCTGGCCAGCAGCAGGCCGCTCATCTCGATGCCGGGGTACTGGGAGTGGATCAGCCCGGTGAAGTCGTCGGTGGAGCCGGTGAGTCGGGCCCAGCCGATGAAGACCGAGCCGAGCAGCCCGATGAGCAGCAGCGAGGCCAGGGTGCCGATGGCGGCGACCGAGGTGCGGGCGTTGAAGCCGTGGCTGAGGTAGAGCGCGATCAGCATGACGGCGCTGCCGCCGACGATGGCGACCAGCAGCGGGTTGGAGCCCTGGATGATCGCGGGCAGGATGAACAGGACGAGCACGGCGAAGGTGATCGCCAGCGCGATCAGCGAGGCCACCCCGCGCAGGCGTCCGACCACCACCACGATGAGCGCGAAGAGCGCGGCCAGCACCCACATCGGCGTGCTGCGCACCACGTCCACCACCGCGTACTGCACCTCGGGCGGGGCGTCGGGCTGGTAGGAGACGATCACCTCCTGGCCGGTGCTGTAGCGGCGCAGCGCGTCGGGGGTGACGATCTCCTTGAAGGTGCGGCCCTTGTCGGAGCCGGTGGTCACCTCGACGGTCGCCCGCTCGCACGTCTCCGGCCTGCCGCCCTTGGCGGGCGGCTTGCCCGACTGGGCGTTGACCTCGGCGCAGTCGACCTCCTCGACCCGGGTGACGCGGGCCTGCTGGCGCTGGGTGTCGAAGCCCACGCCGGAGCGGTCGTGGCCGCCCGGGTCGTCGGGCCAGAGCGCGAGCAGCCCGGCGAGGACCAGCAGCGCGAAGGGGATCAGCACCGCGGCGATCACCGTGCGCAGCCGGCGCGAGGCGGGGTGGGCCGGTCCGTGGTCGTGGCTGTGGGAGTGCGTCACCCTCCGATCATTTCAGGATGGAGGGCGGCGCTCCGGTGGCGGGGCGCGGCGGGTGCGCGGTTCGTACGGAAAGGGGGCGGGCGCGCGGTTCGTACGGCGGGGGCCGTGCGCCGTACGGGCCGACGGGCGGCGTCACTTGGCGCGGCGGCGGGATTCACCGCCCGTTCACCGTGTGTCCCCCGGCCGGCTCGCCGGTGGGCCTAGCGTCCGAGCCCGGACAAACCGTAATCGGAGGGGACCCGTGCGCAAGTTTCTGCCGCTCATCAGTTCGCCGCACCCGGGCGGCCGTGCTGCCCTGACCTGCCGTTACCGCTGTGGTGACGCCTGCTTCCACGAGGTGCCCAACACCAGTGGCAACGCCTACCTCGGCGATGTGATCACCGAGTCGCTCTCCCGCCGCGGGATCCTGCGCGCCGGTGCCGCCGCCACCGTGATCGCCGCGGCCGGCGCCGGTGCGCTGAGCGCCGCCGCGCCCCGGGCGCAGACCGCCACCCGCGCCGCCGCCACCGCGGGCACCTTCGCGGGCGGCGCGGCGCGCGGGCTGCGCTTCACGCCCGTGGCGCCGAACCTGATCGACGCGGTGGTCGTGCCCGAGGGCTACGAGCAGGGCGTCGTGATCCGCTGGGGCGACCCGATCCTGCGCGGCGCGCCGGCCTTCGACCCGGACAACCAGAGCGCCGCGGCGCAGGCCGGGCAGTTCGGCTACAACAACGACTTCCTCACCCTGCTGCCGCTGGCCGAGCGCGGCCGCCAGCTGCTCGTGGCCAACCACGAGTACACCGACGAGGTGCTGATGTTCGCCGGCTGGGACGCCGCGAACCCCACCCGCGAGCAGACCGAGACCGCCTGGGCCGCGCACGGCCTGTCCGTCGTCGTGGTCCAGGAGGACCGCCGCAGCGGCGCGCTGACCGCCGTCACCCGCCACCAGCTCAACCGCCGGATCACCGCGACCAGCGAGTTCCGCCTCACCGGTCCGGCCGCGGGCAGCGACCTGCTGAAGACCTCCGCCGACCCGACCGGCACCAAGGTGCTGGGCACGCTCAACAACTGCGCGGGCGGCACCACCCCGTGGGGCACGATCCTGTCCGGCGAGGAGAACTTCAACCAGTACTTCGCGAACGCCGGCGCGGTCCTGGACCCGGAGCACAAGGCGCGCCTGGCGCGCTACGGCCTCGCGGGCGCGGCCACCGAGCGCAAGTGGGAGCGCTTCGACGACCGCTTCGACGTGTCGAAGGAGCCCAACGAGGTCAACCGCTTCGGCTGGGTGGTCGAGGTCGACCCGTACGACCCCGACTCGGTGCCGGTCAAGCACACCGCGCTGGGCCGCTTCAAGCACGAGGGCGCCAACGTCCGCATCGCCGCCGACGGCCGCGTGGTGGCGTACTCGGGCGACGACGAGCGCTTCGACTACCTCTACAAGTTCGTCTCCAGCAAGCGCGTGAAGCCCGGGCAGTCCCCGGCCGCCCGCCGCTACAACATGACGCTGCTGGACGAGGGCACGCTGTACGTCGCGAAGTTCACCGGCGACAGCCCGGCGGCGGAGATCGACGGCAGCGGAAAGCTGCCCTCCGACGGCGAGTTCGACGGCAGCGGCGAGTGGATTCCGCTGGCCAGCGGCGACACCTCCTTCGTGGAGGGCATGAGCGCCGAGGAGGTGTACGTCTACACCCGCCTGGCCGGTGACAAGGTCGGCGCGACCAAGATGGACCGCCCCGAGGACGTCGAGCCCAGCCCGCGCACCGGCAAGGTCTACGTGGCGCTGACGAACAACACCAAGCGCACCGCCACCGGCGCCACCGGCGTCGACGAGGCCAACCCGCGCCCCGCCAACAAGCACGGCCAGGTCCTGGAGCTGACCGAGGCGAGGGGCGACGCCACCGCCGAGCGCTTCGCCTGGCGCCTCTTCCTGGTCGCCGGCGACCCCAACGACCCGACGACCTACTTCGCGGGCTTCCCCAAGGACAAGGTCAGCCCGATCTCCTGCCCGGACAACGTCACCTTCGACGTCCACGGCAACCTGTGGATCTCCACCGACGGCAACCAGCTCGGCTCGCACGACGGCCTCTTCGGCGTCGCGGTCACCGGCCGCTACGAGGGCCAGGTCAAGCAGTTCCTGACCGTCCCGCACGGCGCGGAGACCTGCGGACCGGTGGTCCAGGAGCGCCGCGTCCTGGTCTCCGTCCAGCACCCGGGCGAGATCGACGGCGCGACCACCGAGAACCCGGCCTCGACGTGGCCCGACGGACCCGGCACGATGCCGCGCCCGTCGATCGCCTGCGTCTGGCGCGCGGACGGCGCCCCGATCGGCTCCTGAGGCCGGCCGGCGGGGCCCGTAGCAGGGGACCCGCCCCGTGGCAGTGGACAGTGGACAGTGGAGGGCAGGGCGCGCACGACGCCCTGCCCTCCACGCATGCGCCGCCGCTGGCCCGAAGCCCGCCTCCTCCTCAACGGGGCTTGCGGCGCTGTCACTTGAGCACGAAACGCTGTTCATGCCGTGTTGGCTTGCCCGCCTCGGCTGTGTATGCCGGCGGGCCCTTCGATAGGGCCTGCCCGGGCGCGCAAACCTCCACAACTCCTGCTGGCATGGCCACTCCATGCCCTTTTACGACAGTGAGGCCGTGAGCGTGCGTACCTCCCTTTTCCTCCGTCTGGGCCTGACCGCATCACTACTGGCCCTGCCCGCCCTGAGCGGCTGCGGCCTGCTCGACGCCGACGACGCGAACGCGAGCAGCAAGGAGGGCGCCGCCCCCGGGCGGCTCTCCGGCTCGGTCGCCGTCGACGGCTCCTCCACCGTGGCCCCCCTGACCCGCGCCGCCGCTGAGAGCTTCGAGAAGAAGAACCCCGGCGTCATCGTCTCCGTGGAGGACAACGGCACCGGTGCCGGCTTCGAGGCGTTCTGCGCCGGAGAGACCGACATGTCGGACGCCTCGCGCCCCGCCAAGGACGAGGAGAAGCTCGACTGCGCGCAGAACGACATCGCGCTGCGGGAGTTCACCGTCGCCAACGACGCCCTGACCGTCGTCGTCCACAAGGACAACGACTGGGTCGACTGCCTCACCACCAAGCAGCTGAAGAGGATCTGGGAGCCCGGCTCCACGGTCAGGAACTGGCACGACATCGACCCGGCCTTCCCCGACCAGCCCCTCGACCTCTTCGGCCCCGGCACCGACTCGGGCACCTTCGACTACTTCACCGCCGAGATCAACGGCGAGGAGAAGGCGTCGCGTTCGGACTTCACCCCCAGCGAGGACGACAACGTCCTGGTGCAGGGCGTCTCCGCCAGCGCGGGCGGCCTGGGCTACTTCGGCTACACCTACTACGAGGAGAACGCCGACCACCTCAAGGCGCTGCGCATCGACGCCGGCAAGGGCTGCGTGGCGCCCAGCGCCACGTCCGTGCAGAGCGGCGGCTACCCGCTGGGCCGGCCGCTGTTCATCTACCCCTCCACCGCCTCGCTGGCCCGCCCCGAGGTGCTGGCCTTCGTGGAGTTCTACGTCGACAACCACGCGAAGATCGCCGAGCGGGCCAAGTACATCCCGCTCAGCCCGAAGCAGGAGGACGGGCTGCGCGCGGCGCTGGGCAGGCTCAAGCGCACGCACGAGGAGTGAGGCGGGGGCGTCGCCCCAGGCCCGCGCCCCCGCCTCCGGCGGCTTTCCCCTCCCCTCGCCCCCCACCCGTGTTCACCTGCGTCGATGCGGGAAATAACGCCGCGATAACGCAAGCACCCACTGGCACGCCGATGTTCACCTCTCGTTAACCGACTTCACCCGTTCGTGTCTGGCTGCGGGTCCTTTTATAAGACCTGCCGGGCTCCTGGCCCGTACATCCCCTGGCAGAAGCGGAAGTTCTGCCGACCGACACACGTAAAGAGGGCAGTGAGCGTGCAGACGAACCTCGGGGGCACCCGTCAGGCCTCCCGCAAGTCTTCGCGGGCCATCCGTATCGGCGCCTTGGTCGCGACCCCCGTCATGATCATGGGCCTGGCCGCCTGCGGCGGCGAGGAGGCCGGCAAGGGCGACTCGGGCAAGGACGGCGCCAAGAGCCTCTCCGGCACCATCAAGATCGACGGCTCCTCGACGGTCGGCCCGCTGACCATCGCGGCCGGCCAGCTCTTCAAGCAGGAGAACTCCGGCGTCAACACCACGGTGGCGATCTCCGGCACCGGCGGCGGCTTCGAGAAGTTCTGCGCCGGCGAGACCGACATCTCCAACGCCTCGCGTCCGATCAAGGACGACGAGGAGGCCCCGCTGTGCGAGAAGGCCGGTGTCAAGTACACCGAGCTGCACATCGCCAACGACGCGCTCTCCGTGGTCGTCTCCAAGGACAACGACTGGGCCGAGTGCCTCACGGTCGAGCAGCTGAAGAAGATCTGGGAGCCCGGCTCCAAGGCGAAGACCTGGAAGGACGTCGACGCCAAGTTCCCGGCCGAGCCGCTGAAGCTCTTCGGCCCCGGTACGGACTCGGGCACCTTCGAGTACTTCACCGAGGAGATCAACGGCGAGAAGAACGCCTCGCGCGAGGACTACACCGCGAGCGAGGACGACAACGTCCTGGTGCAGGGTGTCTCCGGCACCAAGGGCGGCCTGGGCTACTTCGGCTACACCTACTTCGAGGAGAACCAGGACAAGCTGAAGGTCGTCAAGATCGACGGCGGCAAGGGCTGCGTGGCGCCGAGCGCCCAGGCCGCCCAGGACGGCAGCTACACCCCGCTGGCCCGCCCGCTGTTCATCTACCCCTCGGAGAAGGCGCTGGGCCGCCCCGAGGTCAAGGCGTTCATCGACTACTTCGTCAAGAACAACAAGTCCATCGCCGAGAAGGCGAAGTTCATCCCGCTCAGCACGGAGCAGGAGTCCGAGCTGACCGCGGCTGCCGCCAAGCTGAAGTAACGAAACGGCAGAAACGGACATCGTGACAGACCTTCGTCTGACGCAGCCCCCCGCAGGGACCCGGTCCCTGCGGCGGGGCCGCCCGCGCTACGGCGAGCTGGCGGTCAAGGGGCTGCTCCTGCTCGCCGCCCTGGTGTCGGTGGCCACCACGGTGGGCATCGTCATATCCCTCCTTCCCCCCACCATCAACTTCTTCAAGCGCGTCGGCTTCGGGGAGTTCTTCGGCGGCACCAAGTGGACCGCCCTGTTCAGCAACCCCTCGTACGGCATCCTGCCGCTGCTCACCGCCACGCTCCTCATCACCGCGATCGCACTGCTGGTGGCCATCCCGGTGGGCATCGGCTCGGCGATCTACCTGAGCGAGTACGCCCGCCCCCGGGTGCGCGCGGTGCTCAAGCCGACGCTGGAGGTCCTCGCCGGCATCCCGACCGTGGTGTACGGCTTCTTCGGCCTGTTCTTCCTCACCCCGCTGCTGCGCGAGCACTGGCCGCTGCCCGGCGAGGCCCCGGAGTTCCAGAACGCGCTGGTCGCCGGCCTGGTCATGGGCGTCATGGTCATCCCCACCATCGCCTCCCTCGCCGAGGACGCGATGTCCGCCGTCCCGCACGCGCTGCGCGACGGCGCGTACGCGCTGGGCTCGGGCCGCCGCACGGTCGCGCTGCGCGTGGTGGTCCCCGCCGCGCTCTCCGGCATCGTCGCGGCCTGCGTGCTGGGCGTCTCGCGCGCCATCGGCGAGACGATGATCGTCGCGATCATCTCGGGCACCCAGTCGACCAAGGTGAGCCTCAACCCGCTGGAGCCGATGCAGACCATGACCGGTTTCATCGCCCAGGCGGGCTCCGGCGACGTCGCCACCAGTTCCTTCGAGTACAAGACCATCTTCGCGGTGGGCGCAGTGCTGTTCGTCCTCACCTTCGTGATGAACATGATCAGCATGCGGCTGGTGCGCAAGTACCGGGAGGTGTACGAATGAGCCTCGCCAAGGTCGTACAGGACCGCAGGCCCGCACCCGAGCTGGAGCCCGGCGCACTGCGCGGACCCCGGATGCGTCCGGGCGAGTCGGTGTTCAAGTGGCTGCTGATGGCCTGCCTCGCGGTCGGCGTGGTCTTCCTCGCCGTGCTGCTGGCCTACATCGTCAGCGAGGCGCTCCCGCGCCTGGACTCGCGGCTGTTCACCAACTTCCCCGACACCATCGACCCGGCGGCCTCCGGCGGCCAGTCCGCCATCCTCGGCACGCTCTGGGTCATCTCCTTCACGGCGCTGTTCTGCCTGCCCACCGGCATCATGGCGGCGATCTACCTGGAGGAGTACGCGGACACCAACCGCTGGTACAACCGCCTGATCGAGCTGAACATCCAGAACCTGGCGGCCGTCCCCTCGATCGTCTACGGCATCCTGGGCCTGGGCATCCTGGCCCGCCAGATGAAGCTCGGCAACACGGTGCTGACCGGCGCGCTGACGCTCTCCCTGCTGGTGCTCCCGGTCGTGATCATCGCCTCGCGCGAGGCGATCCGCGCTGTGCCGCCCACGATCCGCCAGGGCTCCCTGGCCCTGGGCGCCACCCAGTGGCAGACGATCCGCCGCCAGGTGCTGCCCGCGGCCGTGCCCGGCATCGCCACCGGCTCGATCCTGGCGCTCTCGCGCGCGATCGGCGAGGCGGCGCCGCTGGTCATGCTCGGCATCGCCGTCTACGTGCCCTTCAACCCCGAGGGCGCGCAGAGCCAGTTCACCGCGCTGCCGATGCAGATCTTCTTCTGGATCCGCGAGTCCCGCGAGGAGTACCACTACCTCGCCGCCGCCGCGATCGTCGTACTCCTGGCGATCCTCCTGCTCATGAACGCGGCCGCGATCTGGCTGCGCAACCGCTACTCGAAGCGATGGTGACCGCGATGACCATCCCGAACCAGCCGCAGACCGCTCCCCACAAGAACCCCCACAAGGAAACCTCCACCATGGCGATCGAGCTCGCGCCCCAGGGACACGAGAGGCCGCAGCCCTCCCTCGCCGACCCGGTGTACGAGGTCTCCGACCTCGACATCTACTACGGCGACCACAAGGCCGTCCGCGACGTCAACATGACCATCGGGCGCCGCCAGATCACCGCGATGATCGGCCCCTCCGGCTGCGGCAAGTCCACCGTGATCCGCTGCTTCAACCGGATGAACGACCTGATCCCCGGCGCGCGTGTCACGGGCAAGGTCGCCTACCACGGCGAGGACCTCTACGGCGCGGACATCGACCCCATCGAGGTCCGCCGGCGGATCGGGATGGTCTTCCAGAAGCCCAACCCCTTCCCCAAGTCGATCTACGACAACATCGCCTACGGACCCCGGGTCAACCAGGGCCGCAAGGGCCGCCTGTCGAAGTCGGCGACGGACGACCTCGTCGAGGAGGCGCTGACCGGCGCCGCCCTGTGGGACGAGGTCAAGGACAAGCTGAAGAACTCGGCGCTCGCCCTGTCCGGCGGCCAGCAGCAGCGGCTGTGCATCGCCCGCGCCATCGCCGTGAAGCCCGAAGTGATCCTCATGGACGAGCCGTGCTCGGCCCTCGACCCGATCGCCACCGCCAAGATCGAAGACCTGATGGTGGAGCTCGCAGCGGAGTTCACGATTGTCATCGTCACGCACAACATGCAGCAGGCCGCCCGCGTCTCCGACTGGACCGCCTTCTTCACGGCCGGCGTCGACGACGCCGGGGTCCGCCACGGGCGACTCGTCGAGTACGACACCACGCGCAAGATCTTCGAGAGCCCCAGCGACCAGCGCACGGAGGACTACATCACCGGCCGCTTCGGGTGACGGGGAACTGACGACGATGCAGTCCGCCCCCCGGCCGCCCGCGCCGCCGTCCCTCCCGTCGGCGTCGGTGTCGGCGAGACCGGCCCTTCCCGGGCAGCGGCACGGCGGCCGGGTGCTGCTGCTCGCGGACGCCGACGAGCAGGTGGCGCACGAGCTGGCCGAGCACCTCGCCGGGCACCAGGTCAAGGTCGTCTTCTGCTCCGACGGGGCCGAGGCGCTGCTCCAGGTCGGCCTGCAGAACCCGGACGCGGTGCTGGTCAGCGCGAAGCTGCCGCTCGTACCGGGGGCGCGGGTGGTGGAGGTGCTGCGCCGCCGCTGCACCACCCCGGTGATCATCGGGGTGGGTCCCGAGGACGCCGAGGACGCGGTGGAGGCGCTGACCGCGGGGGCCAGCGCCTGCGTCGCGCGTCCGTACCGCCCGTACGAGGTGCTCAAGCTCCTCGGGGTGACCGGTCCGGTCGGCTACGAGGTGGACCGGACGGTGAGCGCGGGGGTGTACAGCATCAACCCGGGCACCTTCGAGGCGCGCATCGCCGGGCGGCTGGTGCAGCTGCCGCTGCGGGAGTTCAAACTGCTGCACCTGCTGGTGGCCAACGCGGAGAAGGTCGTCACCCGCGACCAGATCAGCGCGGAGCTGTGGGGCGGCACCGCGCCGAAGTCCAACACCATCGCCGTGCACATCCGGCGGCTGCGGGACCGGATCGGCGACGATCCGCATGATCCGTCGGTCATTCTGACGGTACGAAACGTGGGTTATCGGTTCGTACCAGGATCATCAGGGCCGTCGGTCGGATAGTCGTACGGTCATCCGGACGTGCATCGCGTCCCGTCGGTACGGGGGTACGGCGGGGCGCGATGCGTTTGTGCGTGTGAACTGGAGCCGTACGAAAGACAGTTGGCCAAGTGCTGCTGCCCCCAAGCAAGTTGGCCAACTGGATGATGAAAAGCCCCAGTTGAGGGGGAAAGCCCCTCAGGAGTTGATAACTCCCGCCCCCAGAAGGGCGAACAGCAGCAGCCCCACCACGATCCGGTAGATCACGAAGATCGCGAAGTCGTGCTTGGCGACGTACCGCAGCAGCCACGCGATCGAGATGTACGCCACCACGAACGACACCGCGGTGCCGACCACCAGCGGCGCCACCCCCACCCCGCCGCCGACCGCGTCCTTCAGCTCGTACAGCCCCGCGCCCGTGAGCGCCGGCAGCCCGAGGAAGAAGGAGAGCTTCGTCGCCGCGACGCGCTTGAGGCCCAGCAGCAGGCCGGTGGAGATCGTCGCCCCGGAGCGCGAGAAGCCGGGGAAGAGCAGCGCGAGGATCTGCGAGCCGCCCACCAGCATCGCGTCGGCGAACGTCACCTGCTCGTCGTCGCGCTGGTGGGTCCCGTAGCGGTCGGCGACGTACATGATCCCGCTGCCGACGATCAGCGAGCCGGCGACGACCCAGAGCGAGGCGAGGGGCCCCTCGATGAGGGACTTCGCGGCGAGTCCGACGACGACGATGGGGATGGTGGCGTAGATGACCCACCAGGCGAACTTGTAGTCGTGGCCGCCGCGTTGGTCGCGGTGCAGGATGCCGCGCAGCCAGGCGGTGGCGAAGCGCCTGATGTCCTTGAAGAAGTAGACGAACACGGAGGCGATCGCCCCGACCTGGATCACGGCGGTGAAGGCGACGACGGGCTTGGAGTCCACGTCCATGCCCATCAGGCCCTCGGTGATCTTCAGATGCCCGGTGGAGGAGATGGGCAGGAACTCCGTCACCCCCTCGACAATCCCCAGGACAACCGCTTCCCCGACACCGATCGCGCTCACGTGCTCCCGCTCTCCTCACCGTGTGTGACGTAGGAGACACCCTATGCACGCGACCGCCTGCCACCCCTCACCCGGCCCCCACCCGAACCGCCTCGCTCGTGTGTACGCCGCCTCCCGGCCGCCAGGTGCGCCGCAGCAGCTCCGCCGCCGCCAACTGCAGTGCGGCGACGGCCAGCAGGACCGCCTCGGGCGCGGCGAGCGCCACCGCCGCCCCGGTGAGCGCGGCGCCCGCCGCGGCGGCGGTGACCTTCAGTCCGGCGCCGAGGGTGAAGACCTGGGTGCGCAGGGCCGCGGGGGCGTGGTCGGCGCGGATGCGCAGGGTGGCGGTGAGCAGCGGGCCGTCGCAGAGGCCGGCGAGGGCGAAGAGCGCCGCGCAGAGTACGAACGGCGCGGCGAGGGCCGCGGCGGCCAGTGCGAGGCCGGTGCCGAGCAGGCTGCGGACGGCGAGGCGGCGCGCGGTGGTACGGGGCGCGGCGCGTGCGGTGAGGAGGGAGCCGGCGAGGGCGCCGGCGGCGAAGAGCGTCATCAGGGCGCCGCCCTCGCCGGGATAGCCGCGGGCGGCCTCCAACTCGACGGCGGTCAGGGTGAGTCCGCCGACGCCGAGGAAGGCCAGGGTGGTCGCGGCGGTGATCGCCCGAAGGGGGCGGACCTGCCACAGGGTGGCGAGGGCGGGGCGGGTGCCGCTCCTGGCCGGGCGGGCCGGCGCTCCTGGATCGGGGGAGTTGTGCGCGGAGTCGGGGGAGGCGGGCATGGCGTCGGGGGAGTTGCGCGTGCCGCCGCGCCGCCGGGTCAGCGCGCAGCCCACCGCCACCGCCGAGACCCCCGCCACGGTCGCCAGCAGCGCCCCGGCCGCCGCCGGGCCCGCGACCGCCGCCGTCAGCGCCACCAGCGCGGGGCCGCCGACGCCGGCCACGTTGTACGTCACCGCGTCCAGCGCGTACGCCCGGTCGCGGGCCGGGCCCGGTGGTGCCGGCTCCGCGAGCAGGCTCGACAGGCCGCCCGTGACCACCGGTCCGCAGGCGCCGCCCGCCACCGCGACGGCCACCGCGATCCCGGTCGGCACCCGGCCCAGCAGCAGCGCGAGGGCGCCGATGGACACCGCGAGGACGGCGAGCGCGCCCCCGTAGAAGAGCCCCCGCCGCCGAGCCCGCGCCGCCAGGGCCCCCGCCACCGGGGCGGCCAGCACGTGCGGTGCGAGCCAGGCCGCGAGGACGGCCGCCGCCGCGGCGCTGTCCCCGGTCCGCTCCCGCGCGAGCAGCACCAGCGCGATCCCGACGCCCTCCTCGGCGAGGCGGGCGCCGGTGGCGGCGGTGAGCAGGAGAGCGAGTAACGGCTTCATGAAACAAGACGTTACAGATATCGTGGAGCCGTGCACAAGCAGGGATTCCGCCCCGCCGAGCGGCTCGTCGACCTGGCCAACGCGGTCCGCGCCGACCCCCGGCTGCCCCGCGCGGCCCTCGCGGAGCTGCTGGAGCGCCACGGTGAACAGGGGCTCGCGGAAGGGGAGTTCTCGGAGGCGGACGCCGCCGGGCTGCGTACGGCCGTGCGGCGCCTGACCGACGAGGTGCTGACGGCCGCGGACCTCGACGAGGCCGCGCCCGCCCTCAACGCGATCCTGGCGCAGTGCGGCGCGCGCCCGCGCCTCTCCCGCCACGACGGCCATGCCTGGCACCTGCACGTGGACCGCGACGACGAGGCGTCCTGGGCGGACTGGTTCCTCGCCTCCTCCGCCCACGCCCTGGCCCAACTCATCAGTGAACGCGGCGCCTTGGCCTGGGGCACCTGCGCGGCGGCCGACTGCGGCAGCCTCTTCCTGCGCACCGGCCCCGGCTCCCCGCGCCGCTACTGCTCCCCGGCCTGCGGCAGCAGGTCCCGCGTCGCGGCCCATCGCGGTCGTACGGGACGACGCTGACCCCCGCCGTCCGCCCGGTCCGCGGTCTGGCAGCATCGGCCGCATGGACGACACGCTCTACGTAGGACGCGCGGACCGCGACGCGGCGCTGGACCGGGGCTGGCTGCTCGGGCACTTCAAGGAGGCCGGGGATCCCCGCCACAGCGAGGACGTGGAGATCAAGTGGGGGGTCCACCCGGTCGGTGACCGGCGTGCGCAGTGGGCGCGCGGCGAGGTGCGCACGGCGCTGCTGGTGCTGATCAGCGGGCGCTTCCGGCTGGACTTCCCCGATCGCAGCGTGGTGCTGGGCGAGCAGGGCGAGTACGTGGTCTGGGGCAAGGGCGTGGACCACTCCTGGGAGGCGGAGGAGGAGTCCGTCGTCCTCACCGTGCGCTGGCCGTCCGTGCCCGGCTACCGCGTGCCCGATCCGGAGTAGGCCCCGGCGCAGGTCACAGCGCCCGCCGCTAGGCCGCGACCGCCTCGTCCGTACGGACCCCGCCGCCCGGAGCGCCCGGGTCGACCAGCGAGGCGAGCAGCCCCGCGGTGTCGGCGCCCTCCTGCGCATCGGCCAGCAGCGCCGCCACCAGGGCGATCCGCAGCTGGCCGGCGCGCAGGGTGCCGCCCAGGACCGCGCCCGCCGCCGCCAGGTCCACCGCGCCGCCGCCGGTGTACATCTCGGCGACCGGGCCGGCCGCGACGCGGGTGCTCAGCGCCACCGGGACACCCCGCCCGACCGCCTCCGCCACCGCCTGCGCGTACTCCGGCGTCGCGTTCCCCGCGCCCGTACCGACCAGCACCAGCCCGCGCGCGCCCGCCGCCAGCGCCGCGCGCAGCAGCACGGGGTCGCCGTCGGTGTGGTGGAACAGCACGTCCACGCGGGGGAGTTCGGCGTCCGCGTAGTCCGGGGCGTACACCGCCCGCGGCAGCGGGAGCGGAGCCGGACGCAGCGGCCTGCGGTACAGGTCCACCCGGCTGAAGCCGACCCGGCCCAGCGGCGGCGCGCCGGGGTCGGCGAACGCCTCCGCCGCCAGGGTCTGCGCCTTGAGCGTGCCGCGCGCGGCGTGCACCAGGCCGTCGAAGACCACCAGCACCCCCAGCCCGCGCACCGTGTCGCTGGAGGCGGTGCGCAGCGCGTCGCAGAGGTTGCCGGGGCCGTCGCCGCCCTCGGTGCCGTACGGCTGCTGGGCGCCGGTGAGGACCACGGGGCGCTCGTCGCCGTGGTGGAGGTCGAGCAGGAAGGCCGTCTCCTCCAGGGTGTCCGTGCCGTGCGTGACGACGACGCCCGCGACCCCGGGGTCGGCGAGGACCTCGTGGACGGTGCGCAGCAGGGTGAGCTGGCGGCGGGTGGTCATCCGCGAGCTGTTGACGTTGAAGAGGTCCACGACCTCGACCCGCACGCCCTCGGGCACGGCGGACCCGGCCAGCACCTCGGCGCCGGCGGCGTCGGCGGCGTAACCGGAACCCTGCCAGCGGCTGGCTATGGTGCCGCCGGTGGAGATGAGGACGATGCGCTTGAGGTCGTTCATACCCGCAAGGTTAGGAAAAAAGGGGTCGTATCGGATTGCGAGTTCCACCCCGGACCGGGGGTGTGGGCGGCGGATAATTGCGTCATGGACCGCATTGACCGCCGTATCTTGCGCGAGCTTCAAGGCGACGGCCGGCTCAGCAACCAGGAGCTGGCCGACCGCGTCGGGCTCAGCCCCTCCGCCTGCCTGCGCCGGGTGCGCCGGCTGGAGGCGGACGGGGTGATCCTCGGCTACCGGGCGGTGATCGACCCGGCGGCGGTCGGACGCGGCTTCGAGGTGCTGGTCTCCATCGAGGTACGGCGCGACCGCGCGGCCGTCGAGGCGTTCGAGGCGGCGCTGCGGGACATCCCGGACGTGGTCGAGGCGTACCGCCTCTTCGGCAGTCCCGGCTGCCTGCTGCGGATCGCGGTGGCGGACCTCGCGGCGTACGAGCAGCTGTGGATCGAGCGGCTGACCGCGCTGGACGGTGTCACGGAGGTGAACTCGCAGATCATCATGAAGCGGGTCAAGGAGCCCCAGGGTCTACCGATCGGATGATCGCGGGGAAATCGGACGAGGGGGAGTGCAACCGTAGGTGAACGTCGGGTGTCTTCCGTGGTGAGGCCGCTCAGCTTCCTGTCCGCACCACTCCGCCGCTCCCCCACGCACCGACCGCCGTGACCGGCTGTGTCCGGCCGCGGGTATCCGAGGAGCCCGAGGAGGCAACCCCGTGCGTCATTCCACGTTCACGGCCCTGGCCGCGACCGCCCTACTGACCGTTGCGGGTGCGGCGGCGACCGCACCGGCCGCCGAGGCCGCGCCCGTACCCTTCCCCTCGATCGGCTGGCAGCAGCGCAACTGCGACTTCAACGGCGACGGCCGCGACGACGTCCTCGTCGGCGCCCCCGGCGCCACGGTGGGCGGCGCCAAGGGCGCCGGCTACGTCACCGTGCAGTACAGCTCGGCCGGCGGCATCAGCACCACCAAGCGAACGGTCATCCACCAGAACAGCACCGGCGTGCCCGGCGGCGCCGAGGCCGGCGACGGCTTCGGCTGGGCGGTGGCCTCCGGCGACCTGGACAACGACGGCTACGACGACGCGATCGTCGGCATCCCCGGCGAGGACCTCGGAGCCTTCAAGGACGCGGGCGGCGCCACGATCTTCTGGGGCTCGCCGACCGGGCTGCACAGCGCGGAGAACATGTGGATGGAGGACCACGAGCAGGCGCGCACGGGCGCGAAGTTCGGCCGCAACATCGAGGCGGCCCGCTTCTTCGCCCTCCTCTCCGACGACCCGGACGCCTACCCGCGCGACAGCATCGCGATACTGGAGAACGACGCGCTGCTGCTCTACATCCTCGGCCCGGGCGACCTGGCGGCGACCACCGGGAAGAGCGCCCAGTCCGCCGGGAAGCGCGGCAGCCTGATACTCGCGAAGGAGCGCACGGTCATCCGCCCGCAGACCAAGGACGCCACCGCGGCGGCCAGCGGATACGGCCTGCGCACCCTCAGCCACGGCAACTTCAACGAGGACTCCTGGGCCGACCTCGCCATCGGCGGGATCACCACGGGCGACGGCGGCGGCGCGGGCGGCACCGACGTGCTGCACGGCAGTGCCAACATCGACGACATGTCCTCCGGCGGCGTCTTCGACGGCGGACCGACCGTCACCGCGGGCGACTTCAACCACGACGGCCAGGACGATCTGGCCATCGGCGACACGGGTACGGGCGCGGCGTCCACCGGCGGCGCGGTGGACATCTACCTCGCCAAGGGCGACCTCTCCGGCCTCGACCCGGTGCGGGCGCAGCACTGGACGCAGAACTCCACCGGTGTCCCCGGCGGCGGCGAGAGCGGTGACCAGTGGGGAGCCGACCTCTCCGCCGGCGACACCAACGGCGACGGCCTGCCCGACCTGGCGATCGGCGCTCCCGGCGAGGACGTCGGATCGGTGTCCAACGCGGGCGCGGTGTGGGTGCTGCGCGGGGCGCCGGGCGGCCTGACGGCGACGGGAGCCCGCAGCTTCGACCAGAACTCCGCCTATGTCCCCGGCGGGGCGGAGACCTCCGACCGCTGGGGCGGGCAGGTGCGCCTGACCGACGCCAACAACGACGGCCTCTTCGGCCTGCTGGCCGCGGCCCCCGGCGAGAACACGAACGACGGCGTCATGTGGGTGCTGCCCGCCACGTCGTCCGGTATCACAGCCAAGGGCTCGTGGACGTACGACGGCGGCACGCTCGGCGCCTGGCGTACGGACACGATGTACGGGGCGGCGATGGACGAGTAGGGGCAGGCGGCATCCGGATGGCGGGGGCCGCGGAGTTCACACGGATTCCATGAAACCCACGTCTCTCGTACAACCATTCGGACGCCTCCCAGGTCTTCTCGACGCCGACTACGGCGCCGTGCCGGTGACGAACCGGGCGCGGCGCCCCGTAGCGGCCCATGACCGCGTAGGGATCGACGCGCCGCCGCCGGCTTCGGGCCGGCGGCGGCTCCGATGCGCCTACCGATCCAACGGGAGACCTACACATGACGCTTCGTTTCCGCGTCGCGCTGGCGACCGCCGCTGCCGCCGCGCTGACCGGCGGCCTGCTGGCCGCGACGGCCGGGCAGGCATCCGCCCTGGCCAAGGGCGACTTTGCCGACTTCAACAACGACGGCTACGCCGACGTCGCCTACTCGGCGGGCAACGCCTACGTCAACGGCCGCGAGGGCGCGGGCCAGATCGTGGTGCAGTACGGCTCGGCGAACGGGCTCACCACCACCACCAAGCGCCAGACGTTCAGCCAGGACTCGGCGGGTGTGGCGGGCACGGCCGAGAAGCACGACGGCTTCGGCTGGTCCAGCGCCATCGGTGACTTCAACGCCGACGGCTACGACGACCTCGCGGTCGGTGCCAGCAGGGAGACGCTGGGCACCGACGTGACCGCGGGCGTCGTCCACCTCTTCTTCGGCTCCCCGACCGGCCTGAAGGGCGGCGCCGCCCTGGTCGACCCGGCCCCGAGCAGCCACGACGCCTGGGGCCAGGCGCTGGCCGCCGGCGACTTCGACGGCGACGGCCGGGACGACCTCGCGGTCGGCAGCGACCACGCCAAGACCTGGATCTTCAAGGGGGGTACGACCAGCTCGACCACCTTCGCGGGCCGCTCCACCGTCTCCCCGCCCATCCACTCCGGCACGGTGGACGGCCGGCCGCTCGGCGCGCTCACGATCCACGCGGGCGACGTGACGGGCGACCAGCGCGACGACCTCGTCATCGACGGTTTCGACGCCAACAACGACGGCTGGAACGCCAACTACTACTTCCAGGGCTCCGCGACCGGGCTGACCGGCTCCTACCAGCAGCTGACCTCCGGCATCATGACCGGCATCGCCGACATCAACGGCGACACCTACGGCGACATCGTCACCGGCATCGAGTGGGACAGCTCCGGCACCCCCGACTCCTCCGACGGCGGCAAGGTCGTCGTCCGCTACGGATCCCCCTCCGGCCCCCAGGGCTCGCAGACCGTCTCCCAGAACTCCGGCAACGTCCCCGGCGGCTCGGAGGCGGGCGACGCCTTCGGCGGCGAGGTCTCGCTGGGCGACATCAACAACGACGGCATGGCCGACCTGGCGATCGGCGCCTGGGGTGAGAACCTCACCAACTCCTCCGGCACCAGCATCGCCAACAGCGGCTCCGTCACCGTGCTCTACGGCTCCGCGAGCGGCCTGAACACCTCCACCGGCATGCAGTTCTTCCAGCAGGACACCACCGGCGTCCCGAGCGTCGGCGAGAAGGACGACAACTTCGGCTCGGAGGTCAAGCTCGCCGACGTCACCGGCGACGGCCAGGCGGACCTCACCATCGGCTCGATCGGCGAGAACGACTTCAACGGCGCGATGACCGTCCTGAAGGCCGCCAACGGCCGGATCGGCGTCACCGGCGCGGTCCTCTTCGGCCCGAGCGCGGTCGGCGTCTCGACCACGGGCTACCCGGTCTACGGCGGCAACGCGGCGAACTGACGCCCACCCCCGGTGGGCGCCCTCCCGGCGCCCACCGGCGACCATCCCCTCCCACTCCTCACGGAGCAACAACACTTATGGGCAAGAGACTTCACGTCACCTTCTCCGCCACCCTGACCGCAGCCCTCACCAGCGGTCTGCTGACGCTGACCGGCGGAACCGCCTCGGCCGCGATCACTGTTCCCAAGCCGGACTTCAACGGCGACGGCTTCGCCGACACGGCGATCTCCGCCCCGCAGACGACGGTCAACGGCCGTGCGAGCGCCGGCACCGTGGCCGTCGTCTACGGATCGGCGACCGGACTGGACAAGACCAGGCGCCAGGTGATCAGCCAGGACACCTCCGGCATCCCCGGCACGGCGGAGTCGGGCGACGAGTTCGGCTGGGACCAGTCCGCCGGCGACATGGACGGCGACGGGTACACGGACCTGGTGGTCGTACAGCCCAACGAGAGGATAGGCAGCACGGGCGACGCCGGAACCGTCACCATCCTGTGGGGCAGTGCTGCCGGACTGACCTCCGGGAGCGACCTCAAGGGGCCGTTCCCCGAGAACCACCACTGGTTCGGTGGGGTGGTCGCGGTCGGCGACTACAACGGTGACGGCAAGAAGGACCTGGCAGTCAACGGAACCCCGGGGATCAACATCTTCTACGGTCCCCTCACCCGCACCGGCCAGGCGGCGAAGCGCCAGGACCTCGACCCGTACGCCCAGGCCCGGATGGATGTGGGCGAGGTGATGATCGCGGGCAATGTCACCGGCGACGCCGCCGACGAGCTGCTGATGATGGGCAACTACGAGACCAGCGGCGGCGATTACGTCGACCGCAGCATCCTCTACCGCGGCGGTACCTCCGGCCTCGCCCCCGCGGGCAAGCTCGCCGGTGGCTACACGGCGGCGATCGGCGACATCAACAAGGACGGCTACGGGGACGTCGTCACCGGCCACGCGTTCGAGAAGCGGAGTTGGTCACCGGACGGCGCCCTGGGCGGTGCGATCACGGTCACCTACGGCAGCGCCACGGGCCTGAGCACCACCCGTACCCCCGTGAAGATCACCCAGGACACCGCGGGCATCCCCGGTGGCGGAGAGGCCGACGACCACTTCGGCTGGGACGTGGCCATCGGCGACGTCAACGGCGACGGGTACGGGGACGTGGCCGTCGGCTCGGAGGGCGAGGACCTCGGCGGCGTGCTCGACGCGGGACTGGTCACCGTCCTGCGCGGCTCCTCGACCGGACTCACCGGCACGGGGGCCGTGGCGTACGAGCAGAACACCTCGGGCATCCCGGGCGGCAACGAGCCCAGGGACTCCTTCGGCTTCGCCGTCGGCCTCCCCGACGCCAACGCCGACGGCCGCAGCGAACTGCTCGTCGGCTCCCGGGACGAGAACGCGGGAACGGGCATGGTCTGGTATCTGAGGTCCTCCGCCACCGGTGGCCTGAGCACCTCCGGCGTCACCTACTTCAGCCAGTCCGGCCTGGGCGGGCCGGGAGGCTTCTCGTCCTTCGGATCGAGGTTCGCCCACTGAGTTGCCCCACTGAGTTGCCCCACTGAAGTGCCATCCGGCATCCGCCGCGCCCGCAGCCCGGTGCGCGGCGGATGCCGGACCGCTCCCCGGCGCCGGCCGGCCGCCCCGCCGTGTAGCGGCCCGGTCACAATGCCGTACCTGGTCCCGCGGGCCTCCCCGGACCAGGTACGTTCGAATACGTGGCTGGATTCAGGAACGGCCGTGGACGCAACCCCCACGGCGCACGGCAGCAAGGTCAGGGTCGTCCCCCGTACGAGCAGGGGCCCACCCCGGGATACGGCGCGCCCCAGCGCCCCCACGGCGCCCCGGGCGGGCAGTGGCAGGGCGGACCGGGCGGTCAGGGCGCCCAGGGCGGACCGGAGTACTTCGCCGGCGGCCCCCACCGGTCCGACAACCCGGGGCACACCCAGCCCTACGGCGTCGGCTACTCCCCGGAGGCACACGGTCAGCAGGGCCCGTACCAGCAGGCCCCGTACCAGCAGGGCCAGACCTACCAGAGCGGCGGCGCCCCCGTGCCCGCCGGCCCGCGCCTGCACTGGAAGGACCTCCTGAGCGGCATCGTCCGCCACCCCGACCGCACCTTCTGGCAGATGCGCGACCACACCCTGTGGGGCCCCGCGCTGACCGTCACCTTCCTCTACGGCGTGCTGGCGATCTTCGGTTTCGAGGAGGCCCGCACGGACGTCCTCAACTCCACGCTCGCCACCTCCGTGCCGTACGTCCTGGCCACCTGCGTCTTCGTCCTCATCGGCTTCCTGCTGCTGGGCGTGGTCACCCACACCCTCGCCCGCCAGCTCGGCGGCAACGGCACCTGGGCGCCCACCGTGGGCCTGTCGATGCTGATCGTCTCCCTCACCGACGCGCCCCGCCTCCTCCTGGCGATGTTCCTGGGCGGCGACGCGACGCCGGTGCAGGCCGTGGGCTGGGCGACGCTGGTGGTGGCGGGCGCGCTGCTGACCCTGATGACGGCCAGGTCGCACGACCTGCCGTGGCCGCGCGCGCTGGCGGCGAGCTCGATCCAGCTGCTGGCACTGCTGTTCCTGATCAAGCTGGGCACGCTGTAGCCGAGTTGGGTACGAGAGGTACGAGAGGGGCCCTCCCGGAGTCCGGGAGGGCCCCTCTTCTTCATACCGCTTTTTCACGCCGCTTTTCCACGCCGGGCTACGAGAACCGCTGCCCCGCCGACCCGTCGCAGGCCCGCAGCCGCACCCGGTCGGTCGCCGAGGCGAGCGTCAGGCACAGCCCGGCAGCCGCCTGCGGCCGCAGCGTCTCGCCCTGCCGTACGAAGCGCTGGTTCGCCGCCCCGTGGCAGTTCCACAGCACCAGCGCCGCGCCCGCCGTGTACCGCGCGCCCGGCACGTCGAGGCAGCGGTCGTGGGTCAGCCCGCTGTGGATCGTGCCCCGCTGCGGATCGTGCCACCACAGCTGGTTGCGCCCGCCGTGGCAACCCCAGCCGCCCACACCGGTGTTGTTGGCGCTGGCCGCCCCGAGGGCGTCCACGCAGCTGCCGGTCGCGGCGCCCCGCAGCGGGGCCAGGGCGTCGTCCCACGCCCCGGCCCGCAGCACGGGCGTGCCCGTACCGAGCGGGTCGAAGCAGCCGGCCTCCCGCAGGCCGGACTGGTAGACGGCGGTGAGGCAGGCGGCGAAGGCGCCGTGGCCGCGGGCGTTGGGGTGGAAGGACTGGCGCACGGAGTTGGAGTCGGGCGGGAAGGGGTGGGTGAGGTCGACGCTGAGGCCGCGCGCCCAGGCGTCCTCCATGCAGACCTCGTGGCCGTGGAAGAGCCGCGAGTTGTCGAGGAAGACCGCGCCGCTGCGCCGGGCCGCCTCGCGCACGCCGGTGGCGAAGAGCGGCACGGCGCTGTTGCGGCCCCAGGCGGCGTCGGAGGTGTAGCCGGTGCAGCCGCCGATCAGCTTGCCGGGGAAGGCGGGGTTGTCCGCGAAGTCCGGGCTCAGCGGACCGGGGTAGCCCATCACGACGAGCTTGTAGTCGCCGTCCGCGTACCCGGCGCCGCGCATCACGGTACGCAGGTCGCCGATCGTCGCCTCGACCTTGGGCAGCAGCCCGTCCACCCGCGACTGCCAGCCGGGCCCGTACGTCGCCTCGCAGGGACCCTGGAGCAGGAACCACCGGGTCACGCAGTCGGTGATCACCGGCGCGAACTGCAGGTCGTCGTTGGCCCCGGCGACCAGCAGCACCATCTTCACGCGCGTGTTGCGGGCGGCGACGGCCAGGCTGTCGCTCTGCACCGGCTGGTCGGCGTACTGCTTGACGCCGCCGATGCGGATATTGCCGGTGTAGGCGCCGGAGCAGGCGAAGTTGTACGTCACGTCGGCGGCGATACCGGTGCGGTGGATGGCGGCCTGGGGGGAGCGGTGGCACCAGTTGTCGGGCCCGTCGGTCCCCGCCTCGTACGTGCCGACGCCCTCACCGCTGATCTCACTGTCGCCGAGCGAGACCAGCGAGGTGGGCCGCTCGTCCAGCGGCAGGACGCCGCTGCTCCCGTACAACTCCCGTGCCTGCGCGGCCCGTAGCCCCTCCAGCTCGCCCCGCAGCGGCGCGACGGCGGCCGAGCGCCCCCCGTCGCTCCCCGACGCGGCGACCGCACCACCTCCGCCGGACAGCATCATCAGCACTCCCGCGACGACGGACACGATCCGCCGCGCGCTCCCTCTGCGCATCATGAGGTCTCCCCTCAACGGCCCATGGGTTACCCGGGAGTTGTACGTGCAGTCAGCACCGATGTGAATGGCCATGGCCATGACCATTCAAAGAAAACCCGAAAGAGCAGTACGCAAGGGGTGGTTGGTACGTAAGGGAGGCGGGAGGCCCGCGTATCAGACCTGCGTGCGGTGGAAGTTGAGGAAGGACCGCGACGGCGTGGGCCCGCGCTGACCCTGGTAGCGGGAGCCGTACTTGGCCGAGCCGTAGGGGTGCTCGGCGGGCGAGCTGAGCCGGAAGAGGCAGAGCTGGCCGATCTTCATGCCGGGCCAGAGCTTGATCGGCAGGGTGGCGACGTTGGACAGCTCCAGGGTGACGTGCCCGCTGAAGCCGGGGTCGATGAAGCCGGCCGTGGAATGCGTCAGCAGCCCCAGCCGCCCGAGGCTGGACTTGCCCTCCAGTCGCGAGGCGACGTCCTCGGGCAGCGTGATGACCTCGTACGTGGACGCCAGCACGAACTCGCCGGGGTGCAGGATGAACGCCTCGTCGCCCTCGGGCTCCACCAGCCGCGTCAGGTCCGACTGCTCGACGGCGGGGTCGATGTGCGGATAGCGGTGGTTCTCGAACACCCGGAAGAAGCGGTCGAGTCGCACGTCCACGCTGGAGGGCTGGATCATCCCCTCGTCGAAGGGGTCGATCCGCACCCGCCCGGAGTCGATCTCGGCCCGGATGTCCTTGTCTGAGAGCAGCACCCCACGAGGATACGCCGCAGCCGCCGCTACCCCGCGCGACGGGCGATGGGAACAACCTGCCGCAACCGCCCGCACCGGGGACACCGCACCAGCCGCCCCGGCCCGATCCGCCCCGCCCCGAGCCGCTGCATGGGCAGCGAGGGGGTGCTGAACACGTGCCCGTCGGCACAACGAACGACGGTCGACTCGGTCAAGATGGGGTCCCTTCCGCGAGGCCGGAGGCCGCCACATTACGGGATACATCCCCTCAAACCCACCCGGCCCGCCCCTGGACCGCCATCCACCCTAACGCCCAACTCCCGCCCGGGAGGCGCCCGTAGCCCCCGCCGCCCCAGCCCTCCCACGCAACGGAAAACCCCACCCCCGGGCAAGAGGCTTCGGCCTCCCCGAGGTGATGGGGTAGAGTGTGCGGACGACGAGAGGCACACCTCTCATCGACGCGGGTGTAGTTTAATGGTAGAACATGAGCTTCCCAAGCTCAGAGCGCGAGTTCGATTCTCGTCACCCGCTCCACGACAAAGCCCCAGGTCAGCGACCTGGGGCTCCTCTGTTGTCTAGACCTCTCCGGGCCCGCCGTGCCCTCCGCGTGCCCCATCTCGCGCGAAAGCCCACCTCAGAGGTGCCGTGGCGTGCCATCTGTGCCACGCCGACGCCCGATGTCTCAAATGGCGATGCTGCTCGACGCCGTCCTCATCGCCGTGGCGTTCGCGAGGCACTGGCATCGCACCCACCAGCACGCCCAGCATGAGGTGGCAGCCGAGCAGACCCTCGTCCACCTCCAGAGCGCCTACGCACAGGTCGCCCTACGTGCTCCCCGAGGGATCCACCTTCGATCACCGTCCGGAGGATCCTTCGATCCCGCCGTCCAGCAGCTCCAGCAGTTCCTCCCACCAGGAGAGGTCGGCTCCGCCGCCTGCCTTCGGCAGGTGCGGCTCGTACGACCCGATCAGGACGCCCATCTCCCGGAGTTGGTCCAGGCTGCGGCCGTACGCCGGGTGTGCGGCCATGGCGGCTTTCACGTACGGCGGGACGGTGATCCGCAGGGCCTGGTAGCCGTCGGCGAGGCGGCCCTGCTGGGCACAGGCGCAGGCGGTCTCGATCCAGAGGGCGGCGCGGCGCTCGGGGACCCCCTCGCGTACAGCGCTCCGCCTACGGTTGGTGCTGGTTGCCCTACGGTAAGTTTCGCGTCCGCGTGCACGTAATTATTTGCGCGAAAGCACGCTAGGGTATGTGGATGACTGGGGGGACCATGAAGGAGGAGGGCAATGGCGACCGCACACGACCCTGACGGGTTCGCCACCTGGATCGAGCAACTGCTCCGCGAACGCGGTTACGACATCGACAGCCCGCGGGGAGGCGGCAAGTCCCGTCTCGCGGATGAGGCGGGCGTGCACCGCGCTGCCATCACCCGGCTGCTGCAGCGGCAGAGCCTGCCGGATCTGGAGACGATGCGGCGGCTGGCGTGGGCGCTGAAGGTGCCGGTGCGCGACATGCTCATCCGCTCCGGTCAGCTCACCGCCGAGGAACTGCCGGAGGCGGGCGAGAAGCCTCCGCCTGTCGAGTACGGCGGTGAGCTGACACTTGAGCAGGCGGCGGTGCTGCTGGGGATCCCGGAGAGCCAGCGGGAGATGTTCGTGAAGGTGGCGAGCCAGTTCCTGCCGACCGCGGCGGAAAAGGCACCGGGGCGCCGGGTGCGCTGAGCCCTGCCGGGGCCGACGGTCCGCCGCGCACCCGGCGCCCCGCAGGGCAGTCCTCACCGGGGCATACCGCGGGCTGCCCGTTCCGCGGCGAACACATCCTGCAGCCGGTACAGCGCCGCCCGCCCCTGACGACCGGCTGGCGCGAGTCGGCCGAGCTGCACCCATTTCCGGATGGTCGCCGGCGTAGTGGCCACCTCTCTGGCCGCCGCCGCTCCAGTGATCAGCATCAGCGTGACACCTCCGGGTTCTGGGCGAGCGGCCACTCATGGCGCTGCGCCGGGTTCGTACCGCAGTCGCAGTCGGCACGGTCGCACCGGCACCCCGGGTTGATGCACAGCGTCGAGCCCCGTTCCGGAAACACCCGCAGCGACACGGAGTCACACCACGGGCAGCGCCCGGCGGCGGTGAGCATCGGCTCGGACCCGCCCAGCGCACGTGAGCACCGCCGGGCCATCCGCCGCGCCTCATCGCGTACGTGCTCGGCGAGCAGTGGGTGCGCGGCCACCTGGGCAAGGAGAGCGGCCATCCGCCCGATCCGTACCGGGACCGGTGCCTGGCCGGCACGTCCGAGGCCGAGCTTGTCCCGTACCGCCTCCTCCAACTCGACCACGCCGTCGGTGATGTCCCGTATCGCGTCGGAGACGTGCAGCCGCAGCGGCACCGTCGTACGGGACGGGGTGGCGGGGCCCGGCATGCCGCGCGGCGTGGAAGCGGAGCGGCCGGCGGGGGCCAACTCGTCGATCAGCGTGGGGAACTGATCGCGCAGGGTGTTCAGCCAGTAGGCGGCGTCCGTCATGCGGCGACCTCCAGAGCTGCGTGCGTGGCGGAACTCGGTTGCACCGGCCGCCCGTTGCGCCACAACCGGCCACCGCTCACGCCGTCGAACCAGTTCTCCGCAGGTGCCACCACCTCCTCGCACCGGGCCCGCACGGGGCAGCGTTCGCACGCCCGCAGGGCGGGCAGTGCCTCGCGCTCGGTGCGTGCGAAGACAGCGCTCGGCGGGAGGCCGGTACACGCGGCGGAGGTCTGCCAGTCGGTGTGTTCACCGGGGGCGAGGTCGACTCGGCTCGGGCGGTACGGGGATGTGGGCATGGGCCGCTCCGTGGATCCAGAGGTTCGTTGTCCATACGCACGATGTCAGATTGCGCGCGCGAGCGCAATCTATGGGCCTGTGAGTACTCCCCCGCCCTGACCTGCGCTAACAGCCGTTATCTAAGGCTTGCTCCAGCTGATCGCGCTATACGATGGCGAGCGGCCGGGCCGCCCTCACGTGGCAGCCCCCCTCCCGGCCCTCCCGGTCGACCGACTGCAGCCGGGACGTGTCGAAGCAAGGATGGGAGAGGCATGTCCGGCTATGAGGGCGTCGGGGAGGGTGACACCGAGGGTGTCCCGCAGACGGACCCTGAGGCGCTCCGCGGTGAGCTGGAAGCACTGTTGGAGGCGCATTCGCCGGACGAGGTGGTCGTCCTGTCGCGCGCACAGCTGCAGCGCCGCGAGTACCAGGCGTACGCGAGCGGCTGGCAGGACGCGGAGAGGGATCTCCGTCCGGCACTGGAGCGGGCCCGCATGTCCGCCGAAGTGGGTAGGTTGCGACTGGTGTTCGAGGCGGAGGAGGCCGATCCCGCCACGGTCCTGCCGTTCCCGCGCCGCCCGGACGAGGATGCGGGTGGTTCCGATCCGAAACGGTCCAAGCCCGTCTTCGACGTGAAACCGTCGGGCTCGCGGACGCCTGACATCCCGCCGCTGCGGCCGCACCGCCCCCCTTCCGGCCGTCGATCGGACAGGCAGGGGGCGGGGGAAGAGGGTTGCGGGGCCGAGCACCGGGACGTCCGGAGCACCGAGGACGGGGAAGGCGCCTGACCTCGGGGCCGGGGGTGCGGATCCGAGCGCGCCGCGGCCGCCGAACGGGGCCCAGGGTTACGGCACCTCAGTGCGATCCGCCGGCGATCAAACGCAGACCCGCGGTCCGGTCGCCCCCGCCGGAGGACGAGCGCCGCGCTTCCACCGCGTCCTGCCAGCCGCTGGCGTACGCGGCGTACTCCCGCCGTTCGACCTCGGCCCGTACGACGTCCACCAGCCGCTCCAGCTGCTCGTCGGAAGGAGTGTGCGGAAGCCCGGCCAGGAGCTGCCGCAACCGCTGATCCACCGGACCTGCCCCGGCGGCCCCATGGCCCCGGACCGCCGCCGCGTTCACTTCGCCATCCTCCGATGTCATCCACCCCACCCGCTTCCGTGCCAGTTCGCAGCTGTTCCCGTCGGCGCTGGCTGCGCGGATCGGGGACTCAGCATAGAGGTTTCGTCGAACTAATATTCGAACATGTCGGGATCGATTCTTAAGTTGCGCGCTCGCACGCAGTGCGTCACACTTCGAAGCAGCGGCGGAGCTGCGCCCCCGACCGGGGCCGCGGACCTGCCGCTTCGTGGTTCCCCTGGGCAACCCAAGCCCCTGCACTCAACGGAGTCAAGAGAGGACCCTGTGTGAGCAGTATTTCCTTTCCGGACGTCGAACGACTCGTCGTCGACTTCCTCAAGGTCCGCAGCGAGGTGGCGGGCGCAGCGGTCGACAGCGTCCCGCCCGCCGGCTTCGACGGCACCCAGAAGGCCATCCTGGTCTCCCGGGCCGGCGGAGCCTGGGTGGACGACCTCCACCTCGACCTGCCGCTCGTGGACCTGGAGGTCTACGGCCCGGACAAGACCACGGCGCACACTCTGGCGCTCGCCGCCCGCTCCGCGCTACTCGACCTTCCGGGCACCACCTACGGCGGTGCGTACGTCAGTCAGCTCGACGAGGCCGACGGGCCGCGCTGGCTGCCCGACTACAACCGCTCGGCGGCCAAGCGCTACCTGGCCACGATCAGGCTGCACATCCGTCCCGCCTGAGCACCCGTCCCACCTGAGCACCACGCTCACCTCTGACAGGCCCTGCCGACCGGCGGGGCCTTCGCCATATCCGCAAGCACTCTTCGAAGGAGCACTTCCATGGCAGGAAACAACAGCAACGAGATCCGCGTCGCCGGCACCGGACGCATCCTGGTCGCCCCGGCCGGCACCGCCGCCCCGGCCGACACCGCGATCGCCTGGGACGCGACCAAGTGGCGGGACCTGGGCTACACCACCACCGAGGGCATCAAGTTCAACAAGAAGGACAAGATCGACCCGGTCGACACCTGGCAGTCCGTCAGTGCCGCCCGGTTCATCTACTCCGACCGCGACCTCACCGTGAAGTTCCAGCTGCTCCAGCTGAACAAGGACACCCTGCCGTTCTTCATGGGCGGCGACGCGGTGACCGCCGGTGTCCCGGCCGGCGAGTACAAGTACAGCCTCGCCAGCAACCCCAAGGCCGACGAGCGGGCGCTCGGCATCGAGTTCAACGACGGCACCGCGGTCCGCTACCGCTTCGTCGTCCCGCGCGGTCAGGTCACCGAAACCGAGGAGCTGTCGCTGAGCCGCACCGGTGCGGTGAAGCTCGGTGTCACCTTCACCGCGCTGGCGGTGGACGACCTCACGCCGCTGGCGACGATCCTGATGAAGGACGGCGCCTACGCGTAACCCTCCGCCGGCTCTTCGGGGCCGGCGCCGCTGTGGGCCGGGGCATACGCCGCCCCGGCCCACAGCGGTGTTGTGACGTACCTACCTGACCCACCCCTTTCGAAAGGACCGCGCACCATGTCTGGATTCGACGTAGCCGCTGCCCGCGCGCAGCGCCAGGAGGCCCTGGGCCGCTCCTGGACGTTCACCCTCGACGGCGATGTCTTCGAGCTGCCCACCGAACTCACCCGCTCCACCGCCCGCAAGCTGCGCGACCTCGACGACAACGACGTGGACGGCCTGCTGGAACTCCTCCTCGGTGAGCGGCAGTTCCACCGTTTCAACCGGCACGAGGTCACGATGCAGGACATCGCGGCGATCCTGGAGGCGTACGGCAAGGAGAGTGGGCTGGGCCTGGGGGAAGGCTGAGCCTCGGCGAGTTCGTAGACGAACACGCCGAGGCACTGGAAGCCGACCTGCTCCGCCACTACGGCGTGGACCTGCTCGACTGGCACCGCGGGCGGCTGTCCTCACGCCGCCTCGCGGTGCTGGTCCGGCACCTGCCACGCGACAGCGCGGTCGCCCGCGCCACACAGGGGGAGACGGCGGAGTGGTCCCTGACGGACTACCTGCTGGCCCAGGCCGTCGACCACCTCGCGGAGGCCAACTGGATGACGGCGACGATCCACCGCGACGAGGACGCCGAGCCGCTGGACTACCCCAAGCCGGTGCCGCGACCGGGGATGGACGGGCAGGACGACGAGGCAGCTGAGTCGCCGGCCGACGGCACGCCCGCGCTGCCCTCGCCCGGTCAGCTCGCGGTCTTCTTCTCGTAACGGGCGCCGCGCTGCCCGCAATCCGCATCCGAAAGGACCAGATCATCCATGGCGACGTACACACCGCTGAGTTCCCTTCCCTATCCGGCCCCCGCGGACGTGGCGGACCTCCCGGCACATCTGAAGGCCCTGGCCGACGCGGCGGACGGCCGCACGGTGCTGCGTTTCGCGGACGCGGCGGCACGGGACGCGAAGATCACGGCCCCGGTGTCGGGGATGGTGGCCTGGCTCACCACCTCGGCCCTGCTCACGATCTACGACGGCAACGCGTGGATCTCCCCGGGCGTCTGGACGGCGTACACGCCCACCTGGACCGCCGCCACCACCAACCCCACCCTGGGCGACGGAACCCTTCAGGGCCGCTACGCCCTCGTCGGCAACACCTGCCACTTCCAACTCGTCCTGGCCATGGGCTCCACGACCGCCTTCGGCAGCGGCGCCTACACCTTCGGCCTGCCGGTGCCGGCGGGAGCGACGGGCGTCCTGGTGCAGTTCGTCGGCAACGCCGCCAGCACCGGCGGGCGCGCCCTGGTCAGTGCCCAGCTCACCTCCACCTCCGGCGCGACAGGCTTCACGGTCTGGGGCCCCACGTCCACCAGCACCCCCGCCCTGGGCCAGATCGGCGCCACAGGGGTCCTGGGCTCGGCATGGGCGAAGGACTCGGGCAGCTTCTTCCGCATCAGCGGGACATACGAGACGGCGTGAGAATCGAGGTCCGCACCGCCGGGCAGGCCACGGGGAGCACGCTCACGAATGGGTGATGCCTCTCGTGCTGGCACGCGGATCGGCCAAGGTCGCCGGCCGGGAGGGAAGATCGGCGATTGCACGGTGCTGGCGCGATGAACCAGGACATCACGAAAGCGCATCGCGATCACCGGGTGACCGTCCACGGTGCCAGCATCGGAGCATGCAGAACAGCACCTTGCGTTGCTCAACGATCTGGACCCGACTTTTCGGGGGAGGCGCCCTAGCGTGTCTATGGTGTTATGCAGCGCTACTGGCGACTGCGTACGCTACGGCGCCGCGCTGGGGTTTGCTGTGGCTGCTTGCGGCAGCTGGCATCTTCACTATGGCCTGGACTGTAGCCAGCATCGCAGCTCCGGAGTATGGCTCCCTTCCCGTTCCTGCGCCTGTCGAGATGCCACCCGTGCCGGGCCGGCTTAGTCCTCCGCCACATGAGTGGGCTTTGGCGGCGGCAGCTCTTCTGGTAGTGCTGGCGCTGCCCTTGAGCTTCATGGCTGGGCGAACCCGTACTGGTTACGGTCCCGGGTATGTGGTGTTCTGGATGTTCGTGGTTGCCATTCCGATTGTCCTTGTCTTCCGTGGTTTGCTGGGCCGACGATTGGTGGATCGTCCGCGAGTACTGCTTGATGACGCAGCGCAGGGTAGTGTTTATGCGTTGCGCGTCAGGGTGGGTCGGCCGCGCTGGCATAGTCATATTCAGCGAGGTGCTAAACCAGGCGCCTTGAACGTAACGCATTTTCGTTACTTGAATGTTCTATCCGATGACGATTCGCGGATCCGTGTAGATCCGGTGGAACTTTTGGAGCTTGGGTACGCCCAAGGAGTATCCCGGATGCATTTGCTGCGATTCGGCATCGAATGCGCCGGCCATCCTGCTTGGATATGCATGCCCACTAGGTGGAAACTTATCGAAGGGGCGATTCCGGCCGCGGTTGTGGCCGACGGCGGGCAGGTGGTCTGGGGGGAGATCGATCGAGAAGTGGCCCGTGATCTTCTCCAAGGTCCCGCAAGTCTCAAGGCTACCGATTCTGATCGAAAAACTCTAACAACTCGCCGATATGCCAAATATGGATCAACTATCCGCCCATTTTTCCTGGCGCAGTATGCAATTGGAGTCATTTTCCAGATGCCGGCGCTCATTTCCCTTGGCCCTCGACAACTAGAAATGCCGATCGCATTGGTTGGCGCAGTCGTAATCATCTGGGCGAGCGTGCGCATGGAGAGAGTAATGGGGGATAATAAATATGGCACCCCTTGGGAAGTTCGACAGACGACTCATTTTCCCGAGGATTACTAGAATCTGCATTTCCTTGATTTATTAAAGAGATTCTTAATTGCATTAAGTAGATTTTAAGTTGGCCGGACTTTGGTTGAACCCTGGCCGAATATGGCAGGATTTATGTCCATGGGTGTTGGGAGTGGCCACTGAGCGAGACATGCCGATTTATAGGAATATCCGCCGTTTGGCGATGAATCGGAGGATGCGTAGTAAATCTACGGATTCTATATTCGAAGCTGACCGATTGCCATCGTGCGGAACTCATTGCAGTGATTAGGGATATCGATCTGTGTATACATGGCTTTCAGGCCGCATTGTGGATGTATGAACTGGTGCGCCGTGCGATCGAGAAGCATTTCGATATCTTCTTCACCATTGCCCGGGTCGGTGCGATCAGGGGGCTATCTCCGCAGCGGCAGGTCTAGCGGGCCATCCGGCAGGACGAGGCTCGGGTAGCAGCCTGGAAGAAAGTCGGGTTCGCTGAGATATGGGAGGAAGCTGCGCAGGTCGGCACGCAGATCTAATTCGGGGACGAGGTCGCGCTGAGATCGGACCATCACGCAGGCACCACCTGGGCCCCGGTGGGTAAGACTCCTGTGGTCCCGGCTACTGGCGACCGCACGGTCCTGACCATGGTGTCGAAAGTCAGCGAGGCTGGAGATATTTATTTCGACGCCGGCGCCAGATGTTTCGAATCTGCCCAGTTCATTAAAAAATTTCAGTACCCAATTCTGCCCAAGCCTGCTTTCTTGTGGGAATCATAAATTCAAATAAAATATTAGGAGCTTTCGGTGACCAGCGAGATGGAAAAAGAAATACGCGAAACCAGAAAATTGGTTGAAGAAGTGAAGGCGGAACTTACGAAGCCGCCCAGTCGGGCAGAAGTATGGTCCTCCGTGGTGGGTCTCGATAAGGCAGTCAAGCCTATTATTGATCATAAATGGGAGATGCTGGGAGTGGCTGTCGCAGCTGCCATCGTGGCACTCGTCACAGACTTCTCCGCCATCAAGCCAGCCCTGCTTTCTAAATTTGGAGGGCAGCAAGTGGAGGGGAAAATTATGGTTCGAAAAATTCCGGAGAGAACTCCACTTCCAGTTACTCGGGCTGATATTCAGAGTATGAAAGAGATGCAGTCGCAGGCGATGGGACTTGTCCGTTCAATTCACTCTCTCACTTCTGAAATTCGGGCGGCCGCTCGGGCTGCCGCCTAATCGAGTCTGAATAATCAACTTTTATGAAGGAGAGCTATGAATCTCGCACGAAGCATGGGGGTGGCAGCTGCCTCCCTCAATCGATTCCGTACCGCAGCTTCCGGTAGCACGTCAGCGATACGCCGCCTCGGGAGCGTGAGTCAAGCAGCCGGTGCCTCTGTGGGCAAGGTTCAGGTTTCCGCTCGGCAGGCCGGGGACGGTGTAGGTCAGTTCCGTGCAGCCGTGGGTCAGGCGTCGAGTGGGATGGGAAGGGCCAAGGGTGGGGCTGATCGGTTCAAGGTCTCGCTTGACCGGTTGAAGTCCTCCGCCAAGGGCGCGCAGCTCGCGCTGCGTGACGTCAAGCGGCAGGCCGACGCGGTGGAGAAGTCTGTCGGGAAGGCTGGGAAGAACGCCGACAAGGGCGGGAAGTCCATGGGGAGGTTGGGGAAGGGGCTGAAGGGTGCTTCCCTGGCGCAGAAGGGGCTCAATCTGGCGATGGCCGCCAGTCCGTTCGGCCTGCTCATGACGTTGCTGGCGCCGCTGATCGCGCAGTTCGTCAACATGGACAAGGTCGTGGCCCTCGCCAGGAGGGGCTTCTCCATCGCGATGAAGGCGATCTCGTCCGGGACGCGGACGGCGATGAACTTCATCACGCCGATCCTGAAGGGGATCGTCAACCTCTACACCGCGCCGATCCGCGGGCTTATCACCGCCATGAACGGGGCCATCGGCGGCCTCAACCGGATCAAGGTCAGCATTCCGGGATGGGTGCCGAAGTTCGGGGGGAAGTCCTTCGGGCTGAACATTCCGAGGCTCCCGAACATCCCGGCCCTCGCCGAGGGCGGTATCGTCCGCGCCCGAAGTGGCGGCACCCTGGCGCTGGTGGGCGAGGGACGCGAGTCCGAGGCGGTGATTCCGCTCAGCAAGCTGGAGCGTATGACCGGGCTCAGCGGCGGAGGCCACCCCGCGCTGCGCCGGCTCGCCGCCGCCATGGAGGAGCTGGCCCAGCGGCCCGTGGTCGTGGAGGTCGACAGCCAGACCATCGCGCGCGCCGTGCAGCTCGGCAGCCGCAAGCTCGCCCGGCGATAGGGGAGCGGGGCCCGTGCCCGCGTAGTGCGGGGCGCAGGCGCCTCCGACCTTCGACAGGGCAGAGCCCTTTCCGCAGAGCCGATGACCCGAATGACCGGGCGTCGGCCTTTTTCATGCCCCGGCGCAGGAGTCGCCGGGGCAGAGAGGTGTGAACCATGGGACGGAACCTGTTCATCGGGCCGCCCGGCGGTCTGTGGGAGATCGACCGTGCCGCCAAGTCCTTCGACCGGGCCGCCGATCTGGGGGTCAGCGAGTTCCAGTCGATCGGCGGCCGCGTGACCGTGATGCGCAGACCCAACGCGGTGCGGCGCGTCAAGCTCAGCTGGGACGCTCTGGAGCCGGCCAAGGCGAAGATCCTGGACCGGCTGGCCCGGCGCACCGACGGCAACGGTCCGCTCGCCCTGATCGATCCGACCACCGCGAACATGCTCGACGCCCGGGCGGCCACCGGCAAGGGCGACCGGGGGGCGGCGGGCCTCGGGCAGTGGTTCGTGTCGGGCGTCGGGGGGTCGCTGATCGAGACGTCCCCGGGGGTCTTCTCCGTCAAGGCCGACGACGCTGTCAACGCGACGGTCGGCTGGAACGCCCCGCGCTGGTACGGATTCCCCGTCGCGCCGGGTATGCGGGTGTCCTTTCGGGCTCCGTCCGCTATCGCCGCGCTCGCCGCACGCTCGGTCCAGCTCGACTTCAAGGACGTGGCAGGCGTCCTCATCTCATCCGTGAACGCCGCTGCCGCCTACGTCGCGGGCACCGTCCCCGCCGGGGCCGCCTTCGTCACGCCGACCGCCAGGCCCGGCGTTGCCGGTACGTACTCCCTCGGCGGCGCCTGCCTGTCCTACGACGACGGCGCGGCCGCCGGCATCCCCGGCGAGGGCTGCCCGCCCATGGTCATCACCGGCTACACCGACAGCCCGACCAAGCCCTACCCGTACCGCAGCGTCAGCATCGACCTGGTGGAGGTGTCCAGTGCAGCCGTCTGACGACGCACTCGACGAGCAGCTCGACAGCGGCGAGCGCACTCCCGTGCACACCACCCGGCTGGGCGGCAGGGACCTGACCGGGCAGGTGCAGTCCTGGCAGCTGGACCGGTCGTACGCGACGGACCTGCCGCCCGCCATGCGCTCCTTCGCGGGCAGCGCCTCCGCCCAGCTGACGGTCAACATCGGTGGCAGCGGGGACGCCTCGGCGCCCAAGCTGTACTCGCCGTGGGCCGCGCACAGCACCGGGGACATGGTGAGGCCGGGGCAGTCGGTGGTGCACGAGGCGGGGCTCGGCACCTCGACCCGGCCGGCCTTCCGCGGCACGGTACGGTCCCGGTCGGCCGCCTCGGGCACCGATACCGTCCAGCTCACCGCGCTGGACGGGGCGGAGCGCCTGCGCGGGCCGGCGCAGCTGCCACGGCCCTACGCCGGGTTCTTCCTGAAGCGGCCGGTGGCGTCCGCCACCTGGTGCGTGGACGAGCTGCTGCGCCAGGCCGGGTTCCACACCGCCCCGCCGCCCCGCTACCCGGACTTCGTCGCCGGCCAGCCCCTCACCCTCGTACACGCCTCGCTGCACGGCGGTTTCGCGGCGAGCTACGGGCAGCCGGAGTCGCTGCCCGACCCCCAGCACTACTCCTGGATACGGGAGGGGGCGCCGCACGAGATGGCGATGCTGCCCCGCGGGCAGCAGCCGGGCACCCGCGGGGTGACGGCCTCCTGGTTCCCGCGCAGCCGGGTCACCGTGCCCGGGAGCCGGCTGCTGGCCGAAGCCTGGGTCAACAGCGCTCTGGGCACCGGGGACATGGCGGAGATCTACTTCAAGCTCAACCGCACCGGTACGGAAGCGGGGCGGCTGCGCTTCGCGGTGGACTTCGCCAAGGGCGAAGTGATCGTGCACTCGGGGACCTGGGACGGGGGAGGGACGTACTTCAGCTGGAACTGGCCTGCTCTGAAGGACAAGCGGGGCGTCTGGCACATCGGCGTGTTCTTCGACATGGCCGGCACCGGAAGCAGTGTCTATCCGACCGTCCAGCCTCGGCTCACCGGCCCCGACGGCACCCAACTGCTGGGCACAGCCAGTACGTTCGCCCTGGCTTCCGGTATCCAGCCCGGGTCCGAGCTGGACCAGGTGTGGCTGTTCACGTCGGTGGCGGCGGAGAACCTCCAGGTGACCAGCGGCCTGGCCGCCATGCCCACGGCGGCGGAGTTCGACCGGACCGGCGCCTGGACGAAGTCCGCCGAGCTGGACGAGGCGATCCTGCCGCTCACCACCGTGCCCACGGTCAGCGGCTCGCAGTGGGACGTGCTCACCCAGATAGCCAAGGCCAGCATGTCCACCGCCGAGATCGACGAGCGGGGGGCCTTCCGCTGGCGCAACCACACCCGGTTCGCCAGCGTGCCGAGCGAGGCGGACCTGACCCTCACCACGGTCCGGGAGATCGCCTCCCTCACGGTCTCCGAGGAGATCGACGCCTGCCGCAACTACTGCGTGCAGCCGGCCAGGGACTGGTCCGCGGTCGGCGCCGTCACCGGAACCGACTACCAGGACACCGCCATCCGGGAGATCCCGGCGAATTCCTCCCTCACCGTCAACTACACCATGGCGAACGAGGAGTTCGACATCTCCCCGCCCCTCACCGACGACGACTCGGTCATCACCGGCGGCTCCCAGGTCCGCTTCTCCCCGAACTACGCCGCCGGCGGAACGGCGGTCAAGGGCGCGGTGGACATCCTCACCCGCCGCGAGGACGGCAAGCTGGTGGTGCGCTTCACCAACCGCAGCGCGCAGCGGCTGTACACCATCACGCGCGACGGAAAGCCGTCCGTCCGGCTGATCACTCTCAAGCCGTCCGCCGATCCCGTCGAGCGCTCCGCCACGGCATGGGTGGCGAGCAGCCAGAGCGTGCAGCTCTACGGGCGCCAGGAGCACTCGGCCGAGGCCAGTGACTGGATCCAGGACCTGGACGCGGCGCAGGAGCTCGCCACCGCCATGCGGGAGGCCGGGAAGTACCCGGTGCCGGTGTTCGGGGACGTGGACGTGCTGTACGACCCGCGCATCCAACTCGGCGACGTGGTGCGGCTCAAGGACACCCACGGGGCGACACTCGACACTCTCGCCTGGGTGGTGGCCATCCGCACCAACGCGGCGGAGAGCGGTGCCGTCCAGCAGACCCTGACGCTGCGCGGCACCTCCTCCAACGGGGTGCCGGCGGACACGGGTCTCACGCCCGACGCACCGGTAGGGCCGGCGGTGGTACCCGACTACGCCACCTACACGGAGGTCAAGACGCGCTACGTGACGCTCGCCGGCGTCGCGGCAGGGGGCCGCACCTGGCGGCAGATCAAGGAGGACAGCCAATGAGCGAGACCACGCCCCAGGAGCCGACCCCCGTCGTCCTCACCGAGACCCAGCTCGACGAGCTGGCCCAGGCCGTGGCGCAGGAGGTGACGGAGCGCCTCGCCCCGAGCCCGGTGATCGCCGGCCCGACCGCCGCGGTGCTGGCAGCGGAGCCGCAGCCTGGGACACGACCGGCGCCCGTGCCCGAAACCAACGCGGCCGCGCCTGCGGGGGAGGCCGCCGCGGCCGCGCTGGAACCGGCACCCGGGGTGGTCGTGGTCGCGCCCGCAACCCAGTGAACCCCGCTACGAGGAAGGCGCACCGATGACCACCCAGTACACCGCGATCAGCAATCTTCCCTATCCCCAGCCCAGCGACCCGGCCGACCTCCCCGCACACCTCAAGTCGCTGGCGGAGGCCGCCGACGGGCGCCTGGTGATGCGCTTCGCCGACGAGGCCGCCCGCGATGCGGTGATCACCGCGCCGGTCTCCGGCATGGTGGCCTGGGCGGCGAATCCGGGCCGGCTGAGCGTCTACACCGCCGCCGGCTGGCAGCCGGTCGGCTCCACGCCGGTCCACCGGGTCAACCTCGACGGCGGCAGCACCACGAGCACGGCGTACACGGAAACCCTGACCGACGCCCTCGGCGATCCCATGAAGGCGGAGTTCATCGCCCCGGCCGCCGGCCAGGTGATCGTCACCGTGGGGGCCTACATGTACTCGTCGGTCAACAGCAACGGCAGCATCATGTCGGCGAACATCCGCAAGCTCGACGGAACCGTCCACCTCGCGGCGCACGACGACCGCTCCGCGCTCACCTACACCACCAGCCGGGCCTCCCTCTCCGCGCAGTTCCTGGTCTCCGGACTGACACCGGGCACCAGGTACAACGCCATCCCCGCCTACCGGTCGTCGGCCACCGCCAACTCCGCCTTCTTCGACATGCGGTTCGTGCGCATCGACCCCGTCAACTGACGTCATCCAACCGGCACATCCAGGCGGCGGCCCCCTGCTCCGGCAGGGGGCCACCGCCTTTTCCTGGAGGCAACCCCATGGCCGTACCCCTGTCCCCCGACACCTTCCTGCACGCCCTGCGTGCCGAAGGCGTGCACGTCGAACCGCACGCCGGCTGGCGCACCCGCAACCGCAACGCCGCCGGCCCGTGGGGCCCCGTGCACGGCGTCATGCTCCACCACACCGCCGGCCGCGACTCCGTCGCGCTGTGCCGCGACGGACGCCCCGACCTCCCCGGTCCGCTGTGCATCGGCGTCATCGCCAAGGACGCCACCGTGCACCTGGTCGGCTACGGCCGTACGAACCATGCCGGGGCCGGAGCCGCCGGGGTCCTCAACGCCGTACGTGTCGAAGCCCCGCTGCCCGCCCCCGGGGCGGACGCCGTGGACGGAAACGCCCGCTTCTACGGCTTCGAGATCGAGAACCTCGGCGACGGACACGACCCCTACCCCGAGGTCCAACTCGCCGCCGCCGCGCGGGTATCGGCAGCGGTGTGCCGGGCGCACGGCTGGTCGGCCGCGAGCGTCATCGCCCACAAGGAGTGGACCCGGCGGAAGATCGACCTGTCGTTCCCGATGGCCTCGATGCGCACCCGGATCGGGCGGCTGCTGGGAGCGAAGCCGCAGCCGTCCGCGGCCACGCCGTCCTACGCGCCCTTCCCCGGCGCCGCGTTCTTCACCATCGGACGGCGCAGCGCGCTGATCACCGCGCTGGGGCGCCGGCTGGTGGCCGAGGGATGCGGGCGCTACGCCGTCGGTCCCGGGCCCGTGTGGAGCGACGCGGACCGCGCCTCCTACGCCGCCTGGCAGCGCAGACTCGGCTACACCGGCGCGGACGCGGACGGCATACCGGGAGCCCGTTCATGGGCGGCGCTTCGGGTTCCGAAGGAGGGATAGCCGATGTCCGATGCCACCCGCCGCACCGCCCGCACACTTGTCCAGACCCTGCTCGGCCTGGCCGCCGCACTGCCACTCCTCGTCGACGCCGCCGGAGTCCGCGACACCACTGCCGGAATAGGGACGGCCCTCGCGGTGGCCGGTGCCCTTACCCGGCTCATGGCGCTGCCCTCGGTGCAGCGGGCCACCCCCGAGTGGCTGCGTACCGAAGCCGGGGTGGACGCGGAGCTGCGCGCGCTGGCCCGGGAGGTCCGCGCCGCCGATACGAAGGACGAGCATTGAACGAGGAGCCCCCCGCCCCGCTGGAGATCGCACTGGAGCTGGAGCGGCTGCGGGGGGCCGTCGAGGTCGGCTTCGCCCGCGTCGACGGCTCCCTGGCCCTGCTCGTCCAGCGCAGCGATCAGACCGATGCCCGGCTCGCCGACCACGAGTCCCGCCTCGACCGCCTGGAACGGGGCCGCTGGCCCCTGCCGTCACTGGCGGCACTCACCGGCACGGCAGGCGTGGCCATCGCCCTGCTCGCGCTCTACCGCTGACCCGAACGCCCCTGCCTCCCGTGTCCATACGGGGCAGGGGCGTTCACTGCGTTTTACGGACTGTTTTACGGACCCTCTCGCGGACGGGCGGCCCTGCGCGGGGAGTCACGTACCGGGAGCGATCAAGCCGACGCCGGCCACAGCCGCACACCACGCCGTCATCGGGCAGTGCCCGCACCCGCAACGCCCGAGGTGTGCCGGGTGGCATCTTCGGCCCGCGCGTGAGTTTCCCCGCCGTGCTCGGGACGCTGGAACACGGCAGCGGACTCCGACAAGACGAGGCAGGCCCCATGACCACCGCTGGGGACCCTTCATCCGACGCTCCCCTGCTGACCGACGGCTGGTTCTCCGCACCCCCGTACCCCGCATGAAACTCATCGCCGGCGTCCGGGTCATCCCGCCCTTCACCGACCTGCGAGCTTCAGTCCCGGGTAGTTGAGAGCCACGCTCTTGGCCGACGGCGGCCGGTACGCTGGCAGTGTTAGTTGCGCTGGCAGGAGGGAGCAGGCGATGTCCGTGCCGCATGCGGAGAGCGTCGGCCCGTTGGTCCCGAAGCCCGATCTCACCCTTCCTGCATTGCGCCAGGCCGTAGCCGTGGTCGCTCCGTCTCGACTGCCAGGCTTCTTCGAGGATATGCAGCGCGCGTTTGTGCGGGCTGGTGACGAGGGCAGTGTGGTGCCGATCCGCATGTTCTACCGGGAGTGGGGTGTGGTGGTGGAGATCGCGCGCCACCCGCGGATCGCCGCCCGACTGCGGGCAGCGGAGGCGGCGCTGGACAGTGACGATCCCGAGGTGCGTGACCGGGCTGTCCGAGAGGCGGGGGAGATCGTACGGGCAGCGCACCGCGAGGTTGCGGGTGGCTGACTGGCACTGGGAGGTCGACCCGGACTCGCTTCTGGACGGTCTGCCCATGTCGGCTCGCGAGGAAGCCGAGCGGATGGCGCAGGAGATCGCGATCCGGGAGTCCATGGTCTTCCTGGACGGCGCCGCGTTCACCGGGCACAACCCTGGCCTCCGTACCGAGAGCAGGGGTCGCCTGCTCCTTACCTACCTCACCGATGTCCGAGGGGAGCGCATCGTTGTGCTGCAGGTGACCTGGTTCGACTGACCGCAATTCACCCCAGCAACCCTCACTTCACCTCGCAGCGCCGTGCCGATCAGCCCTGATCGCCCACAGCAGGGCCTCGGGCAGGCCCCAATTCGGGCTTTCCTGGCGCGGTCGTGCCAGATACGGGGGTAAACCACGGCCAACGACAGGGCGAGGCTGCTCCCTCGCCGCTCGGGTATGAACCAATGAACATGCAGGTCGGCAACTGAGCGCATCGTCGGTGCGCCCGTGGCCCGGGCTCTTGCTCTTGTCCAGGGCCACTTGTGACCCTCCGTATCGCCGCAGCGGCAAGCCCGCACCTACAGGCTGATCACGCGCGCCCGTTGGCCGCACAGCTTCCGCATGTCGTCCGCATCGGACGTAAGGACTGCTACGGGGCCGGGGAGGCGCAGGGCGACCTCGGCGACCATGGCATCGGTCGCGTACGTGTGGCCGTGGAGACCGGCGTTTCCGAGGAGCCGGGCGCTGCGGCGGGCACTGTCCTTCGTCACGTCCTCCACGCGAATGCGGGAGAGCAGCCAGTTCAGCCGTGCCATGTCGGCGCCGGCATGCGTGACCTCGATGATCGTGGCTGCCGACATCGCGACGTCGACACCGTCCCGCTCGGCCTGTTCCAGGAGGAGCACCACCCTGCGGTCCCGGGCGACCCACAGAGCGAGGCCCTCGGAGTCGAGCACCAGCGTTTCGGTGTTCACGCGGCGCGTTCCGCCCCCTCTGTACCGTGCAGCAGGGCGCGGGCGCCCGCCAGCTCTTCGTCGGTGAACGCTCCGGCCTCGGCCTGGTAGGCGTCCAGTTCTTCTCTCAGGAGGCGACGCCGCTCGGCTCTCTCGACGAGTTCGGTGATGTAACCGGAAACGTTGTCGGTGTGCGCCTTCATGCTCTCCAGCAGTTCCACGGGGAGCGTGATCGTCACCTTCTTCGTGTTCGCCATATCGCGACCATGCCATGGTGTTACCGGGTCGGCCCATGGCTCGTTCCAGGATCGCGGCGAGCCTCCTCGCGGTCCATGATCCGCCAATCCGCGCAATAAAAACTGCAGGAGGCCACCGGTGCACGACGCCAGGGCTCCGTCGTGCCACAGCGTGCCAGTGGGCCCGGTCAACAGCGGTCGGCAACGAAGGGTTCGGGCACTGTGCATCGCGGCCGCCAGTACGCGTTTCCACAGGTCGCCGGCGGTTCTGCAGCCCAGCGCCGGGTGATTCCCAAGCTCGGAGCGCGAGTTCGATTCTCGTCACCCGCTCTATGGCAAAGCCCCAGGTCGGGGAGCTGAGGCTTCTTTGTTGTCTAGGACAATTCGGGTGCTGCACCGTCTTCGTACCCCACCGCCACATCATGTCGTCCGGTGTCCGAGGTGGCGTGTCAGGAGGTCGGCGAAGTTTGGCAGGCCGGCCTTCGCGAGCCGGGCGACGCCACGTGAGTGACGAGGAACAGGGGCGTTGGGAGTGCGACCCGGATGCCGGCAGGTCTGGCCCGACCTCACCCTTCCTGCGGTGCGCCAGGCCGTTGCTGTGGTCGAGCCGTCCCGGCTGCTGGAGTTCTTCGAGGGACACGCGGCGCGCGTTCGTGTGGGCCGGTGGCGTGAGCAGGTGCGTACGCGGGCTTGAGTAGGTGTACTCAGGTGCGGGGCGGCGGGTCCTTCGACACTGGCTGCCATGAGACGACAGCGGTCAGCGCTTGAAGTGTGGGTTCCCGCAGGGTACTTGGTGGGTGTGGTCGGGCTGGTGGCCTGGGTGGGCGTGCTGGGCAGGACGGGCGACGCCGGCTTCGCCGGGATCTGGCCGATCCTGGCCACCGCGCCGCTCAGCCTCTCGGCCCTGGGGATGATCATGCCCGATCCCGAATCGCTCGGACTGGCGGAGGAGGCGCCGCCCGCGGGCGCGGGCCCCGTACCGCCCGAGCCCGCGCCCGTGCCCATGGAGGCGGCGCCGACCGGCCCGGCGGCGCAGGACCTGTCCGGCGCCGAACTGACCGACACCGCCTCGACGTTCGGGTTCTACGGCGTGATCCTCGCCTGTGCCCTGGTCAACGCCACGGCCCTGTGGGCGGTGGTGCGCCTCGTGACCGGTCGCCTCGCGCGGTCGCGGCGCAGTCCCGGACCGGCGTAGCCGTCGCCTTACCGCGGGCTCCGGCGAAGGTCACGACCCGCAGGTCGGGGCCGGCGGCGCGGTGCCGAGCTGGATCAGCGCGGGGGCGGGGGCGCAGCAGCCCCCTTCCTCCGCCGGCTGGTCCTCGGCCGGCTGGTCGAAGAGGCCCGCGCCGCCGCACACCCCCGTCTCCGGGAGGACCAGTTCGACGCGCTCGGCCGACTCCCGGTCGCCCGCGATGGCGGCGGCGACCGAACGGACCTGCTCGTAGCCGGTGAGGGCGAGGAAGGTGGGGGCGCGGCCGTAGGACTTCATGCCGACGAGGTAGACGCCCGGCTCCGGGTGGGAGAGCTCGTTTACGCCGTGGGGGTAGACGGTGCCGCAGGAATGCTGGTTGGGGTCGATCAGCGGGGCGAGTCCGACCGGGGCCTGGAGGCGCTCGTCGAGGCCGAGGCGCAGCTCGGAGAGGAAGGTCAGGTCGGGGCGGAAGCCGGTGAGGACGATGACCTCGTCGACCGGGTCGAGCCGGCGGCCGTCCTCGGCCGCGAGGACCAGGCGGTCGCCGTCGCGCTCGATGGCCTCCGTGCGGAAGCCGGTGACGGCGTCGGCGTGGCCGGCGTCCACCGCGGCCTTCGCGGCGAGGCCCAGTGCGCCGCGGGCGGGGAGCTGGTCGGCGTCGCCGCCGCCGAAGGTGGAGCCGGAGATGCCCCGGCGCAGGACCCACACGGCCTTCGTCCCCGCGCCGTCCGCCGCCCCGGCCAGCTCGGCGAGGGAGGCGAGGGCGGTGAAGGCGGAGGCGCCCGAGCCGATGACGGCGGTGCGCCTGCCCGCGTAACGGGCCCGCACGGCCGGGTCCTTGAGGTCGGGGACGCGGTAGGAGACGCGGTCGGCGGCCGCCTTCTCGCCGAGGGCGGGGAGGCCGGAGGCTCCGGCGGGGCTCGGGGTGGCCCAGGTGCCGGAGGCGTCGATCACCGCGCGGGCGAACAGCCGCTCCTCGCGGCCGTCGGCGTGGGTGACGTGGACGACGAACGGCTGGGCCTCGCGGTCGGCGTCCACGATGCGGTCGCGTCCGGCGCGCGAGACGCCGGTGACGGTGGCGCCGGTGCGGAGGCGCTCGCCGAGCAGGTCGGCGAGCGGCTGGAGGTAGTCGGCCGCCCAGTCGCCGCCCGTCGGGTACGTCGCCGCGTCCGGCTTGACCCAGCCGGTGGGGGCCAGGAGCTTCTCGGCGGCCGGGTCGGTGACCTCGCCCCACGTGGAGAAGAGGCGGACGTGCGCCCACTCGCGTACCGCCGCGCCAGCCACCGGTCCGGCCTCCAGCACCAGCGGTTCGAGGCCGCGCTCGACGAGGTGGGCGGCGGCGGCGAGGCCGGCGGGCCCGGCTCCGATGACCACGACGGGCAGCTGGTCGGTGGTGGTGGCGGCGGTGGCGGTGTTCACGGCGATTCCCCTTTGCTTCGACATCCGTCGATCCCTTGTGCCGTAAGCATGGCACCTGAATCGACGCTCGTCAACATAGATACTTATCGAAATGAAGCACCGGGGAGTGCCCCTGGGCGGCTGGTTCGATATGTGTCAACATAGATGTATGTCGAACGCTGCCGCGCTGCCGCCCGTTGGGTCCGAGGTCGCCCCCTGCTGCCCGCCGCTCACCGAGCGCCCGCTGACCGCCGAGGAGGCCGAGCGCACCGCGAGGATGTTCAAGGCCCTCGGAGATCCGGTCCGGCTGCGCCTGTTCTCGGCGGTCGCCTCGCACGCGGGCGGCGAGGCGTGCGTGTGCGACATCTCCGACGTCGGGGTCTCGCAGCCGACCGTCTCCCACCACCTGAAGAAGCTGAAGGAGGCCGGCCTCCTCTCCTCCGAGCGGCGCGGCACCTGGGTCTACTACCGGGTCGAGCCCGCCGTCCTGGCCGCCATGGGCGCGATCCTCACCAAGGCGGCCGGCGGGTGAGGAGGGCCTGCGTCATTCGCCGTTCGTACGGCCGCGTACGAAGATGACCGCCACCAGCGCCAGACCCACGACCGTGCCGATCAGCTGCATGCCGACGAACGCCGGGACGGAGGCGGGGGCGATGCCCGCGAAGGTGTCGGTGAACGCCCGGCCGACCGTCACCGCCGGATTCGCGAACGAGGTCGACGAGGTGAACCAGTAGGCCGCGCCGATGTACGAGGCGATCGCGACGGGCGCGAAGCGGAGCCGGTCGGTGCGGACCAGGCCGAAGATCAGCAGGATGAGGCCGGCCGTCGCCACGACCTCGCCGAGCAGCAGGTGGCCGGCCGAGCGGTCGTGCGTGGACCACTTCACCAGCGGTTCGCCGAACATCGCGTCCGCCAGCACCGCGCCCGCGATCGCACCAGCGAGCTGGGAGGGGACGTACACCGCGAGCTCGCGCCCGTTCACGCCCGCGCCCCCGCGGCGGGCGGTCCACCACTCGGCCAGGGTGACGACCGGGTTGAAGTGCGCCCCCGACACCGGACCGAGGAGCGTGATCAGCACGCCGAGCCCGAAGACGGTGGCGGTGGAGTTGGCGAGAAGCTGCAGCGCGACGTCGTCGGTGAGGTCGGCGGCCTGGATGCCGGAGCCGACGACGACCGCCACCAGGGCGGCGGTGCCGACGAACTCGGCGGCGGCCCGGGCGGTCAGTGGCGTACGGGGCGGGGTGGCGCCGGGCTCGGGCTGCGGCGACGTGTCGGCGGCTGCGGCGTCGCTCGCGGCGGGCTGGGGGGCGGCGGTCACGGGCGGGGTCTCCTCGGGCAGGTGGGGCAAGACGCTTACGGGCAGGCTCTCTTGGCGCCGGCGGTGGCGCGCGCGGTCGCGGCGAGGGCGGCGAGCTGCTCGGCGAGGGCCTCGATGACGTCCGGTCTGAGCCGGTAGTAGGTGAACCGGCCGCAGGGCTCGGTCTCCACGACCCCCGCCTCGCGCAGCACTCGCAGGTGGTTGGAGAGGTTGGTCTGCCTGGCGCCGGTCTCCGCCACGAGGTGGCTGGTGCAGAGCGTCTCGCGGGCGAGCAGGGCCACGATCCGAAGGCGCAGGGGATCGCTCAGGACCCGGATCAGATCAGCATCGACTGACGTCATCATGGGCTGATACTCTCACGTCACCCGAGGCTGATACCAGCACGGGCTGATCTCTTTGCCTGCGCGGCCGGCCCCTCCCGCCGCGACCGCGCCGTCCACCGAGGATGAACCGATGACCGCTCCGCTCGCCTCCGTGCTCTTCGTCTGCGTCCACAACGCCGGCCGCTCCCAGATGGCCGCCGGATTCCTCCGGCACCTGGCCGGCGACCGTATCGAGGTCCGCTCCGCCGGCTCGGTCCCGGGCGACCGGGTCAACCCGGCCGCGGTCGAGGCGATGCGGGAGGCCGGCGTCGACATCTCCGCCCAGCGGCCGAAGGTGCTGACCACCGAGGCCGTCCAGGCGTCGGACTACGTCATCACCATGGGCTGCGGCGACGCCTGCCCGGTCTTCCCCGGCACGACGTACCTCGACTGGGCCCTGGCGGACCCGGCCGGCCAGGGCGTCGAGGCGGTCCGCCCCATCCGCGACGAGATCAGGGGCCTCGTCGAGGCACTCATCGCCGAGATCGAGTCACCTGCCTCACCCGGGATGTGACATCGGGGGGTGTACGCGCGGACGCGGCCGGGGGGAGGGCTGACCCGGGGGAGTCCGTCCCCTCGCGGGCCCTCTTTACGTGAGGGGGCGGGCCGTTCATGCTCAAGCCCATGACCAGTGCAGCGGCTGCCTCCGAGTGGCCCGGCGGTATCGCCGCGATCACCCTGTTCGCCGAGGACCTGGAGGCGACGAAGCGCTTCTACCAGGAGGTCTTCGAACTACCCGTGTTCTTCGAGGACGACGACTCGGCCGTGTTCCGCTTCGGCGCCACGCTGGTCAACCTGCTGCGGGCCTCCCAGGCGCCCGAGCTCGTCGACCCGGCGCGCGTCGGTACGCCCGCGGACGGACCGCGCTTCGTGTTCACCCTCGCCGTGGACGACGTGGACGCCACCTGCCGCGGACTGGCCGACCGCGGAGTGGCACTCCTCAACGGCCCGATGGACCGCCCCTGGGGCGTCCGCACCGCCTCCTTCCGCGATCCGGCCGGCCACGTCTGGGAGATCGCCACGTGAGCGCCGGGACTGCCCGGGTCCGTGAGAAGGGTGCTGGCAAGGGGAGCACGCCCGGCGCTCGACCGCCCGCCCCGACCCCGCCGGCGGGACCGCGTCCGGCGGGGTCGCTGGGCGCTGCCGTGCGTCAGGCCGACGCCTGTGCCGCCGGGACCGTGTGCGCCGCCTCTGCCGTGACGCGTCGGCGGCGGACCGGCAGGCCCAGGGTCGGGTTCGAGACGCCCCAGGCGGCGGCCTTGCAGATCAGCTCCTTGGTACGGGCCGCCGTGCGGCCGGTGAGGGCGGAGTCCTTCGCGCGGTCGTCGGCGGTGACGAACTGGACGAGGCCGTCCGCGCGGCCCAGCGAGACGCACTGGCCGTAGTAGCGGATCGGCACGGTGGGGATCCTTTGGCCGGTCAGGCGCGCGGCGATGGCGTCGGCGGCCTGCCAGGCGGTGGGGCCGCCCGAGGCGCAGGACATCCGCAGCGGCTTGTCGCCGGGGCCCGGCGCCAGCGCGGCGTCGCCGACGGCGTAGACGTCCGGGTGGGAGAGCGAGCGCATGGTCGCGTCCACGGCGATCTGCCCGGTGGCGGAGACCTCCAGCGTGGTGGCCGCCGCGATCGGGTGGACGGCGAAACCGGCGCTCCAGACGGTGACGGCGGCGGGGATGTCCGTGCCGTCGGCGGTACGGACCCGGTCGGCCTCCACGGCGGTGACGTCGGTGTTCTCGTACACGGTGACGCCCAGCCGGTCGAGCACCCGGCGCACGTGCCCGCGGCCCTTGGCGGACAGCCAGTCGCCGAGGCCGCCGTGGGCGACCAGGCGGACGGTGAGGTCCGGGCGGCTCTCGGCGATCTCGGTGACCGCCTCAAGGCCGGTGAGGCCGCCGCCGACCACGACCACCGGCTGCCCGGCGCCGAGTTCGGCCAGCCGCGCGCGCAGCCGCAGCGCGCCGGGGCGGCCGGCGAGCTCGTGGGCGTGCTCGGCGGTGCCGGGGACGCCCTGGCCGTGCCAGCCGCTGCCGAGAGCGTAGACGAGGGTGTCGTACGACAACTCCCGCGCTCCGTCGGCGCCGTGGACGGCGACGGCCTTGCGGTCCACGTCCACGGCGGTGACCCGGCCCACCTCCAGCTCCACGCCCGTGCCGGCGAGCATCCCGGCCAGGGGGCGCGAGGTCGGCTCCTGGCCGACGGCGAGCTGGTGCAGCCGGATGCGCTCGACGAAGTCGGGCTCGGCGTTGACGAGGGTGAGGGCGACGTCGTCGCGGTGCAGCCGCTTGGCGAGGCGGCCCGCGGCGGCGGCTCCGGCGTATCCGGCCCCGAGGACGACGATGCGGTGCTTCATGTCCGACTCCTGTCTGCGGTGGGTACGCCCCTTGAACCGGGCGGCCCGCCGTTTCCTGACAGGGGCGCGGCGTGAAGCAGGTCACATCGCCGCCGGAAGGTGCCTCAGAAGCCTCAGAAGGGGTGCAGCAGCGCCTCGCCCCGCTCGGCGCCGGCCCACACCCGGCTCGCGCGCACCAGCTTGTCGGGGTTGACCTGGCTGCGGAACGCGGTGACGCCCTCGGCCGTGATCTCCAGGCAGGTGACGCCGATGACCCGCCCGTCGAGGACCGCCACCAGCGCGGGGGCGCCGTTGGCGGTGGCGGTGTACAGCCCGGGCGAGCCGCCGACCAGGTTGCGCTTGGCCTGGCTCGGCTTGAACAGCCCCCGCAGGAACTTCGCCACCGCCACGGCGCCCTGGAACGCACTCGCCCGCGCCGGGACCTTCCCGCCGCCGTCGCCGACCGCGACCGCGTCCCGGGTGAGCAGCGCCAGCAGCGGCTCGGTCTTTCCGCTGGTCGCGGCGGCGAGGAACTCCTCGACGATCCGGCGCGCGCTCTCCTGGTCGATCTCGGCGCGCGCCCGACCCTGCGCGACGTGCTTCCTGGCGCGGTGCAGGTGCTGCTGGCTGGCGGCCTCGCTCAGGCCGAGGATCGCGGCGATCTCCCGGTGCGGGTAGTCGAAGGCCTCGCGCAGCACGTACACCGCCCGCTCCAGCGGGGAGAGGCGCTCCAGCAGGACGAGCACGGCGTACGAGACGGACTCGCGCTGCTCGGCGGTGTCGGCCGGCCCGAGCATCGGGTCGCCGGCGAGCAGCGGCTCGGGCAGCCACTGGCCCACGTACGTCTCGCGCCGGGCGCGGGCGGAGGTGAGCTGGTTGAGGCAGAGGTTGGTGAGGACCTTCGTCAGCCACGCCTCGGGGACCTCGATGCGGCCGGTGTCGGCGGCCTGCCAGCGCAGGAAGGTCTCCTGCGCGGCGTCCTCGGCCTCACTCGCGGAGCCCAGGAGCCGGTAGGCCAGCGCTTCCAGCCGCGGCCGGGCGGCCTCGAACCGCTGTACGTCGTCCGTGGTCAGGGTCATACGACCAGGGTAGGCGGCGCACGGGAGAACCCGGTGGCCAACTGGGGCGGTCCGATGGGTCGTTGGTCACCCCTCCGCGATCCCGGGGAGTACGTCCCGTGCGCGGCATCCGGACGATCACCGGGCCGCCCCGCACACTGGGCCCATGGCTGGAAGATCGATCCGCCGCTCCCCGCCGCGGCGGCGCCGGCGCACGCTGCCACCGCTGCTGCTGCGCTACGGGCGCTGCGCGTGGACGGTGCCCGCCGCGCTCTACCTCGGCGTGGTCCTCGTCGGCACCCTGGGCGGCCCCTCCATGCGGGTGGGGACCTGGCTGGCCCTGGTCCCCGCGGTGGCCTCCTCGATGTGCCCGCCGCTGGTGACCGCCGGCTTCGGCGTGCTGGCGATCGGCACCAACCGGGTGGTGGACGCGCTGGTGTCCACCGACCACCTGCGGCCCGAGGACTTCGTGCTGACGATCGTCTCGGCCGTCCTGGCCGTCGTGGTGTCGGTCATGCGCAAGCAGGTACGCACCTATCTGGGCCGGGTGCAGGACGCCGCGCAGGCCACCCGGCAGGTGGTGCTGCACCCCATCCCGCCCGGCTGGGGCGGGCTCGACTCCGCCGCGCGCTATCTGGCGGCGAACGCCGAGGCGCGGGTCGGCGGCGACTTCTACGAGGTGCTGGAGACGCCGTACGGGGCGCGGGTGCTGCTCGGCGACGTGCAGGGCAAGGGGCTTCCGGCGGTGTCCACGGCCGCCGCGCTGACCGGCACGTTCCGCGAGTCGGGCTACCACAAGGAGCTGCTGTCGCAGGTGGCCGAGCGCCTGGAGCAGCGCCTGGACCGGCACAACCGGCTGCGCGCCCGGCTGGGGGAGGCGGAGGGCCGGTTCGCCACGGCGGTCGTCCTCGCCTTCCCCGAGCAGGGCGTGCTGGACCTGGTCAACTTCGGCCACGACGGCCCGCTGGTCATCGGCCCCGGGGGCGTACGGCGGCTCCCGGAGGGGGAGGGCCCGCCGCTGGGGCTGGTGGACCTGGCGGGCGGGCTGCCGCCCGTGGTCCGGCTTCCGCTGTACGCGGGGGAGACCGTGCTGCTCGTCACCGACGGCGTCACGGAGGCCCGGGACGGGCGGGGCGACTTCTTCCCGCTGCGCGACTGGCTGGAGTCGCTGGCGGCGCGGCACCCGGCGGGCGTCGAACCGGACGAGCTGCTGACCGACCTCGTGGAGGCGGTCCTGCGCCACACGGACGGCCACCTGGACGACGACGCGGCGCTGCTGGCCGTCCGCCCCTCGACCTGGGCCGCGACCTCCTGAGTACGGGCCCCGCCATGCCGCCGTCGGCGTAATCACGCACCCCCCGCCCCCGCCGGGCCACCCTGGGCGGCGTCGGGCAGGCAAGCCGGCGCACCAGCCGGGGCGAGGGAGCGGTCGTGCGGATCGATGTGACACAGGACGGGCCCTACGAGGTGAGCGGCGGTGTGCCGCTGGCCAAGCAGGCGATCGAGGTGGACGGGAGCGGTACGTCGGTGGGGTGGCGCGAAGGGGAGGCGCTGCACCCGGAGGGGGCCGCGCAGGGGGACACGTACTGGCTGTGCCGCTGCGGGCACTCGGGGAACAAGCCGTACTGCGACGGCACCCACAAGAAGATCGGCTTCGTGGGGACGGAGACCGCCACCCGCGCCCCGTACCTCGACCAGGCCCAGGAGATCGACGGCCCCGAGCGCATCCTCACCGACGACGAGGTGCTCTGCGCCTACGCCCGCTTCTGCGACGGGGAGGGCGGCATCTGGCGCCTGGTCCAGGAGGAGGGCACCACCGCCGTCGTGGAGCGGGAGGGCGGCCAGTGCCCCTCCGGGCGCCTGGTGGTCTGGGACCGGGAGGCGAAGAAGGCCGTGGAGCCGCGGCTGCCCGCCTCGATCGGCGTGGTCGAGGACGAGGGGGAGAAGGTCTCCGGCCCGCTGTGGGTCCGCGGCGGGATCGAGGTCCGCGGCGCCGACGGCAGCCCGTACGAGGTCCGCAACCGCCAGACGCTCTGCCGCTGCGGCGCCTCGCGCAACAAGCCCTTCTGCGACGGCAGCCACGCCTCGACGGGCTTCGAGGACGGCACGTTCTGAGGGGCGCGCTCCGACGGGACGCGAGAGCCCCGTACCCCTTCGCGGACGAAGGGGTACGGGGCTCTCGCGTGTCCTGCGGACCTACGTGGCCGGCGTGGGCTCCGCACCGGAGTCGGCGGCGTCGGCGGCGTCGTCCGCCGCCGCCACCGGCGTCCTCACCGAGTCGAGCAGCAGCTGCGCCACGTCCACGACCTGCAGCGACTCCTTGGCCTTGCCGTCGTTCTTCTTGCCGTTGAGCGAGTCGGAGAGCATCACCAGGCAGAACGGGCAGGCGGTGGAGACGAGGTCCGGGTTCAGCGACAGCGCCTCCTCCATCCGGTCGTTGTTGATGCGCTTGCCGATGCGCTCCTCCATCCACATCCGCGCACCGCCGGCGCCGCAGCAGAAGCCGCGCTCCTTGTGGCGGTGCATCTCCTGCTGGCGCAGCCCGGGGACGGCGGACATGATCTCGCGCGGCGGCGTGTAGACCTTGTTGTGCCGGCCCAGGTAGCAGGGGTCGTGGTACGTGATGAGGCCGTCGACCGGCGTGACCGGCAGCAGCCGGCCCTCGTCGAGGAGGTGCTGGAGCAGCTGGGTGTGGTGGATGACCTCGTAGTGCCCGCCGAGCTGCGGGTACTCGTTGGCCAGGGTGTTGAAGCAGTGCGGGCAGGTCGCGACGATCTTCTTCTTCGCCTGCTCGACCACCACCCCCTCCTCCGCGTCCTCACCGAAGGCCGCGTTCAGCATCTCGACGTTCTGCTGGCCGAGCTGCTGGAAGAGGAACTCGTTGCCCAGGCGGCGCGCGGAGTCACCGGTGCACGCCTCGTCGCCGCCCATGATCGCGAACTTGACGCCCGCCGTGTGCAGCAGCTCCGCGAAGGCCTTGGTGGTCTTCTTCGCCCGGTCCTCCAGGGCGCCGGCGCAGCCGACCCAGTACAGGTAGTCGACCTCGGAGAGGTCCTCGACGTCCTTGCCGACGACGGGGACGGGGAAGTCGACCTCCTGCGTCCAGGCCAGGCGCTGCTTCTTGGCCAGGCCCCAGGGGTTGCCCTTCTTCTCCAGGTTCTTGAGCATGGTGCCCGCCTCGGAGGGGAAGGCGCTCTCGATCATCACCTGGTAGCGGCGCATGTCGACGATGTGGTCGATGTGCTCGATGTCGACCGGGCACTGCTCGACGCAGGCGCCGCAGGTGGTGCACGACCACAGCACGTCCGGGTCGATGACGCCGTTCTCCTCCAGCGTGCCGATCAGCGGCCGCTCGGCCTCGGCCAGCGCGGCGGCGGGCACGTCCTTCAGCTGCTCCTCGGAGGCCCGCTCCTCGCCCTCCATCGTCTTGCCGCCGCCGGCCAGCAGGTACGGGGCCTTGGCCGCCGCGTGCTCGCGCAGCGACATCATCAGCAGCTTCGGCGACAGCGGCTTGCCCGTGTTCCAGGCGGGGCACTGCGACTGGCAGCGGCCGCACTCGGTGCAGGTGGAGAAGTCCAGCAGGCCCTTCCAGGAGAACTGCTCGACCTGCGAGACGCCGAAGGCGTCGTCCTCACCGGGGTCTTCGAAGTCGATCGGCTTGCCACCGCTGGTCATCGGCTGCAGCGCGCCCAGCGCGACCGCGCCGTCGGCGTTGCGCTTGAACCAGATGTTGGGGAAGGCCAGGAAGCGGTGCCAGGCCACGCCCATCGTGGTGTTGAGCGCGACGGTGATCATCCAGATCATCGACAGCGTGATCTTCAGCGCGGCGACCGCGTAGACGATCGTGAAGAGCGTGCTGGTGGTGAGCTTGCCGAAGAGGACGACCAGGGGGTACGAGGCGAAGTAGCCCGCCTGGTAGCCGCCAGCGTGGTGCAGGGCGCCCTCCAGGCCGCGCAGCACCATGATCGTCAGGCCGATGGTGAGGATGATGTACTCGACGAAGTACGCCTGCCAGGCCGTCGAGCCGGCGAAGCGGGACTTGCGGCCCGCCCGCGAGGGCAGGCTGAGCTGGCGGATCACGATCAGCACCGCGATGCCCAGCACGGTCATCGCGCCGATGAACTCGGTGTAGACCTCGAAGGGGAGCCAGTCGCCGATCACCGGCAGCATCCAGTCGGCCTGGAAGAGCTGGCCGTACGCCTGGACGAGGATCGGGATCAGCGTGAGGAAGCCGATCGCGACGAACCAGTGCGCGACGCCGACGACGCCCCAGCGGTTCATCCGCGTGTGGCCGAGGAACTCCCTGGCCAGGGTGACCGTGCGCGCGACCGGGTCGTTCGTGCGGCTGCCGGCCGGGATGGGCTGGCCGAGCCGTACGAAGCGGTAGATCTGCGCGATGGCGCGGGCGAAGAGCGCTACGGCGATCACTGAGATGGTCAGCGATACGACGATGGCGGCGAGCTGCATGAGGGGCTCCTCGGGCCTGTCTTCCGGAGCTGCGTCCTGGGCATTACTAAGCGGTAACTTATCGAGTCTCCGGTTGAGGTTACCCGGGTTTTCCGGGGGTCTGAAGCGACCGCCCCGGTGATCTGCGTCGCCCGCCGCGCGGCGCGGGCGCGCACGCGGGGGGCGCGGTGCGGGGCGCCCTGTGGGGCGGATTCGAAAATTTCGCCCCCCACCTGCGGTGATGCAGGAAAGTTGAGTCTCATGCACTCATAACGTTTGACGGGACCTTCGCCCCATGGCACTCTTGAGCCCATCAAGCTCAAGTAGCAGTGCGGACAACCTCCGGAGGACAGCGAAATGGCACGTGCGGTCGGCATCGACCTGGGTACGACGAACTCTGTCGTCAGTGTTCTCGAAGGCGGTGAGCCCACCGTCATCACCAACGCCGAGGGCGCCAGGACCACGCCGTCCGTCGTCGCCTTCGCCAAGAACGGCGAGGTGCTCGTCGGCGAGGTCGCCAAGCGGCAGGCCGTCACCAACGTGGACCGGACGATCCGCTCGGTGAAGCGCCACATGGGCACGGACTGGAAGCAGTCCATCGACGGCAAGGACTTCACCCCCCAGCAGATCAGCGCCTTCATCCTGCAGAAGCTGAAGCGCGACGCCGAGTCGTACCTGGGCGAGAAGGTGGCCGACGCGGTCATCACCGTCCCGGCGTACTTCAACGACTCCGAGCGCCAGGCGACGAAGGAGGCCGGCGAGATCGCGGGCCTGAACGTCCTGCGCATCGTCAACGAGCCGACGGCCGCGGCGCTGGCGTACGGCCTGGACAAGGACGACCAGACGATCCTCGTCTTCGACCTCGGCGGCGGCACCTTCGACGTCTCGCTGCTGGAGATCGGCGACGGCGTGGTGGAGGTCAAGGCCACCAACGGCGACAACCACCTCGGTGGCGACGACTGGGACCAGCGCGTCGTGGACTACCTGGTGAAGCAGTTCGCCAACGGCCACGGCGTGGACCTCTCCAAGGACAAGATGGCGCTCCAGCGCCTGCGCGAGGCCGCCGAGAAGGCGAAGATCGAGCTGTCCTCGTCCACCGAGACCTCGATCAACCTCCCCTACATCACGGCCTCCGCCGAGGGCCCGCTGCACCTGGACGAGAAGCTCACCCGGGCGCAGTTCCAGCAGCTCACCCAGGACCTCCTGGAGCGCTGCAAGACCCCCTTCCACCACGTGATCAAGGACGCCGGCATCCCGCTGGGCGACATCGACCACGTGGTCCTGGTCGGCGGCTCGACCCGGATGCCCGCCGTCGCGGAGCTGGTGCGCGAGCTGACCGGCGGCAAGGACGCCAACAAGGGCGTCAACCCGGACGAGGTCGTCGCCATCGGCGCCGCCCTGCAGGCCGGCGTGCTCAAGGGCGAGGTCAAGGACGTCCTGCTGCTCGACGTCACCCCGCTGTCCCTCGGTATCGAGACCAAGGGCGGCATCATGACCAAGCTGATCGAGCGCAACACCACGATCCCGACCAAGCGCTCCGAGATCTTCACGACGGCCGAGGACAACCAGCCCTCCGTGCAGATCCAGGTCTACCAGGGCGAGCGCGAGATCGCGGCGTACAACAAGAAGCTCGGGATGTTCGAGCTGACCGGCCTGCCCCCGGCCCCGCGCGGCGTGCCGCAGATCGAGGTCACCTTCGACATCGACGCCAACGGCATCATGCACGTCGGCGCGAAGGACCTGGGCACGGGCAAGGAGCAGAAGATGACCGTCACCGGCGGCTCCGCGCTGCCCAAGGACGACATCGACCGCATGATGCGCGAGGCCGAGCAGTACGCGGACGACGACCACAAGCGCCGCGAGGCCGCGGAGACCCGCAACCAGGCCGAGCAGCTGGTCTACAGCACCGAGAAGTTCCTCAAGGACAACGAGGACAAGGTGCCCGGCGACGTGAAGTCCGAGGTCGAGGCCGCCGTGGCGGAGCTCAAGGAGCAGCTGAAGGACGAGTCCGCCGAGAACACCGGCGCGCTGCGCGAGGCCACCGAGAAGCTCGCCACCGTCAGCCAGAAGCTGGGCCAGGCGCTCTACGCCGACGCCCAGGCGGCCGGCGGCGCGGCCGGCCCGGGCGCTGCCGACGGCGACTCCGCCCCCGCCGACGACGACGTGGTGGACGCCGAGATCGTCGACGACGAGAAGCGGGACGGTGCCGCGTGACGGAGGAGACCCAGGGCTTCGAGGACAACGAGGAGCCCGACGTCCCCACCGACGACGCTGCCGCCCGTGACGCGGCAGCCGCCGGGGACGCTCCCGAGGGACCTGAGGGAGCCACCCCGGCCGGGGACGCCGGCGCCTCGCCCGCGGCCACCGCCCGGCTCGACCAGGTCGCCAAGGCGCTCGAGGAGCGCACCAGGGACCTGCAGCGCCTCCAGGCGGAGTACCAGAACTACCGCCGGCGCGTCGAGCGCGACCGGATCGCGGTCAAGGAGGTGGCCGTGGCGAACCTGCTCACCGAGCTGCTTCCCGTGCTGGACGACGTGGGCCGCGCCCGCGACCACGGCGAGCTGGTCGGCGGCTTCAAGTCGGTGGCGGAGTCGCTGGAGACGGTCGTCGCCAAGATGGGCCTGATGCAGTTCGGCAAGGAGGGCGAGCCCTTCGACCCGCTGGTCCACGAGGCGCTGATGCACTCGTACTCCCCCGAGGTGGAGGAGACGACCTGCGTGCAGATCCTGCAGCCGGGCTACCGCATCGGGGAGCGCACGATCCGCCCCGCGCGGGTCGCCGTCGCCGAACCCCAGCCGGGCGCGGTGAAGAGCGAGCAGGAGCGGTCCGCCGGATCCGAGGACGCCCCGGAAGAGGAGAGCGGTGGCCCGGACGAGGGCTGACGTGCTGAGGCCGGACACGAGTGGGCGCGTACGGAAGGAGGGACGCCGCGGATGAGTACCAAGGACTTCATCGAGAAGGACTACTACAAGGTCCTCGGCGTCCCCAAGGACGCGACCGAGGCCGAGATCAAGAAGGCGTACCGCAAGCTGGCGCGGGAGTTCCACCCCGACGCCAACAAGGGCGACGCCAAGGCCGAGGAGCGCTTCAAGGAGGTCTCCGAGGCGAACGACGTCCTGGCCGACCCCAAGAAGCGCAAGGAGTACGACGAGGCGCGCGCCCTCTTCGGCAACGGCGGCTTCCGGGCCGGCGGGCCGGGGGGCGCGGGCCAGTTCAACTTCGACCTCGGCGACCTCTTCGGGGGTACGCAGCCGGGCGCCGGCGGTTTCGGCGGCGGCAGCGGCGGGATCGGCGACGTCTTCGGCGGCCTCTTCGGCGGCCGGGGCGGCGGGCGTACGCAGCCGCGCCGGGGCCAGGACATCGAGTCCGAGGTGACGCTGGCCTTCGACGAGGCCGTCGAGGGCGCCACGGTGCCGCTGCGGATGTCCTCCTCGGCCGCCTGCAAGACCTGCGCGGGCACCGGCGACCAGAACGGCACCCCCCGGGTCTGCCCGACCTGCGTGGGCACCGGCCAGGTCTCGCGCGGCGGCGGGGGCGGCTTCTCGCTCACCGACCCCTGCGTGGACTGCAAGGGCCGCGGCATGATCGCGGAGAACCCCTGCGAGGTCTGCCGGGGCTCCGGCCGCGCCAAGTCCTCGCGCACCATGCAGGTCCGCATCCCCGCCGGCGTCGCCGACGGCCAGCGCATCCGGCTGCGCGGCAAGGGCTCCCCGGGGGAACGGGGCGGTCCTGCCGGGGACTTGTACGTCGTGGTGAACGTCGCCAAGCACCCCGTCTTCGGCCGCCGCGGCGACAACCTCACGGTGACCGTCCCGGTGACCTTCCCGGAGGCGGCGCTGGGCGGCGAGATCTCCGTCCCGACGCTGGGCGGCCCCGCGGTGAAGCTGAAGCTGCCGCCGGGTACGCCCAACGGCCGCACCATGCGCGCCCGCGGCAAGGGCGCGGTGCGCAAGGACGGCACCCGCGGCGACCTGCTGGTCACCGTGGAGGTGCAGGTCCCGGCGGAGCTGGAGGACAAGGCGCGCCAGACGCTGGAGGCGTACCAGCGGGCCACGGAGGGCGCCGACGGCGCCGATCCCAGGGCCGCGCTGTTCCAGGCCGCGGAGGGAGACTGAGATGGGCGTGCCAGGTGCGGGGGGCCGGGGGCCGGGCCGCAGTCCGTACGAGCTGAACGACGACACCCCCGTCTACGTCATCTCCATCGCGGCCCAGCTCTCGGGCCTGCACCCGCAGACGCTGCGGCAGTACGACCGCCTCGGCCTGGTCTCCCCCGACCGCACGGCCGGCCGGGGCCGTCGCTACTCGGCGCGCGACATCGACCTGCTGCGCCAGGTCCAGCAGCTCTCGCAGGACGAGGGCATCAACCTGGCCGGCATCAAGCGCATCATCGAGCTGGAGACGCAGGTCGCGGCGCTCCAGCAGCGGGTGGCGGAGCTGCAGTCCGCGCTGGAGGGCGCGGCGGACACCCTCCAGCGCCGCGAGGCCCAGGTCCACGCCTCGTACCGCCGCGACCTGGTCCCCTACCACCAGGTCCAGCAGACGAGCGCACTGGTGGTGTGGAAGCCGCGGCCCAAGCGGGGCTGAGGGGCGGCTAGCCGGGGCTGCGGGCGGCCGGCCCGGTCGGCTCGTCCAGCAGGCCCGATCCGGCGAGCAGGAAGCCGAGTTGGGCGCGGCTGCCGCTGCCGAGTGCGGCGGAGAGCTTGGCGATGTGCCCGCGCACGGTACGCACGTTGATACCGAGGCGCAGCGCGATCTCCTGGTCGTCGTTGCCGGCGATCATCAGGCGGGCGATGCGGAGTTGGACGGCCGGTACGCCGTCCGTCCTGTTTCCTTCGGCCAGGGGCCGGCCCAGGGGCTTGCCGTGCTCCCACAGGACGTCGAAGGTGCGGCGCAGGAAGCGGATCACGGGAGGATGGCAGATCTCCAGCGCTGTGGAGTTGTCGTGGGCGAGAGCGATCAGCGCGGCCTCGTTGTCGATGATGATCATGCGGCCGAAGACCTCGTTCACCGTACGCACCTGGAGCAGCGGCCCGGCGAACCTGCGCTGGAAGTCCAGCACTTCACGTGAGTGGCGCACGGAGTGCACGTACAGCGTGCGGATGGGGACACCGCGTTCCAGCAGGCCGGCCGTGCGGGATGCCGCCGAGGCCAGCGCCTCCACGGGGCGCTGGCTGCCGGGCTGCATGGTGAGCACCTCGTCGGTCGCCTGGCGGCTCAGGGAGTCCAGTCGCTCGTTGATCCGCTCGACCCCGCTCAGCGTGAAGAGGGGCAGCTCGGCCGACGGCACGCGGTGGACGGTGTCGACGAGGGCCCGGAAGTCCTCCACCAGGCCGGCGGCGTGCTCCAGGTAGGCCCGCTCGTTGCGCTTGACGAGCAACTCCAGCCCGTATGAAGGGGGTACGGGCCGCAGCAGGTCCTCGTTCTGCCCGTCCACGGTGAGCAGGCCGGCCTCCAGCAGGCACGGCGCGGCCAGCGCGGCGTCCCGCCGGACCTGGTTCTGCGACAGGGCCAGGGCGTAGATCTCCCTGCCCGGCGGGCAGATCACGTCGTGCGGGTGCTCCGGGTGCGGTACGTCAGTGCCCACTGCTCTCCTCCCGGCCGTGTGTCGGGGCGTCCATGACTACTCCGTGACACCGTCCCGTCGCTGTGCCATGATCCCCCCGCAGGCCCAAGGGGGTGAGGCTGTGGCCCGGCACAAGCACCCGCAGACGGTACGCGCCACGGTGATGTGCGCGCGGTGCCGCGCGGTGTACGTCCGGGCGCTGGACGGGGGCGGACTTCCGAGGGATGCCACGGCGTCGGCGCGGTGCCTGCTGGACCTGGGTGTACTTGTCCCCGACGATACCGATCCCGGGCGCCTGCTGCCCGTGCCGGTGGCCACCGCCCTCGGTCTGGCACTGGGCCGCCGGCAGCACCAGGACACACGGCGGTTGGCCGCTCTGGTGTCGGACTGGCCGCAGGAGGAGTCCCCGCCCGCCGCCGGGCTGCCGATGACGACCGTCTCCGGGTTCGACCGCATCAACCAGCGCCTCGACGCGGCCCTGGCCGCGAGTGAGACCGAGGTGCTGGCCATGCAGCCGCGGGCCGCCTCGCACGAGGCCGCCGCACAGCTGGGGGCGGCCAGGGACCTGGAGGTGCTGAAGCGCGGGGTTTCGATGCGCACGCTCTACGTGCACGCGGCCCGCTTCACCGTCGGCAGGATGAGCTACCAGGAGCAGATCCGGCGCTACCCGGTGGAGGTGCGCACGCTGCCCGGAGTGATCGAGCGGATGGTCGTCGTGGACGAGACGGTCGCGTTCATCCCCGCGAGCGAGGACAGGTCGCAGGCCCTCGAGGTGCGCCATCCACCGCTGGTGCGGGTGCTGCGGCAGTGCTTCGAACTGCTGTGGAGGCTGGGGGTCCCGCTGTGGGAGCCGGTCGAGTACGGGGCGTCCGACCACGAGGTGTCGGCCGTGCAGCGCGCGATCGCCCGGATGCTCGTGGAGGGGCTCGACGACCAGGTGGTCGCGGCGCGCCTGGGGGTGAACGTGCGCACGGTGCGCGGCCACATCGCGAGGCTCTCCGCGCTTCTGGGCAGTCACGGCCGCGCCCAGCTCGGGTTCCTCATAGCCCGTTCCGGGATTCTGGAACAGGCGGACTAGCCACCGGGGTTTCGGTCTCGTCGAGCAGTCCCGAGCGGGCGATCAGGAAGCCGAGCTGGGCGCGGCTGCCACTGCCCAGCAGGCTGGACAGCTTGGCTATGTGGGAGCGGCAGGTGCGGACGTTCATGCCCAGCCGGCGGGCGATGGCCTCGTCGACCAGCCCTGCCACCAGGAGCTTGGCGATGCTGCGCTGGATGCCGGTGACGCCGTCGGGGCGAGGATCGTAGCTGATCTCCTCGATGAACGGGGTGGCCAGGCGCCAGAACTGCTCGAAGACGCCCACCAGGTAGGCGACCAGCCCCTGGTGGCGCAGTTCCAGGGCGACCTGGCGGTCCTTGCGCGCCGGGACGAAGGCGACCTTCCGGTCGACGATGATGAGCCGGTCGATGATCTCCTCAAGGGTGCGGACCTCCACCTGCCCCTTGTGGCCGAGGAGTTCGAGGTAGGCCAGTGTCGTCGGCGTGTGCCGGGCCGTGTGCTGGTAGAGGGTGCGCATCCGCGCGCCCCGGTCCACGAGCGGCCGGTCGCGGCGCAGCGCCTCCTCGAAGCTCGTCGGCCGCCGGTGACCGCCCGGCTGTACGGTGAGCAACTCCTCGTTGCACTGGGCAAGTGCCCGGTCGAGGGCGGAGTTGATGCGGTCGTACCCCTCCAGGACCGTGATCGCGTGCGCGGTCGGCGCGCTGTCGGCGGTGATGGCGATGAAGGGCTCGAAGACGTCCGTGAGGGTCACCGTCTGGCGGCGCCGCTCCTGTATCTCCCGCTCGATGGGGATGAGGAGTTGGGACAGGGCGGCCGAGGGCGGGACGGGGATCAGCCACTGGTCGTCCGACGGATCGGGGTAGAGCAGGTCCAGATCGACGAGGCAGGGTGCGTCGATCGCGGCGGACCGGGCGATCCGGCCACTGCGCAACGCGCCGGCGTAGATGTCCTTGCCCTCCTCGCACAGCGCCACAGGGGAATGACGATGTCGTGAATTGCCCGCTTCTGTCATGGTTCGCACCCCCTCAGCCTCATGCAATGCAAGAACATGATGCATGGTCCCGGTGGCGCTCGGGACCCCACCTGAGTCATCTTTCATTGCAGGAGAGACGTGGCAAGTACCTGAAAAGGGAGAGGTGAAGCCGGAATGTCCAGGTGGGCTCGCCGGGTTTGCGCTTTCGCAGTCGTCGCCGCAGCCGCCTTCGGGGCGGTGGCGCTGGGGGATTCCGGCTGGCGTTCCTCCGGTGGCGATGACTCGGGCTGGAGTTCGGTCGCTGCGGAGTCGGGCTGGCCGAGTGATGACTCGGGCTGGATCGTGGCACCGAACGACGACTCGGGCTGGGTAGTGAAGCCCAACGACGACTCGGGCTGGTGAGTGGGCGACTTCCTCTCCGATGCCTCGGCGGCGACCCGGTAACGGCCGCTGCCGGACGGATACCTGAGTGATGGGGGTGGGGTGGCGATGACTGATCGATCGGGCTGGCACTCGGTCGACCTGGACACCGCGATCCCCCACCCCGGTGACTCCATGACCGTGGTGGTCGCCGGCTGGCTGGTCACCGTGGTCAGGGACGAGGACGGAGATGTGCGGGCTCACCACCATCGCTCGGGCCGGCCCGTCCGGTGTGTCGTGCGATGTGGCGTCATCTCCGTGAACCTCACCCTGGAGGCGACCGTGAAGGCCGAGGTCGGCCCTTCCTGACAGCGCCTCCACCCCCCCACTGCGCCTGACGGGCGGCTCCCCCCGGACACCGTCGCCCCGGGCGCTGTGCCGGCGGTGCCACCGCTGCTGCAGTCAGCGGTGGCACCGCCCGCCACTCTTCCCCTGGCTCTCCCCCCGGAGCCAGGGGAAGAGTCTTTCGCGCGTGCGCCCAGTGGGCGGCTCCTGCCTTGGGCGCGGCGTGAGTCGGGGATGCTATACCCGGCCCATCCCCCGCGTCAGCGAGATCTCCACCGCCACCCGGTCCGGGTTGGGCGCCGGGCGCCGGCCGTAGCGCTCCTCGTAGCGGCGTACCGCCTCCGCCACCGCCGCCGGGTCCTCCACCACCCGCGCCGTGCCCTCCAGCGTCGCCCAGCGGCCCCCGTCCACCTGGCAGACCGCCACCGGGGCGCCCGCCCCGCCCGCCGCGCGGATGTGCGCGACCTTGCGGCTCGCCCGGTTGGTGATGATCCGCGCGAGGCCGGCCCGCGGGTCGTACGTCACCCCCACCGGCACCACGTGCGGGCTGCCGTCCGCGCGGTGCGTGGTCAGGGTGCACAGCTGCCACTCCTGCCAGAAGGCCAGGTAGTCGGGGTCCGGGTTGCGTACGTCGATCGTCACGCAGGCAGCGTACGAGGCCCGCGCCGCCGGCCGGGGACCGGACGCGTCCCGAGGTGAATTCACCCCGCCGCGGCGGGAATTGGCGCGACGCATCGAGTTGAGTGGAGTAGACTCAAGTTACTTCAGGACGGTAAGCGCAGTGCGGTAGTGCGGCGGCGAGGAGGAGCACAAGCAGTGGACGCGGAGCTGACCAACAGGAGCCAGGAAGCGATCAGCGGGGCCAACACCCGCGCGGTGTCCGGCGGGAACCCGGACATCACCCCCGCGCACCTGCTCCTCGCCCTGCTCGAGGGCCAGGACAACGAGAACATCCAGGACCTGCTGGCCGCGGTCGAGGCCGACCAGGCCACCCTGCGCTCGGGCGCCGAGCGGCTCGTCGCCGCGCTGCCCGGCGTGCAGGGCGCCACGGTCGCCCCGCCGCGCGCGAGCCGCGAGCTGCTCGCCGTGATCGCGGACGCCGCGCGGCGCGCGAAGGAGCTGGGCGACAGCTACGTGTCGACCGAGCACCTGCTGATCGCGCTGGCCGCCAAGGGCGGCGAGACCACGCGGCTGATGGAGCAGCAGGGCGCCGGGGCCGGGCAGTTGCAGACCGCCTTCGACGCGGCGCGCGGCGGGCGGCGGGTGACCACGCAGGACCCCGAGGGCACGTACAAGGCGCTGGAGAAGTTCGGTACGGACTTCACCGCCGCCGCCCGCGAGGGCAGGCTCGACCCGGTCATCGGCCGCGACGCCGAGATCCGCCGCGTGGTCCAGGTCCTCTCCCGCCGTACGAAGAACAACCCCGTCCTCATCGGCGAGCCCGGCGTCGGCAAGACGGCCGTCGTGGAGGGCCTCGCCCAGCGCATCGTCAAGGGCGACGTCCCCGAGTCGCTGCGCGGCAAGCGCCTGGTCTCCCTCGACCTGGGCGCGATGGTCGCCGGCGCGAAGTACCGGGGCGAGTTCGAGGAGCGGCTGAAGACCGTGCTGGCCGAGATCAAGGCGAGCGACGGCCAGATCATCACCTTCATCGACGAGCTGCACACGGTCGTCGGCGCGGGCGCCGGCGGCGACTCCGCGATGGACGCGGGCAACATGCTCAAGCCCATGCTGGCCCGCGGCGAGCTGCGGATGGTCGGCGCGACGACGCTGGACGAGTACCGCGAGCGCATCGAGAAGGACCCGGCGCTGGAGCGGCGCTTCCAGCAGGTGCTGGTCGCCGAGCCGAGCGTGGCGGACTCCGTCGCCATCCTGCGCGGGCTCAAGGGGCGCTACGAGGCGCACCACAAGGTGCAGATCGCCGACTCCGCGCTGGTGGCCGCCGCCACCCTCTCCGACCGCTACATCACCTCCCGCTTCCTCCCCGACAAGGCCATCGACCTCGTCGACGAGGCGGCCTCGCGGCTGCGGATGGAGATCGACTCCTCCCCGACCGAGATCGACGAGCTGCAGCGCGCCGTCGACCGGCTGCGGATGGAGGAGCTGGCCCTGGCCGGCGAGCAGGACGCCGCCTCCCGCGAGCGGCTGGTCAGGCTGCGCAGGGACCTCGCCGACAAGGAGGAGGAGCTGCGCGGGCTGACCGCCCGCTGGGAGAAGGAGAAGGAGGGCCTCAACCGCGTCGGCGAGCTGAAGGAGCGCCTGGACGACCTGCGCGGCCAGGCCGAACGCGCCCAGCGCGACGGCGACTTCGACTCGGCCTCCAAGCTGCTCTACGGGGAGATCCCCACCCTGGAGCGGGAGTTGGAGGAGGCCTCGCGGGCCGAGGTGGCCGCCAAGAAGGACACCATGGTCAAGGAGGAGGTCGGCCCCGACGACATCGCCGACGTCGTCGCCGCCTGGACCGGCATCCCCGCCGGCCGGCTGCTGGAGGGCGAGACGCAGAAGCTGCTGCGGATGGAGGAGGAGCTGGGCCGGCGCCTCATCGGCCAGTCCGAGGCGGTACGGGCCGTCTCCGACGCGGTGCGCCGCTCGCGCGCCGGGATCGCCGACCCCGACCGCCCCACCGGCTCCTTCCTCTTCCTGGGCCCCACCGGCGTGGGCAAGACCGAACTGGCCAAGGCGCTCGCCGACTTCCTCTTCGACGACGAGCGGGCGATGACCCGGATCGACATGTCGGAGTACGGCGAGAAGCACTCCGTCGCCCGCCTGGTCGGCGCCCCGCCCGGCTACGTCGGCTACGAGGAGGGCGGCCAGCTCACGGAGGCCGTGCGCCGGCGCCCGTACAACGTGGTGCTGCTGGACGAGGTGGAGAAGGCGCACCCGGAGGTCTTCGACATCCTGCTGCAGGTGCTCGACGACGGGCGCCTGACCGACGGCCAGGGGCGGACGGTGGACTTCCGCAACACCCTCCTGATCCTGACGTCGAACCTCGGCTCGACGTACCTGGTGGACCCCGCGCTCAGCGACGGGCAGCGCCGCGAGCGGGTGCTGGAGACCGTCCGCGGCTCCTTCCGCCCGGAGTTCCTCAACCGCCTCGACGACCAGGTCGTCTTCCACGCCCTGGGCGGGGACGACCTGCGGCGCATCGCCCGCATCCAGCTGGACCACCTCCAGCGCCGCCTCGCCGAGCGCCGCCTCACCCTGGAGGTCTCCGACGAGGCGCTGGACTGGCTCGCGCGCCTGGGCCACGGCCCGGACGCCCCGCCGGACCTCGCCTACGGGGCGCGCCCCCTGCGCCGCCTGGTGCAGTCCGCGATCGGCGACCAACTCGCCCGGGAGATCCTGTCGGGCGAGGTCCGCGACGGCGACACGGTCCGGGTGGACACGGCGGGCGAAGGACTGCTGGTCGGCAGGAAGGCGTAGCCCCGTACCCGCCGCGCACAGCCGCGACGCGCGCCCGCATTCCGCTGCGGGCGCAGCGTCGCGGCTTGCCACCCCCCGCCCCCTATGGGGGAGGATGGGCGGACGCTATGAAGGGAAACTCACGGTGAGTATCGACCCGTCCTCGATTCCGAACTTCGGGGGCCAGCCCGAACCGCAGCCGGCCGCCCCGCAGGGGCCGGTCGTTCCCGACCAGGACCTGGTCAAGCAGCTCCTGGAGCAGATGGAGCTGAAGTACGTCGTCGACGACGAGGGTGACCTCGCGGCGCCGTGGGAGCAGTTCCGCACGTACTTCATGTTCCGCGGGGAGAACGAGCAGCAGGTCTTCTCCGTCCGCACGTTCTACGACCGCGAGCACTCGATCGAGGACAAGTCGGCGCTGCTGGAGACCATCGACGACTGGAACCGCCGCACCCTGTGGCCGAAGGTCTACACCCACACCCATGACGACGGCTCCGTCCGCCTGATCGGCGAGGCGCAGATGCTCATCGGCACCGGCGTCAGCCTGGAGCACTTCGTCTCCTCGACGGTCAGCTGGGTGCGCGCCTCCGTCGAGTTCGACAAGTGGCTGGTGGAGACGCTGGGCCTGGCCACCGAGGTCGAGGAGTCGACCGAGGACAAGCCGGACGACGAGGGCTGACCCCCCTCCCCCGACGACCGACGCCTGTGCCCCCGACCGGAGTCCGGTCGGGGGGACAGGCGTCGGGGGCGGTCCTAGGCCGGCGCCCGCAGCCGGGCCGCGGCCTCCCGCAGTACCTCGTCCTTCTTGCAGAACGCGAAGCGGACGAAGGGCGCTCCCGCCTCCTGGTCGTCGTAGAAGACCGCGGTGGGGACGGCGACCACGCCGCAGCGGGTGGGGAGGGCGCGGCAGAAGGCGAGGCCGTCCTTCTCGCCCAGGGGGCGGATGTCGGTGGTGACGAAGTACGTGCCCGCCGGGCGGTAGACGGCGAAGCCCGCGTCCGCCAGGCCCGCCGACAGCAGGTCGCGCTTGGCGCGCAGCTCCTCGCGTTGGCCCTCGTAGTACGCGTCGGGGAGGGCCAGCGCCTCCGCGACGGCGTACTGGAAGGGGCCCGCGGAGACGAAGGTGAGGTACTGCTTCGCCGAGCGCACCGCCGCCAGCAGCTCCGGCGGCGCCGTCACCCAGCCGACCTTCCAGCCGGTCAGCGAGAAGGTCTTGCCCGCCGAGGAGATGCCCACCGTCCGCTCGCGCATCCCGGGGAAGGACGCCGGCGGGAGGTGGGCGCCGTCGAAGACCAGGTGCTCGTAGACCTCGTCCGTCACCACCAGCAGGTCGTGCTCGACCGCCAGTTCCGCCACCGCCGCCAGCTCGGCGCGGGTGAGGACCGTACCCGTCGGGTTGTGCGGGGTGTTGAGGAGCAGCAGCCGGGTGCGCGGGGTGATCGCCGCGCGCAGCTCGTCGGGGTCCAGGTGGTACGCGCCCGCGTGCGGCCTCAGTGTCACCGGCACCCGGCGGGCGCCGGCCAGGGCGATGCAGGCCGCGTAGGAGTCGTAGTACGGCTCCAGGGCGATCACCTCGTCGCCGGGCTCCAGCAACGCGAGCATGGCCGCGGCGATCGCCTCCGTCGCGCCCGCGGTGACCAGGACCTCCGTATCGGGGTCGAACTCCAGTCCGTAGAAGCGGCGTTGGTGGTCGGCGATCGCCTGGCGCAGCTCGGGCACGCCGGGGCCCGGCGGGTACTGGTTGCCCCGGCCGTCGCGGATCGCGCGCACGGCCGCCTCGCGGACCGCCTCGGGTCCGTCCGTGTCGGGGAAGCCCTGGCCGAGGTTGATCGCCCCGGTCCCGGCCGCCAGGGCGGACATCTCCGCGAAGATCGTCGAGGTGAACTCCGCCAGGCGGCTGTTGAGGTACGGGCGTCGCATGCGCGTCACGGTAGTGGGTGCGCGGGAGGCGGAACCACAGGTCGAAGCTCTGGAGTTGCTCAAATCCGCTTTGGGGCGCGGAAGGCGCGGGCACCACCGGGTTGGGAGCACGGGGCTCCCGCGCGCAGGGCCTCGCGGACGCGGGTCCGGCGCGGTGCGGAAGCTGAGGGGGAGCGGGCATGGGGACCGTGATCGTCATGGTGGTGTTCTTCGGAATAGTGCTCTTCGGAGTGGTGGGGCTGCTGGGAGACCGGTCCGCCGCGCCCCGGCGCTCCCGGGGCGGGCGGCGCAGGGGGTCGGGCGGCGGCTGGAGCGGGGGAGGGTCCTCCTGCGGGGGCGGCTCCTCCTGTGGGGGCGGCTCCTCTTCCTGCGGTGGCGGCGGTGGCTGCGGCGGCGGTGGGGGCGACTGAGGGACCGCGTGCGGAGCGGATGAAGAGCAGGGGGGAAAGGGCATGTTGGTATGGGTGGTGTTGCTGAGCGCCGCTTCGTTGGTGGGCGCCCTAAGCGTCCTGTCCAGGGCGACGAGAGGTGTGGGGCGGCCGGGCGCCCGCAGCAAGCGGAAGCCGGTCCGCACCAGGGAGCGGCGCACCTCGTCCGCCCGCGGGAGCGGTAGCTGCGGTGCAGGGGGCTGGGCCTGCGGTAACGGCGGTGCGAGCTCGTCCGAGTCCTGCGGCGGGGGCGGCGGCTGCGGCGGCGGTGGTTGCGGCGGAGGCGGCGGTTGCGGCGGCGGAGGGAGCTGAAATTGTCGGGCTATGCCCGAAAAGCGGCGCCCCGTGCTCCTTTCGGAGCCGCGGGGCGCCCCTTTGGTGAACATGTGACCAGGGTGGCCCCCGAGGGGATGTAAAGCGGGTGAAGATGCCGAAAAGCCCGGTGGGGGCCTGGCAGTTCATGGTTCCGTGTCATACGGAACCTCCGCGTCCTCCATCCCAGGTGCACCTGTGAGGCGGCCGGCCCAGTTCGCCACACGTCATACGGAGCCGAATACGGAGCCGACCCATGCTCACCACACTCCAGACCTCCTACACCGACACCCGGGCCGCCGACCTGGCCTGGCGGCTCGGCATGCGGCCGCTGCCCGCGCTCGCGGTGCTGCCGCTGCGGATCGACGAGATGGACGTGCAGCTGCGGCTGCTGGGCGCCTCCCACCAGGTCATCCTGGAGGGTCCCGACGGCAGTTGCTCGGAGACCGTCGCCTGCCTGCCCGGCAGCAGCACCCCGCTGCCGCTCGGCGTCTCCAAGCAGATCGGTGACTTCGACTACGAGTTCAGCGCGCACGTCGAGCACCTCTCCGCCGGCGCCTTCGGCGTGCGCGCGCAGGAGCTGCTGGCGCTGGTCGCGGAGCATCCGCACGGGCTGGCCGGCGTCTTCCCCGGCAGCCCGCACGCCTTCACCGCGCTGCTGGTGCACCGCCAGGGCGGCGGCGGGGGCAGCGGGGGACGGGGCGGCGGCGACAGCGTCGGCTGGCGCACCTGGCACGCGTACCCGCAGGAGGGACGCCTGGTGACCACCCGGACCCGGGTGGGCGTGCGGGTGGCTCAGCCGGCCTGAAGACACCTCCCGCACACCAACTCGCCCATGCGAACCGCATATCGCACCCTTGTGGGTGACAAAGGGAGACATCGGCGCGACCGTATCGTTCGTTCCGTGATCGAGCGGCCTGAGACCCCGGCATATGTCGTGCCCCGGCAGCCGAGGCGGCCGGGGCAGTCCAGGAGGGGCCTGCCCGTGCGTCCCGCCACGGGCCGCCTCCTCGTGCTCGCCACGGTCTTCGTCTGCGCCGCCTGCGGCCTGGTCTACGAACTCGAACTGGTCGCCCTCGCCTCCTACCTGGCCGGCGACTCCGTCACCCAGGCCTCCGTCGTGCTCTCGGTGATGGTCTTCGCCATGGGCGTCGGCTCCCTCCTCGCCAAGCGGCTGCGCCCGCGCGCCGCCGCCGCCTTCGGGCTGATAGAGGCGGCCCTCGCGCTGGTCGGCGGCCTCTCCGCGATGGCGCTCTACGCCTGCTTCGCCTGGGTCGGCCACTCGCAGGTGGCGCTGGTCGGCTTCTCGCTGGCCATCGGCGTGCTCATCGGCGCCGAGGTGCCGCTGCTGATGACCCTCATCCAGCGCATCCGCCGCCAGGACGCGGGCGGCGCGGTGGCCGACCTCTTCGCCGCCGACTACGTGGGCGCGCTGGCCGGCGGGCTGGCCTTCCCGTTCCTGCTGCTGCCCTGGCTGGGCCAGATCGCCGGCCCGCTGGCCACCGGCGCGGTCAACGCCGTGGCCGGCGGGGCGCTCGTGCTGTGGCTCTTCCGGGGGGACCTCAGCCGCCGCGACCGTACGTACCTGCTGGCCGGGAACGCCCTGGTCCTCGTCCTGCTGCTGCTCGCCGCCGTCCTCGCCCCCGCCTTCGAGCGGGCGGTGCGCCGGGAGGTGTACGGGGACGAGGTGCGCGTGGCCCTCACCACCGGCGTGCAGGAGGTCGTCCTGACCGGGCGCCGGGGCGAACCCCTGGCCCTCTACCTCGACGGCCGGCTGCGGGTGAGCGAGCGCGACGAGCAGCGCTACCACGAGTCGCTGGTGCACCCGGCGATGGCGGGGCGCCGGGAGCGGGTGCTGATCCTCGGCGGCGGTGACGGGCTCGCGGCGCGCGAGGTGCTGCGCTACCGGGACGTGCGCGAGGTGGTGCTGGTGGAGCTGGACCCCGGCGTCGTACGGCTGGCGCGGACCGACCCGGAGCTGTCCGCCCTCAACGGCGGCGTCTTCGCCGACCCCCGGCTGCGGGTGGTGGACGCCGAGGCCTTCGACTGGCTGCGGCGCTCGGCCGAACCCGGCGCGTACGACGTGATCGTCTCGGATCTGCCGGACCCGGTGCTCACGCCCAGCGTGAAGCTCTACTCGCAGGAGTTCTACGCCCTCGCCGCGAGGGCCCTCGCGCCCGGCGGCCGGCTCAGCGTCCACGCGGGCGCGCTGCGGGGGCGGCCCCGGGTCTACTGGACGGTCGAGGCGACCCTGCGCGCGGCCGGGCTGCGCGCGACGGGCTTCCGCGTCCCGGGCCGCGACGGCGGGCGGGAGGGCCGCGGCGGGCGGGGGGTCCTCCCCGAGGCCGGGGACTGGGGCTTCTGGCTGGCCGCCCGCGCCGCGCCGCCCCGGCTGGCGCTGCCCGCGGACGCCCCGCGGCTGCGCTGGCTCACCCCGGCGGCCCTGCGCGAGGCGGGAGCGGGGCGCGGGCCGCGGCCGGCGAAGGTGCGCCCGTCGACACTGGTCCACCCCCGGTTCGTGCCATAGGCCTGGTACGGAGTTCCCCGCCGCAACCCGCGCCGTGAAGCCGATGCCTGCGCGGGGCTGCCTGGGTACCCTCGGGCGCATGGAGCTTGAGGTGTACGTCCCGTATGAAGAAGCGGCCGTCCGTCGCGCCCTCGCGGACGAGGCCCTGGTCGCGCGCAGCGTGCCCGGCCTCCAGCTCGACGCCGCCCGATCGGAGGAGACCGAGCCGCTGCGCGGGCGGCTCAGACTGCGCATCGGCGGCTCCACCATCACCTACCGGGGCAGCCTGCGCCTGAGCCCGCACAACGACACCGCCGCGCCCGGCGCCTTCGCCGTCGAGGGCGAGGGCGTGGAGGCCCGCGGCTCCGGCTCGGTGAAGCTCGCCCTGACCCTCACCCTGCGCCCCTCGGGCGAGGGCACGGCGCTGACCTGGGGCGGTACGGTCCTCGCCGAGGGCCGACTCGCCGCGGCCGAGCCGGCGCAGGCCCGCTCGGCGGCGCAGCGGCTGCTGGAGCGCTTCGCGGAGGCCCTGGCGGCGGAGCTGGCCGCCGAGGAGGCGGAGGAGGAGGCCGAGGCGCGGGCGGCGGCGGAGGAGGCGCAGGACGCCGAACGCGACGCCGAGCTGGACGGGGAGCTGGACGGGGACGACCCCGACGACGCCCCCGGCCCCGCCCTCCTGGACGCCGGCGACGACAACGACCGCGTCATCCCCGGCATCCCCGGCCCGGACCGCCCCCGCACCGGGGAGGCGCAGGAGCCGGCGGCGGCCCCCGCGGACTCGGCGCCTCCGGAGGAGCTGGACGACCTCGACGACCTGGACGACCTGGACGACACCGACGTCCTCGGCATCGAGGTCATCGAGGAGCTGGAGGACGTGGCCGACCCCGACCAGCCCGAGGCCGCCCACGCCCGCCGGACGATGATCGGCCGCTCGACGGAGGAGGTCGACCACGCGCCCCCGCGCGGCCGCTACACCCCCCAGCCCCCCTCCGGCGAGACGCTCACGGCGGTCGGGAAGCTGCGCCGGGCGGCCCCGGCGGCGGCGGTGCTCGTCGCGGCGGCGGTGCTCGCGGGACGGGCGCTGCGCCGCCGGGGCTGAGCGGGGGGAGCGCTGGCGGCGGGGTCCGTACGGGCGGACACTCGCCGCACGCCTGCCAGTTGGGGCAGCGGCGGTGGTTACCCTCGTAGGCGTGACCACACGACTCGAAGCCGGTGACGCCGTCCTCGTCATCGACGCCGCGAACGGCTGCCGGATCTCCTCCCTCCAGGTGCGCGGGGACGAACTGCTCAGACAGGGGCCGGAGTTCGGCAGCTTCCCGATGGTCCCCTGGTGCGGGCGCATCGACCACGGCCGCTTCCCCGTCGGCGGCGAGATCCACCAGATGCCGGTCAACGCGCCCCCGCACGCCAACCACGGCACCGGCCGCGACGTGCCCTGGCAGCGGGTCGCGGTGGCGGCGGACCCCGACGAGGGGGTGCGTACGGCCGTCTTCAGCTACGAACTCGCCGACCCCTGGCCGTACAAGGGGACCGTCACCCAGCGCTTCGAGCTGGCCGGGGACGGCGGCGCGCTGACCGTGTCGATGGGCGTGGAGACCGCCGGGGTGTCCTTCCCCGCGCAGGTGGGCTGGCACCCCTGGTTCCTGCGCAACCTCGGCCGCGGCGGCGACGTCGAGCTGGCCTTCTCCCCCGTCTGGCAGGAGGAGCGCGGCGCCGACCACCTCCCCACCGGCCGGCGCATCGAGCCGCAGGCCGGCCCCTGGGACGACTGCTTCGGCATGCCGTACGGCACCGAGGTCACCCTGACCTGGCCCGAGGTGCTGGAGCTGACCGTGACCAGCCGGCAGGAGTGGCTGGTGGTCTACGACGAGCAGGAGGCGGCGGTCTGCACCGAACCGCAGTCCGGCCCGCCCAACGGCCTCAACACCGCACCCCGGCTGGTCACCCCCGTCGACCCGCTGGAAGGCGCGATGACCTGGACCTGGCGGCCACTGGGGTGACGCGGAGCCCGGGGAGGTTTCACGTGAAACCTCCCCGCGGGGTGGGCGTAGGGTCGGGGCCATGACTGACTACCGCGCCGCACTGCTGCAGCAGATCAAGGACAAGGCCGTGGTGCACGGCAAGGTGACGCTCTCCTCCGGGCTGGAGGCCGACTACTACGTCGACCTGCGCCGCGTCACCCTCGACGGGCAGGCCGCCCCCCTGGTCGGGCAGGTGCTGCTCGACCTCGCCGCCGACCTCGACTTCGACGCGGTCGGCGGCCTGACCATGGGCGCCGACCCGGTGGCCACCGCCATGCTGCACGCCGCCGCCGCGCGCGGGCGCGAGCTGGACGCCTTCGTCGTACGCAAGGCCGCCAAGGCGCACGGCATGCAGCGCCGGGTCGAGGGGCCGGAGATCAGGGGCCGGCGGGTGGTCGTGGTCGAGGACACTTCCACCACCGGCGGCTCCCCGCTGGAGGCGGTGGCGGCGGTGCGCGAGGCGGGCGCGGAGGTCGTCGCCGTGGTGACGATCGTGGACCGGGCGACGGGCGCCGCGGAGAAGATCGAGCAGGGCGCGGGCGTGCCCTACCGCTACGCCTTCGGCTCGCAGGAGCTGGGCCTGGCCTGAGCGGCCTGAGCGGCCTGAGTGGCCGGCGGTCCGGGGCCGGCGGTCCGGGGCCGCCGGCCCGTCCGGCGGCTCGGGACGCACCCGTTCAGTGCCCCTGGACACATCTGGAAGGATGGGAGCGGCACCGACGACGACGTCGCCCCCCGCATACGGAGAAACCCGCGCATCCCCAAGGAGCGGACAGATGCCCATCGCAACCCCCGAGGTCTACGCCGAGATGCTCGACCGGGCGAAGGCAGGCAGGTTCGCCTACCCGGCCATCAACGTGACGTCGTCGCAGACGCTCAACGCCGCCCTGCGCGGCTTCGCCGAGGCGGAGAGTGACGGCATCGTCCAGATCTCCACCGGCGGCGCGGAGTTCCTCGGCGGCCAGTACAGCAAGGACATGGTCACCGGCGCGGTCGCGCTGGCCGAGTACGCGCACATCATCGCCGAGAAGTACCCGGTGAACATCGCGCTGCACACCGACCACTGCCCCAAGGACAAGCTCGACGGGTACGTACGCCCGCTGCTGGCCGTCTCCGAGGAGCGCGTCGCCAAGGGCGGCGACCCGCTCTTCCAGTCGCACATGTGGGACGGCTCCGCCGAGACCCTCGCCGACAACCTGGACATCGCCCGGGAGCTGCTGGCCCGTACCTCCGCCGCGAAGATCATCCTTGAGGTCGAGATCACCCCGACCGGCGGCGAGGAGGACGGCGTCAGCCACGAGATCAACGACGAGCTGTACACCACCGTCGAGGACGCGCTGCGCACCGCCGAGGCGCTGGGCCTGGGCGAGAAGGGCCGCTACCTGCTGGCCGCCTCCTTCGGCAACGTGCACGGCGTCTACAAGCCGGGCAACGTCGTGCTGCGCCCCGAGCTGCTGAAGGACCTGCAGCAGGGGGTCTCCGCGCAGTACGGCACGAGCGAGCCGTTCGACTTCGTCTTCCACGGCGGCTCCGGCTCGACCCGTGAGGAGATCGCCACCGCGCTGGAGAACGGCGTGGTGAAGATGAACATCGACACCGACACCCAGTACGCCTTCACCCGCCCCGTCGCGGACCACATGTTCCGCCACTACGACGGCGTGCTGAAGGTCGACGGGGAGGTCGGCAGCAAGAAGCTGTACGACCCGCGCACCTGGGGCAAGTCCGCCGAGCAGTCGATGGCCGAGCGCGTCATCCTGGCCTGCGCGGACCTGCGTTCGGCGGGTACGAAGCTCAAGTAGCGCCTGATGGAGGGCCCTTGCGGGGGCCTGTTCGACGACCGGAGCCCCGGCCGCCCCTGGTGAGAGAGGGGCGGCCGGGGCTTTGCCGTCGTACGTACGGCCTCAGGACAGCGTCTGCGCTGCCTGCGGGGAGCTGTCGCGCAGGAAGACCGTGCAGCGCTCGAACTCCTCGCTCTCGCCGATCGCCCCGGCCGCGCGGCCCAGCGCGTGCAGCGAGCGCAGGAAGCCCCGGTTGGGCTCGTGCTCCCAGGGAACGGGGCCGTGTCCGCGCCAGCCGCTGCGGCGCAGGGAGTCCAGGCCGCGGTGGTAGCCGGTGCGGGCGTAGGCGTACGACTCGACGGGGCGGCCGGCGGCGAAGGCGTCGTCGGCCAGCTGGGCCCAGGCCAGCGAGGAGGCGGGGAACGCGGCGGCCACCTCGGCCGGGTCGGTGCCGGCGGCGAGCAGGTCGCGGGGGCCGGGGTCGTCGGGCAGGCGGGTCGGCTCGGGGCCGCCGAGCAGGTTCTCGTGAGTTGCCATGGGGGCCAGTGTGCCACCGGCCCCGTATCCGCAACGCTCCCGGACCGGGCGGCCCCGGCGCACCCCGGTGCACTGTCCGAGCACATGTACGATCAATCCGAATTCATGATCGGATCTGGTCGGCCTCTCCCACTCCCGCCGGCTGCGGAGTAGCTGGAGTACCCCGATGCCGCGTGCCGTCCGCCCCCTCACCGGGCTGCTGCTCGGGCTGGGCTGCATCGCCGGCGGGGTGTCCTGGTGGGACGCGGACACCGCCGACCGGGCCGCCCCGGTGGCGCAGGAGGAGCCCGCTCCGGTACGCACCACGCCGCCGCCCGTGCGGCCGAAGCCCGCGCCCACCCCGTCCCGTACCCCCCGGGCGGCACCCTCCGCGAGCACACCCGCCCCCGCCGGGCCCACCGCCGTGCCGCGCCGGGGCTCCGGGCGCTACACCACCGCGCCCGGCTCGGGCCAGACCACCGGGAAGGGGTCGATCCTGCGCTACCTGGTGCAGGTGGAGGACGGCAGCGGGCTGCGCGCCGACGCCGTGGGCGCGGCGGTGGAGCGGGTGCTGGCCGACCCGCGCGGCTGGACCGCCGACGGGCGGCACGGCTTCCGGCGGGTGGCCTCGGGCCCGTACGACGTGGTGATCAAACTCGCGACCCCCGAGCGCGCCAACGACCTGTGCCGGGCCGGCGGGCTGCACCCGCAGGGCGACGTGAACTGCCGGGTGGGCGCCACCGTGGTCGTGAACCTGACCCGGTGGACGGAGGGCTCCGCGCAGTTCACCGGCCCGATCACCGAGTACCGCGCGCTGATCGTCAACCATGAGGTCGGTCACAGCCTCGGCCACGGCCACCTCACCTGCCCCGGTCCGGGAAAGCCCGCGCCGGCGATGATGCAGCAGATCAGGGGCCTGAAGGGCTGCGTCGCCAACGCCTGGCCGTACGACCGCGGCGGGCGCTACCTGAGCGGGCCGTCCGTGCCCTGAGCGGAGCCGGGCCGCCTTGCCCTGAGCCGCGCTGGAGCGCATCATTCCTGGTGGGCCCGTCGATACGGGCCCGAGGGGACCGGGGCCTACTACCGACGCAGGAAGGGGCGGACCGCTACCCGGAAGCACCACCTGGGAGACAGCGATGTCCTCTGACCGCTCCACGCAGCCGCTCTCCGGCTGCCCCATGTCCGCGGGGGGCGCGGCCCCCGACTCCGAGGCCCCGCACCTCGACTTCGCCGGCACCACGCCGTACGAGGACTACGTCCAGGCCGACGTCCTCACCCACCTCCAGCACCCCCGCTCCGACGAGCCGGGCGAGATGGTCTTCCTGGTGACGACCCAGGTCATGGAGCTGTGGTTCACCGTGATCGTCCACGAGTGGGAGACCGCCGCCGCCGCCCTGCGCCGGGGCGAACTCCCGGTCGCGATGGCCGCGCTGAAGCGCTCGGCCTGGGAGCTGGAGTCGCTCAACGCCTCCTGGAAGCCCATCGCGCACCTCACCCCGGCCCAGTTCAACGCCTACCGCTCGGCGCTGGGTGAGGGCTCCGGCTTCCAGTCGGCGATGTACCGGCGGATGGAGTTCCTGCTCGGCGACAAGTCCGCCTCGATGCTGGTGCCCCACCGGGGCGCCCCGCGCGTGCACGCCGAGCTGGAGAAGGCCCTCGCGGAGCCCTCGCTCTACGACGAGGTGCTGCGCCTGCTCGCCCGGCGCGGCTACGCGATCCCCGCCGAGGTCCTGGAGCGCGAGCCCACCGCCCGCTACGAGGCCCACCCCGACGTCGAGGAGGCGTGGGCCCGGGTCTACGCCGGCGACCAGGACGGCGAACTGGTCCGCCTGGGCGAGGCGTTGACGGAGGTCGGCGAGCTGGTCTGGCGCTGGCGCAACGACCACCTGGTCGCCACCCGGCGCGCGATGGGCTCCAAGGTCGGTACGGGCGGCTCGGCCGGGGTCGCCTGGCTGGAGAAGCGTGCGCGCAAGAACGTCTTTCCCGAGCTGTGGGGAGCGCGGTCCCGTGTCTGAGCCGATAGCAGTGGAGCCGGTGGTCGAGGCCGCCCGCCTGGACGCAGCCGACCCCCTCGCGCCCCTGCGTGCGCGCTTCGTCCTGGATGACGCCGTTTACCTTGACGGCAACTCCCTGGGTGCCCTCCCCGCCGCCGTCCCCGACCGGCTGGCGGAGGTCGTCCGCCGGGAGTGGGGCGAGCTGCGCATCCGCTCGTGGACCGAGGCCGGCTGGTGGACCGCGCCGGAGCGTATCGGCGACCGGATCGCGCCGCTGGTCGGCGCCGCGCCGGGGCAGATCGTGGTCGGCGACTCCACCAGCGTCAACGTCTTCAAGGCCCTCGTCGCCGCGATCCGGCTGGCCGGCGAGGAGCGCGACGAGGTGCTGGTCGACGCCACGACCTTCCCCACTGACGGCTACCTCGCCGCCTCCGCCGCCCGGATGACGGGCCGCACCCTGCGCCCGCTGCCGCCGGAGGCCATCGCGGCCGAGGCGGGGCCCCGTACGGCCGCCGCGCTGGTCAACCACGTCGACTACCGCACCGGGCGGCTCAACGACCTGCCCGGCATCACCGCCGCCCTGCACGCGGCCGGGGCGCTCGCCGTCTGGGACCTCTGCCACAGCGCCGGCGCGCTGCCGGTGGGGCTGGACGAGCACGGCGTGGACCTGGCGGTGGGGTGCACGTACAAGTACCTGAACGGCGGCCCGGGTTCACCCGCGTACCTCTACATCAACCGTGCTGTGCAGGGGGGTTTCGACTCCCCGCTGCCCGGCTGGAACGGACACCGCGAACCCTTCGGCATGCGACCGGAGTTCGCCCCCGCCGAGGGTGCGCTGCGCGGCCGGGTCGGCACCCCCGACATCCTGTCCATGCTCGCCCTGGAGGCGGCGCTGGAGGTCTGGGACGGGGTGGGGATCGAGGCCGTACGGGCCAAGTCCCTCGCCCTGACGGACTTCTTCCTGCGCCGCGTGGCGGCCGAGGTCCCGGCGGGGCTGGTGGAGTCGCTGACCCCGGCGGCGCACGCCGAGCGCGGCAGCCAGGTCGCGCTGCGGTGCGCGGACGCGGGCAAGGTGATGGCGGAGCTGATCGCGCGCGGCGTGATCGGGGACTTCCGCGAGCCGGATGTGCTGCGTTTCGGCTTCACCCCGCTGTATACGTCGTTCACGGACGCGTACACGGCGGCGCGGACGCTGGGCGCGGTGCTGGCGCCCTGAGCGCGGACGAGAAAGAGGTGCGGGCGGGCATGACGCCTGACGACGCGGAGTTGGACGCCCTGCTGGCGCACGGGCCGGTGGCCCCCGAGCGGAGCTTCCGCTACGGGGACCACCCCTCGCAGGTGGTCGACCTGTACGGGACGGCCTACGAGGGGACGGGGGCGCCGGTGATCGCCCTGCTCCACGGCGGCTTCTGGCGCGAGCGCTACGACCGTACGCACCTCTCCCCGCTCGCCGCCGCCCTCGCCGCCGACCTGGGGCGCTGCGTCGCCCTGGTCGAGTACCGCCGCGTCGGCGGGGGCGGCGGCTTCCCCGCCACCTTCGACGACCTCCCGCCCGCGCTGGCCGCCCTCCCCGGCGCCCGCCCGGTCACCCTGGTCGGCCACTCGGCGGGCGGCCACCTCGCCCTGTGGGCGGCCGCGCGCTGCCCGGCGGCGGTGGCCTCGGTGGTGGCGGTCTCCCCGGTCGCGGACCTGGCCCTGGCCCACGAACTGGCGCTCAGCGACGACGCGGTGGGCGAACTCCTCGGCGGCGCGGACCTCGTAGCCCAGCGCCTGGACGAGACGGACCCGATGCGGATGCCGCCCCCGCCGGCCCCGGTCACGCTGCTGCACGGAGCGCTGGACACGACGGTGCCGGCGGAGCTGTCCCGCCGGTACGCGCAACACGCCACCGGGGAGCTGCGCGAACTGCCCGGCACGGGCCACTACGCGCCGGTGACACCGGGGACGGGGGCGTACGGGGTGCTCGCGGGAGCGGCTGCGGGCGGGGAGGCTCCACGAACGGGTGAACACACAGGGGACAGGTCCTACCAGGGCTGATGTCGCGGTCAGGCTGCACAGCGATCCGGAGGTGGACGGCTACCGCGTCGCGCTCAGCGTGCGGTTCGGGGAGCCCCTCACTATCCCGGCCCCGGTGGACATCGTGCTCGACACCGAGGCCCTCAAGGACTACGTGCGCTGAGGCGTCGTACCTGAGGGGGACCCGCGGGGTTCCCCACCCCGGGCGATGACCGGGCGCGGGGCGCTCGCCTAGCGTGGCCGGTATGACGGAGACGACGCGGGTTGAAACGGGGTACGGCAGCGAACGGCGCAGTGAGTGGGCCGTGTTCCGGGACGCCGCCGAGGTGCTGCGGCGGTCGCTGCGGGCGGATCTGGGGCGGCGGGCCTTCGCGCTGGAGCCGATGGCGCCGCTGGAACTGGGGCGGCTGGAGCGCCAGCGGCTGCCGGGCTTCGTACGGACGGTGGTGCGGTGGCTGCCGCAGACAGCGGTGGTGGGGCTGGCGGGGTTCGCGTTCTTCCTCAACGCCGTCCCGAACTACGGCTCGCTGCCGCTAGTCCTGGTCGCCGTGCTGCCGCTGCTGCTGGCGCTCTTCCGTCCCGTGGCGGCGTTCTGGCTGTCACTCACGCTGACGGCGGTCGCGGCGGTGGTCCTGGGAGACAACAACGGCCTGTGGCCGTGGGCTCCCGGCTCCTTCCTCTCCCATCTGGCAGTGATGGCGCTGGTCGCCCTGCGGTGCCGGCCGGCCACGGCCGTGTGGATGTGGGTGATCAGCACCGGGTTCGGCATCCTCGCCGCGAACCTGAACCTCGGCTGGTCCAACAACAGCGGTGCCATGGCCCTCATCTCCCTCATCGTCCTCCTCCTCGCCGTCGCGGTCCGCGGCTGGCGCACCGCCCAGCAGGAGTCCGCCGCCAAGGACGTCACCGTCGTGCACGAGCGCTCGCAGCGCACCGTGCTGGAGGAGCGCACCACCATCGCCCGCGAGCTGCACGACGTGGTCGCGCACCACATGTCCGTCGTCGCCATCCAGGCCGAGGCCGCCCCGTACCGCGTGCAGGACCCGCCGCCCGAGCTGACCGCCGCCTTCGCGACCATCCGGGAGAACGCGGTCGCCGCGCTCGCCGAGCTGCGCCGGGTGCTGGGGGTCGTACGGGCCGAGGACTACGAGGCGCCCGACGCCCCGCAGCCCACCCTCGCCGACCTCGGGCGGCTGGTGGAGAACGTCCGCGAGGCGGGGCTGCCGGTGGAGCAGGTCGTCACGGGCACGATCCGTGAACTGCCGCCGGGCGTCGAGCTGTCGGCGTACCGCATCGTGCAGGAGGCGCTCAGCAACACCCTGCGCCACGCCCCCGGCGCCCCTACCCGCGTCGAGGTCTCGCACGTCTTCGGCGGGCTGGGCCTGCGCATCGTCAACGCGCCGCCCACCGCCCCCGTCACCCCCTCGCCGGGCGCCGGGCACGGGCTGACCGGGATGCGCGAGCGGGTGGCGATGCTGGGCGGCGAGCTGGCCAACGGGCCGACGCCGGAGGGCGGTTACCAGGTCGAGGTCTTCCTCCCCGTCGCGCAGGAGGCCGTCCGGTGAGCGCCCCCATCCGGGTCCTCATCGTCGACGACCAGGCCATGGTCCGCGAGGGCTTCTCCGTCCTCCTCGGCGCCCAGGACGGCATCGAGGTCGCCGGCGAGGCCGCCGACGGGCGCGCGGCGGTGGCGCGGGTGGCCGAGCTGAGGCCGGACGTGGTGCTCATGGACGTCCGCATGCCGGAGCTGAACGGACTGGAGGCGACCCGCGAGATCGTCGCCGGCGACAGCGGCGCCAAGGTGCTCATCCTGACCACCTTCGACCTGGACGAGTACGTCTACCAGGCGCTGCGCGCGGGCGCGAGCGGCTTCCTGCTGAAGGACGCCTCCGCACGCCAACTCGCCGACGGCGTACGGGTGGTGGCCTCCGGTGAGGCCCTGCTCGCGCCGACCGTCACCCGGCGGCTGATCACGACCTTCGCCGAGCAGGGCGCCGTCCCGCGCCTCCCGGCCGCCCGCCGGCTGGGGGAGCTGACCGAGCGCGAGACGGAGGTGCTGGCGCTGATCGCGCAGGGCCTGTCGAACGCGGAGATCGCCGGCCGGCTGGTGGTCGCGGAGTCGACGGTGAAGACGCACGTGGGCCGGGTCCTGGTGAAGCTGGGCCTGCGCGACCGCACCCAGGCGGCGATCTTCGCGTACGAGGCGCGGCTGGTGGCGCCGGGGTGAGGTGGTCGGCGGCGGGCGGGTGACGGGGGTCTGGTCGGCGCGGCCCGTACGCCAGTACGGTCGGCGCCATGAGCGCCGACCTCCCCTTCCGCCCCTGGGACCCCGCCTTCGCCGCCGACCCCTACCCGGCCTTCGCCGACCTGCGCGCGCAGGGCCGGGCGTTGTGGTTCGAGCCCACCGGCCAGTGGCTGATCCCCCACCACGCGGACGTCAGCGCCCTCCTGCGCGACCGCCGCCTCGGGCGCAGCTACCTGCACCGATTCACCCACGAGGAGTTCGGCCGCACACCCCCGCCGCCCGGGCACGAGCCCTTCCACACCCTCAACGACCACGGGATGCTCGACCTGGAGGCCCCCGACCACACCCGCATCCGCCGCCTGGTCTCCAAGGCGTTCACCCCGCGCACCGTCGAGCAACTCGCCCCGACCGTACGGCGGATGGCCGACGAGCTGGCCGCGTCGCTCGTCGCGCAGGGCGGCGGCGACCTGGTCGCCCTGGTCGCCGAGCCCCTCCCCGTCGCGGTGATCGCCGAGATGCTGGGCATCCCCGCCGCCGACCGCCCGCTGCTGCGCCCCTGGTCGGCCGACATCTGCGGCATGTACGAACTGAAGCCCTCCCCCGAGACGGCCGCCCGCGCCGTCACCGCCTCCGTGGAGTTCTCCGCCTACCTGCGCGATCTCGTCGCCCACCGCCGCCGCAGCCCCGGCGAGGACCTGATCAGCGCCCTCATCGCCGTCCACGACGAGGGCGAGCGGCTGAGCGAGCAGGAGCTGGTCTCCACCTGCGTGCTGCTGCTCAACGCCGGCCACGAGGCGACCGTCAACACCGTCTCCGCCGGCTGGTGGACCCTCTTCCGCCACCCCGGTCAGCTCGCCGCCCTGCGTGCCGACCCGGCGCTGCTGTCCACAGCTGTGGACGAACTCCTGCGCTACGACACCCCGTTGCAGCTCTTCGAGCGCTGGGTGCTGGACGACGTCGAGATCGACGGCACCGTGATCCCGCGCGGCGCGGAGGTCGCCTGCCTGATGGGCTCGGCCAACCGCGACCCGGCCGCCTTCACCGCCCCCGACACCCTGGACCTGGCCCGTACGGCCAACCCGCACGTCAGCTTCGGCGCCGGCATCCACTACTGCCTGGGCGCACCGCTGGCCCGCATCGAACTGCGGGCGTCCTTCGGCGCACTCCTGCGCCGCGCCCCCGAGCTCAGGCTGAGCGCGGAGCCCCGGCTCGGGGACGGCTTCGTCATCCGGGGGCCGAGGGAGGTGCTGGTGGAGGTCTAGGCGGAGGGCTGGGCGGGGAGGGCTGGGCGGAGGTCTAGGCGGAGGTCTAGGAGGCCGCCACCCGGTCGCGCAGCACCTCCCCGCCCACCGCGTCGACGCACACCCCGTGTACGCGCCCGTCGTGGTCCTGCACGGTGACCGCCCAGTTCAGCCGCCTACGCCCCTCGAAGCGCGACTCCAGCGACACCGCGCCCACCCGGCCCGCGACCGCCGCCAGCGCGCCGCGCGCGGCCTCGGTGAGCGTCACCTCGGCGGCCTCGGCCAGCCGGGCGTTCTGCGCGCCCCCCGCGCCCCCCGCGCCCGCCTCCCCGGTCGCGCCCGACCCGCCCCCGCCGCCGTCCGTCCGCCGCCGCACCACCGCCGCGTTGCCCGCGTCGACCGTCAGCCCGTGCCAGCGTCCGCCGTGGTCGAGGACCTCGACCTCCCAGACCAGCGAGCCCTGCTCGCTCTCCAGCGCGGCCGCGGTCGCCCGGCCCGGGGTCCGCGCCAGCGCGGCCCGTACGGCGGCGGCGACGTCGACCCGGGAGGCCAGGGAGAGCCGCTCGGCCTGCTCCTGCGGCGCCCCGGCGGCGATCCGCCCCAGGTCGTGCGTCCGAACGGATGACAGGGGCACGCCCTCGCCCTGCCGGGCCCCGTCCTCGGCGAGGTGGCCGCCGAGGGCCGTACCGGCGCCGAAGAGGGCCACCGAGCCCGCGATTCCGGTGGCCAGTCTGAGCCTGCGCCGGTTGCGCCGTATGTCGCTCATCCGCCCACGATGACGCGGTCCTGGGCCGCGCGCCCGCCCGCACGGCCCGCGCACCGGGGTCGCGCACCGGGGCCGCGCACCGGCCGTCACCGGGGCAGCGTCAGCCGCCACGCCTGCGGGTGCGCCGTCCACGTACGGGTCCGCACCGGGCCGCCGATCTCCGCGTCCGCGCGGTAGTGGAAGTCCGCACCGGAGATGCGCACACAGCGCGCCGAGGCCCGCACCGGCGCGCTCCCCACCGCGATCAGCACGTCGGCCAGGCCCCGCGCCCCGTCCGCCGGGGAGACGTGGACCTGCGAGACCGGGCGGTCCAGATCGGCCAGCACCACCCCGTCGGCCTCCACCCGCAGCCGGGGCCCGTCCTCCTCGGGCGGGTGCGGGGCGGGCCCGTGCGGCCACGGGGCGTGCAGCAGCGCCCGCTGCCACAGGCCCGGCCTGCGGTGGGGCCCGTGGCCCGGGTCGTGCGCCCCGGCCGGCACCCGCAGCCCGCCCAGCACCACCCCGCCCGAGTCGTCGGTCAGCAGCCCCTGGCGCCGCTCCACCCCGTCCAGCACGGCCCGCGCCGCCGTCACCGTGTCCTGCGGGACGCCCAGCCGGTGGGTCAGCACCAGCCCGTCCGGCGGCCCGACGGGCACCACCGAGAGCGCCGCCTCGTCCAGCAGCCGCTCGCGGTGCAGCAGCCGCACGGTGCGCAGCAGCGCGAGGTCGTCGCCGACCAGCACGGGGCGCTTGGCCCCCCGATGGGCGAACGCACGCTCGATCTCCTCGGTGTCCTCCGGAAAGCAGAACTTGACCGTCGCACCCGCGCTGAGCACGTCTTTCGCGATACGGACGGACTCCGGATCCACCCGCCGTGCGGCCGGGTCTACGACCACGAGCAGCGACACAGCTGACACCACGGGCCCTTCCTCAGGTAATATCTCGGTGCAAGAGCCCCTTGCGATGAACGCACGGGGCTTCGTCTGTTCCGGGGCGCGGTCCATCCCGGCCGCGGACGGCCCCCCAGGCGCAACGGAGCGCCGGGAGCCTCCGCCCATGGTGGACATGCCCCGCCCGGAAGGGGTGTACGCCTGTGCCCGCACTCGTGCTGCTCGGCGCTCAGTGGGGTGACGAGGGCAAGGGGAAGGCCACCGACCTCCTCGGCGGCTCCGTCGACTACGTCGTCCGCTACCAGGGCGGCAACAACGCCGGCCACACGGTCGTCGTCGGCGACCAGAAATACGCGCTGCACCTGCTCCCCTCGGGCATCCTCTCGCCGGGCTGCACCCCGGTCATCGGCAACGGCGTGGTCGTGGACCCCTCGGTCCTCTTCTCCGAGCTGGAGGGGCTGGGCGAGCGCGGTGTGGACACCTCCAAGCTGCTCGTCAGCGGCAACGCGCATCTCATCACGCCGTACCACACCACGCTCGACAAGGTGGGCGAGCGCTTCCTGGGCAAGCGGAAGATCGGCACCACGGGGCGGGGCATCGGGCCCGCCTACGCGGACAAGATCAACCGGGTCGGCATCCGGGTCCAGGACCTCTTCGACGAGTCGATCCTGCGGCAGAAGGTCGAGGCGGCCCTCGACTCCAAGAACCAGCTGCTGGCCAAGCTCTACAACCGGCGGGGCATCGAGGCCGACCAGGTCGTCGAGGAGCTGCTGGGCTACGCGGACAGGCTCGCGCCGTACGTCGCGGACACCACGCTCGTCCTCAACGACGCCATCGACGAGGGCAGGGTCGTGCTCTTCGAGGGCGGCCAGGGCACCCTGCTGGACGTGGACCACGGCACGTACCCCTTCGTCACCTCGTCCAACCCGACCGCCGGCGGCGCCTGCACGGGTACGGGCGTCGGCCCGACGAAGATCACCCGGGTCATCGGCATCCTCAAGGCGTACACCACCCGCGTGGGCGCCGGGCCGTTCCCGACGGAGCTGTTCGACGAGGACGGCGAGAAGCTGCGCGTCATCGGCGGCGAGCGCGGCGTGACCACGGGCCGCGACCGGCGCTGCGGCTGGTTCGACGCGGTCATCGCCCGTTACGCGACCCGGGTGAACGGCCTGACGGACTTCTTCCTCACCAAGCTCGACGTGCTCACCGGCTGGGAGCGCATCCCGGTCTGCGTGGCGTACGAGATCGACGGCCGCCGGGTGGAGGAACTGCCCTACAGCCAGACGGAGTTCCACCACGCCAAGCCGGTCTACGAGTACCTGCCGGGCTGGAGCGAGGACATCTCCAAGGCGAAGACCTTCGAGGAGCTGCCGGCGAACGCCCAGGCGTACGTCAGGCGCCTGGAGGAGCTGTCCGGGGCGCCGATCTCCGCGATCGGCGTGGGGCCGGGGCGCGACGAGACGATCCAGATCAACTCGTTCGTCTGAGATCTGCCTGACCGAGGCTTCGAGGGGACGTCCGGCTGACGCCGGGCGTCCCCTCACCGCTTCGTGCCGTCCTTCGCGCCCCTGCCGTCCGCCCCGTCCTTCGCGCCGACCCGGGTGAAGACGATCGGGTCGTCGCCGCTGCCGGGGACGGTGGAGCGCAGGGTCGTGGCGTCGACCACCTCCAGTTCGTGCCAGCGGCCGTTGTCGCACTGGGAGCTGGAGGCGACCTTCGGGTCCAGCTCGTACGGCGAGAAGGCCGCGGTGTCCTCCCGCACCAGGAGCAGGTAGGCGTTCCACTGGCAGAAGTTGCGCGACCACTCCTGGGTGCGCTGCTCCACCGCCGCCCCGAAACCGCCCTGCCGAACTGTCAGGTGGAGCTTGGATCTGGTGCCACCGGAGACGCGGTCCGCCTCCCACTCGCCGAGCAGGCCCGCGGGGACGGCCGCGGGGCTGCTGAAGGCGCTGCGCAGCTCGGTGACCCGGCCCTCGCCGTCCTCCCAGTGCAGGACGTCGCCTTGGAGCCAGACCGTGCGGGTGTGGTCCTCGCGGCTGCCGCAGGAGTCGGCGGGGACGCGCCGCAGGGTCTCGGCGTGGTCCAGGGTCAGCCGCTCACCCGCCTCGACCAGGACCAGGCGGCGCACGCACATGTTCTCCGGGCCCGCGCTGTACGCGAGGCCCACACCCGTCCCCACCTGCCCGGGATACAGCTCCACCCGCATCAGGTTGCCGTCGCGCCCGGCCGGGGAGTCGCTGCCCTCCCAGGCGCCGATCATGGTCTGCGGCAGGTCGGAGCGCTCACCGGCGCTGGGTGAGGGGGCGGTGGCGTGCGCCCACGGATCGCGCTCCGCCCGGTCGCCGGAACGGGCCAGCAGCCAGCCCCCGGCCGCCAGCAGCAGCAGGACGGGCAGGACGACGGCGGCGGAACGGACCGCGCGCCGCCGCCGTCGCCGCAGGAGGAGCGCGGGCTCGGGGGAGTCGGCGGGCAGGTCCGCGGTGGGCGCGGGGTGGGGCAGCGGGGACTCGGTGACGGGGGTGTACGGGGCGCCGAACACGCCTCGCGGCGGCGGGGATCCCGGGGCGGCGGGAACGGAGGGGCCCGGCGGCGGTGAGCCGGGTGCGGAAGCCCCGGGGCCGCCGGACCGTACGGGGATCGCCACCTCCGTCGCCGCGTGCGTCCCGGCGGCCGGGCCGGGACCGGGGTCGGGCAACTCCTCGAACTCCAGCAGTAGTTCGCTCTGCCGTCCCAGCCTGGTCAGCACCTCGCCCGGCAGCCACGCCCCGCCACCGCGCGCGCCCGGCGCCCCCGTGCTTCCGGGGCCGGGGCCGGGGCCGCTCAGCGCGAGCACCGCGCCCGTCGTCAGCCGGTCGCGGGGCACGCGGGCCAGGCAGCCCCGGACCAGCGGGAGGAGCGCCGGCGGCAGTCCCGTCAGATCAGGTTCCCCCTCCGCGATCCGGAACATCACCGCGTGCGCCCCGCTGTCCGCGCGGCCGAAGGGCAGCCGGGCCGTCGCGGCGAAGGCCAGCACCGCGCCCAGGCAGAACACGTCGCTGGCCGGGGTCACCGGCTCGCCGCGCACCTGCTCGGGCGACATGAAGCCGGGGGAGCCCAGCACCGCGCCCGTCATGGTGCGCAGCCCGCCGGAGGCCAGGCTCTCCAGCGTCCGCGCGATCCCGAAGTCGATGATGCGCGGGCCGCCGACCGTCACCAGCACGTTGGACGGCTTGAGGTCGCGGTGGACGATGCCCGCCGCGTGGATCGCCCGCAGCCCGCCGGCCAGCCCGGCCGCCAGGGCGCGCACCGAGGACTCGGGCAGCGCGCCGTACTCCTCGGCGACGACCGTGTGCAGGGACAGGCCGGCCAGATAGCCCGTGGCCACCCAGGGCACCTCGGCCTCGGTGTCGGCCGAGAGCACCGGCGCCGTCCACGCCCCGCCCACCCGCCGCGCGGCCTCGACCTCCAGCCGGAAGCGGTGGCGGAACTCGGCCTCCTCGGCGACCTCCGGCTTGACCAGCTTGACCGCGACCGCCCGGCCGCCTGCCGAGCGGCCCAGATAGACCTGCCCCATCCCCCCGGCACCGATCCGGCGCAGCAGCCGGTAACCCCCGACAGTCCGGGGATCGGAGGGCCTCAACGGCTCCAGCAGATCCATAACCGCACAACTCCCCCCGGAACACGGCGCCTTCAAAGATTAGGGCGCATGCGGCCCGGGGGCCAGCACGCGTACCCACCTCTCGCGGGGCGCTTGCGTGCGGCGGCCGGAGCCCCGCGTCAGAAGCGCATCCGCTGCTCCTGCAGCGCCGAGAGCCGCTGGACGAAGACCGCGCCGAGGATCGCCGCCGGCACCGTGGCGAAGTCGGCGAAGATGTTGACCAGCACGGCCTGTTCGGCTGCTTCGAGGCTGCTGGTCGTCTCCCACACCTCCCAGTTGAGCACCCAGCCGGCGAGGGTGAGCACCCATGTCCACCACCAGCCGTTGAGCGGGCCGCGGGCGGCCGGGGGCGGGGCGGTGGCCTTCACGATGTCGTTGGCCACCTGCTTGGGGATCCACCACCAGCCCACGGGTATGAACCAGGCGCCGATGGCCATCCCCGTCCCGTACCGCAGCTGTCCGGGCGCGAACGCCTCCGCGTTGCACCGCACCCGGTGGAACCAGATCAGCCAGAGCACGATCGCCGGGAGGAAGGAGAAGATGCCGAGGGTCAGGAAGGTGTCGTAGATGCCGACCTGCCGGCCCCAGTCGGCGGACTCCTGCAGTCTGTTCAGCTTCCCGATGGTGATCAGGAAGAACACCAGCTCGGCGAACTGCAGCACCGCGCACAGCCCCAGCAGCACCGTGGTGGCGTTCGCCAGCCCCCGCACCGGCCGCGCGATCTGCGGCCGCCCGGCCTGCACGACCCTGCTGTACGGCGGCGGGGTCGCCTGCCAGCCCGCCTGCTGCCGGTACGGCGGCGGATAGGCGCCCGGGGCCGGCCCCTGCCCCGCGTACGGCACCTGCGGCGGAGGCGTCTGGACCGGCGGCGGATTCTGGCGCGGCGGCGTGTGCTGCGGCGCCACCGGCACGTACGGCACCGGGCCGCCGGAGGGCGCCGCGGCCGGGGCCGCGCTCTCCACCCGGCGCGGGGCGGGGGTCTTCGTCGTCGTCGGCGCCTCGACGTCCAGCAACTGCACGGCGCGGCGGCCCAGATGGGCCAGCAGCTCCCCGGGCAGCCAGGGCGTCCCGCTGACGGTGGCCTCCGCCTCGGCGGCCGTCAGCCGCGCCAGCTCGGCGATGGTCGGCCGCTCCCCGGGGTCCTTGGCCAGGCAGTCGCGGACCAGCTCCAGCAGCCGCCCCTCCAGTCCCGTCAGGTCCGGCTCCTCCTGGGCTATCCGGAAGAGCAGCGCGTGCGCCCCGCTCTCCTGGGTGCCGAACGGCATCCGGCCCGTGGCCGCGAAGGCCAGCACCGAGCCCAGGCAGAACACGTCGCTGGCGGGCCCCACCCGCTCGCCGCGCACCTGCTCCGGCGACATGAAACCGGGCGAGCCGATCACCGCGCCCGTGTGCGTCATCGCGCCGGCGCCCGTGGAACCGGCGTCCAGGGCGCGGGCGATACCGAAGTCGATCACGCGCGGGCCGTCGATCGTGACCAGGATGTTGGAGGGCTTGAGGTCGCGGTGGACCAGCCCCACGCCGTGGATCGCCTCCAGCGCGCGCACCAGCCCGGCCGCCAGCGACAGCACGCTGGCCACCGGCAGCGCGCCGTGCTCGCGGGCCACCACGTCGAAGAGCGAGGGCCCCGCCACGTATCCCGTGGCCACCCAGGGCGTCGCGGCCGTGGTGTCCGCGTCCAGCACGGGCGCCGTCCACTCGCCGCCGACCCGCTGGGCGGCGGCGACCTCCTGGGCGAAGCGCCGGCGGAACTCCGGCTCGCGGGCCAGCTCCGCCCGCACCAGCTTGACCGCGACCGTGCGGCCGCGCTCCGAGTGGGCGAGGTAGACCCTGCCCATACCGCCCTCGCCCAGCCGGCCGAGCAGCCGGTAGGCACCCACCTTGCGGGGGTCGTCGGGTCCGAGATGTTCCATGCGGATGCGCGCTCCCCTCGCGATCGGCGTGCCGCCACACTATCGGCCCCCGCCGACATCCGCCGAGATCCGTACGTCTCTGTGGACAACTCCGGTCGGCAGCCCGCCCGGCGGTTTGCCCTGCGGCCCGGATACCACCCCGGATACCACCTCGGAGACCACCCCGGCAGAACACCCCCTTCCACGGCTCGGGTGGACTGGACCACCACCCCCTAGGGTGGGGATGCGCCGCCCCCTGCGAGGAGTCCCACCATGCCCGTCGTCCGCCGCGACACCCTGCGCTCGCAGCTCGCCGATGCCCTCCGCGACGAGATCCTCGCCGGCCGGCTGGCCCCCGGCCGGAACATCACCGTCAAGCAGCTCGCCGAGCAGTACGGGGTCTCCGCCACCCCCGTGCGCGAGGCCCTGGTCGACCTCGCCGGACAGGGGCTGCTGGACGTGGAGGAGCACCGCGGCTACTGCGTGCACGCCTTCACCGCCGCCGACTTCCGCTCGATGATCGAGGCCCGCCGGACGGTCATCGAGGGCATGTTCCAGTGCGGCGGCGAGGAGTGGCTGCCGCACGTCGGGGAGCGCTCGCTGGCCGCGATGCGGCGGCGCGGCGAGGAGGCCGAGCGGGCGGCGCGGGCCGGCGACCTCGACGTACTCGTCCACTACGACCTGCGCTTCTGGCGCGAGATCGGGGCCGCGGCCGGGAATCCGTACCTCGCGGACTTCCTCGACGGGATACGGGTGCGGTGCTGGGTCTTCGCGGTGCCCGTGCTGCGCGGCCGGCCGGACCTCGCCGAGCTGTTCTGGCAGCACCAGGGCGACCTGGTCGACGCCATCGCGCGGCGCGACACGGCGACCGTGCTGGAGCTGGTCCGCGCGCACAGCCGCCACACGCTCGCCCTGATCGACCTCCTGGACGCTTCCTGAAACCCCCCGGCCCACTACGCTGGTCCGACGCCGCGAGGAGTGGCCGGTCCGGCGCCGGCCCCTCCTTCGACCGCGAGCGCTGCCCGCGCGACCCCTCGATCCCGGATGGGAGCCCTTCCTTGGCGTGTGACCTGTGGCTCGTGCCCCTGGTGGACGTGCTGTGCCAGAGCCCCGACAACCCCTTCGCCGAGGAACTCGCGCGCTACGACGAGGCGTTGACCGGGGCCGGGCTGCCGCCCGTCCCCGTGCACACCTACATGCCGGGCCTGTCCGGCGACGTGGCGCCGGTCGCGGGCTTCGACTACGACGCGCTGCACTTCCTGCGCCGCGCCCACCTCCTGTACCTCTGCGGCCTGGAGGTCACGCCGGTGGGCGAACTGGGCTCGGACTACGAGCAGTTGCTGGAGATGTTCGAGACCACCGCCCGCCAGTCGCACCTGGTCTGGCACTTCGACCACGCCGGCGCCTACGTCCCCGTGGACTTCGCCGAGCCGCTCAGCAACGACGAACTCCTCGCCGAGGGCGGCCCGCTGGGCTCCACCCAGGGCCTCCTGCGCGAACTGCTCGCCATCGCCCCCGCCCTGGGCATCGACCCCGCCAACCCGCCGCCCGCGCCCGCCCCCCCGGCCGGCCCGACCGAGCTGGGCGAGCCCGCCGGGGTGCGCTACGAGGCGGGCCCCTTCGGCCGCGAACGCCACGTCTGGCTGGGCCTGCACGCGGCGGCGACGCGGAGCCTGGCCCAGGGCTCGATGATCGTCTTCAGCTGACGGCGCCCGGGGCGCGGCCCGCAGGTGTACGGGCGCCGCGTGGGCCCGCAGGTGTACGGGCCCACGCGGCGCCCGTACACCTCAGCGCGGCTCCGGCGGCCGCTGGCGCGGCATGTTCGGCCGCATACCCGGCGGCGGGAAGGGGAAGCGCGGCGGCGCACCGCCCGCCTCCGGCCACCTGATCCAGGCCAGCGACTGCGTCATCAGCGTCGTCGGCCCGGCGTGGAAGGAGACCATCCAGTCCGCCGTCTCCGCCCGTACGAGATCGGTCACGTCCTCCGTGAAGCGCCGCAGCACCGCCAGGCACCGGTCGGCGGCCTCCGAAGCGGTCCCCTCCGCGGGGCCGAGCACCTCGCGGACGCTCTCCGAGGCCCAGTCGAACTGCAGAGCCTCCAGCCGCCGTTGCACGGCCTGTGCTGTCGCCACATCCCTCATCCACCCCGCCGTCAGTCCGAAGTACCGGTCGGCGCCCAGCGCGGCGGCGGCGACCAGCAGCGCCGGAAACCCCCAGGGCGCGGCGCCCGTCCAGCCGCCCGCCACGTCCACCAGCGGCAGCGCGGCCGCCACCACGGCCGCCGCGCCGGCCACCGCCCGCAGCACGCGGGCGGTGGCGCGCTTCCAGCGCCGGTCGCGCAGGTACCAGTCGACCGTGCGCACCGCCCGCTCCTCGACCCAGAGGTAGACCTCGCTGAGCCGCTCCGCGGGCTCGCCCCAGTCGCCGCGCGGGAAGGGCCGGCCGAGCAGCTCCGCCCGGCCGGGTACCCCCGTACGGCCCGTCCAACCCAGCGTGCCGCGGCGCTCCGGTCCGGTCCCCCGGGGCTCCTTGGGGCTCTCCTCCGACACAGCTGTGCTCCTTGCGACTGGGGTGTGACTGGGTGTGACTGGGGTACGACGCGTGCCGACCGGACGGGCGGCCGGCGGTGTGGCCGCTGCTGCCGCGTGGTGATGGTGCGATTGGCGTTCCGTTCCTACCGCCAAACGGATGATCGCCGCGCCCCGCGGCCGCGCAATTAGCCCGTACGGGGTGGATACCCTGCTTATAGGACAGGCCGAAGAGCGGGGGCCGGGGCACTCCCGTGCGAAGGAGGGGCTGCGCGCGGGAGCCGATAGGCTCGGCCGCGTGAAGGTTCTAGTCATCGGCGGCGGCGCCCGCGAACACGCCCTGTGCCACGCACTCGCCCGCGACCCCCAGGTCACCGAACTGCACTGCGCCCCCGGCAACGCCGGCATCGCGGCCGAGGCGGTCCTGCACCCGGTCGACGCCCTCGACGGCGGGGCGGTCGCCGCGCTGGCGGCCGAGCTGGCCGCCGACCTGGTCGTCGTGGGCCCGGAGGCGCCGCTGGTCGCGGGGGTCGCCGACGCCGTACGGGCCGCGGGGATCCCGGTGTTCGGCCCCGGTGGGCAGGCCGCCCGGCTGGAGGGCTCCAAGGCGTTCGCGAAGGACGTGATGGCGGCGGCCGGGGTGCCGACCGCCCGCGCCCACGTCTGCACCACCGCCGCGGAGGTCGAGGAGGCCCTCGACGCCTTCGGCGCGCCCTACGTGGTCAAGGACGACGGCCTCGCGGCAGGCAAGGGCGTCGTGGTCACCTCCGACCCCGCCGAGGCCCGCGCGCACGCGGCGGGCTGCGAGCGCGTCGTCATCGAGGAGTTCCTCGACGGCCCGGAGGTCAGCCTCTTCGCGGTGACGGACGGCGAGACGGTCCTCCCGCTCGCCCCCGCGCAGGACTTCAAGCGCGCCCACGACGGCGACCAGGGCCCCAACACCGGCGGCATGGGCGCGTACAGCCCGCTGCCCTGGGCCGACCCGGACCTGGTGGACGAGGTGCTGCGCACCGTGCTGCAGCCGACGGTGGACGAACTGCGCCGCCGGGGTACGCCCTTTTCCGGACTGCTCTACGCGGGGCTGGCGCTGACCTCGCGCGGGGTACGGGTCATCGAGTTCAACGCCCGCTTCGGCGACCCCGAGACGCAGGTCGTCCTGGCGCGGCTGCGCACCCCCCTCGCCGGGCTGCTGCACGCCGCCGCGACCGGCACCCTGGCCGACCACGGGCCGCTGGCCTGGAGCGAGGACGCGGCGGTCACGGTCGTCCTGGCCGCCCACGGCTACCCGGCCGCGCCCCGGACCGGCGACGTGATCGAGGGGCTGCCCGCTGCCGGCGGGGAGGCCGGCGAGGGCGGGCCGGACGCCTACGTGCTGCACGCGGGCACGGTGGCGGACGCGGACGGCCGGGTGCGCACGGCCGGCGGCCGGGTGCTGTCGGTGGTGGGCCTGGGCAAGGACGTGGCGCAGGCCCGGGAGCGGGCGTACGCGCTGGTCGGGGAGATCGGCATCGACGGGGCCTTTGCGCGCGGGGACATCGCCGCGGGCGTCTGACCAGGCCCTGGCGGCCCTTTCGACCCCTCCCACCCGGGAGCGGCTACCGGTACCTCTACCGGGCCGCTCCCGGGTGAGCTTTACCCAAAGCCATTCCATCGGGTGAGCGCTGCGGCAAGTTGCTGACGCGCGCAGCGGGCACAACTATCGTGCAGTCGCCTGCACTTGGTACCCGGGTACCCCTCCTGCCGGAGGGGTGTTCCGGGCCCTCGGGGGAGGGGCCGGCGTCCGTGCCAGGGAGCCAACCGGCTCACCGGCATTGCGCTGTCGGTGCCGGGTGCCACAGTGGGAGTAGGTGCGGACCGGCTGTGCCCAGGCAGTACGGACGGCGCTCCGGTGGCATCGGACGAGATCCGACGGCCGGCGACAGGGGCCGCAGAGGTGCGAGGGGGTGAGGTTCGACCGTGACCGGTGTGGTGGACCGCGACGGCAGCGGCAGGCGGGGCGGTGAGGCGGGCGCCGCGGCGGCCCGGGGCCGCGCGCTGGCCGTGCTCCGCGTGCGGCACCTCGCCCTCGCGCTCGCCCTGCTGCCGCTCGCCGTGGCGGCGGTGCTCCTCATCGGCTCGGCGAGCGGCCGGATCGACGGCCCGCTCGCGGCCGCCCGGTGGTGGGTGCTGGGGCTGGGCCTGGCGGTCCTCGCCCTCGCCGCCCTCGTCGCGGTGGCCGTGCTGCGCGCCGAGCCGGCCCGCAGCCCGACCGTCCCCGTCCCCCGGGAGGGCGCCGCCGACCTGTACAGGCTGGTCGGTGAGCTGGCCGAGCGGCTCGGCGTGCCCGCGCCCTCCGCGATAGCCCTCACGCCCGACTGCGACAGCTGGCTGGAGGACCGCGCGGGCAGCCATCTGCGCTCCGGCCGCGCCCTGCTGCGCGGCCGGGAGGCCCAGGAGTTCGAGGCGCCGGTGCTGGTGATCGGCTCGCCCTTCCTGTGGTGGATGCGCGTCGCCGAGCTGCGCGCCCTGCTCGCCCCCGTCGTCGCCGGTACGGGCCCCGCCGCCCAGCCCGACATCGCCGCCGCCCGCCGCTTCATCCGCGGACTGGACGCGGCCGCCGCCGACGCGCCCCCCGCGTCGGGCCGCTTCCCGAGCCCCGGCCGCTTTGTGGTGCGTACGGCGGCGCGGATCATGCTCCGCTCCTGCGGCGAGCATCCGGCCGAGATGGAGCGCGGGGTGGCCGCCGCCGGTTCGGAGCGGGCGCAGACCGTGGACTACGGGCTGCGGATCGCCGCCCAGGAGCAGGTCGGCCTCGCCTACGCCGGCTGGGACCGCCTCCTCACCCGCGTCGCGCTGCCCGCCTGGCACATGGGCCGCTGGCCCTCCCGGCTGGACGCCGGCGTGGTCTCCGCGCTCACCGAGCTGTCGCGCCGCGACCGCCTCGCCGCCCAGGACGGCGCCTTCGCCGTCCGGCTGGGGGAGCGCCCCGCCTGCGACCTGCTGGAGGAGCCCGGCCTGGTGGACGAGGCGGTCTCCCTGCTCGCGGCCCAGCTCTTCCACGGCACGCCCGCCCCCGCGGACCCCCCGGCCCCTTCGAGCGGGGCGGTCCCCGCAGGAGGCGACGCGAGCTGGTCGCCGGTGGGCTGGGAGCAGTACCCGGACGAGGTCGTGGACCGCACCTGGCGGACCGAGGCCACCCGGCTGCACGCCGCCCTGGACGCGCTCACCGAGGTGGGGGCGCCCCCCGGGGCGCCGCCCGCCTCCGACCGGGCGACGCTGGCGCGGGTGGTGGACTGGCTCACCTCGGGCGGCGACCGCGGGGCCCTCGCCGAGGCGCTGCGGGCCGCCGTGGAGGCGGAGACGGCCGCGGTCGCCGTCCCCCCGCTGCTGCAGCTCCAGGCGCCGCGTACGGGACGGGAGCTGCTCGCCGGCCACGTGCTGGCGACGGTCTGCTGCGCGGCCGTGGACACGGCCGGCGCACTGCCCGGCCTGGACTGGCTGGACGGCCCCGTGCTGCTCGTCGGCGGCGAGCGCCGCCCCGAGCTGGGCCGCGCGGTCCAAGCGCTGGTGGAGCTCGGCGACGCCCTGCCGCTGCGGCACTGGCTGGGCGCGGCGGGCGTGCGGGCCGAGAAGCCGCTGCTGCTGGTCTGAGGCGCCGGCGGGGTCCGGCTCCCACCGGGCGGGGGGCGGCTGCCCGTACCCAGCGGCACACTGACCGCAAAACCGGTTCTGCTTCTCCGAATTGGGGCTTTCCCTGAGAAAAGCAGTCCGTTCCTCCACGATTTCGTGGCCAAGGGTAACCATCTGGGTGCTTGATGTGATGTCCTGTTAGCCGAATGGGCGAAGGAGGGCAGATCGTGGGTACGGAGCAGATCCGGCGCTGGGAGTCCGGCGCGCTCGCGCACGCCGTCTCCGACCCCTTCGCGCAGGGGCCGCTGCCCTGGCTGCGCGACGCCGAGCACTACTTCGACGACGGCCAACTGGTTCCCTGGTACGTGGAGTTGGGATCGGGCCAGAGCCGCAGCGGCCTGATCCCCGCCCCGCGCCGCACGGGCGGCAGCCCGAAGACCGCCGACGACGTCCGCGGCCAGATCAAGGGCTTCGCCTCCGCGGGCGCGGTCGCGCCCGGCGAGTCGATCGACTTCCGCGTCACGGTCAACCCGCCCCAGCCCTTCGGCGTCGACATCTACCGCATCGGCCACTACGCGGGCGACGGCGCCGCGAAGATCACCACCTCGCCCCGGCTCTCCGGCCTGGTCCAGCCCGGCCCGCTCAGCGCCGAGCGCACCGTCTCCTGCCACCACTGGTGGCTCTCCTGGCGGCTGCAGGTCCCCTCGTACTGGAGTCCCGGCGCCTACGTCGCCGTGCTCACCACCGACGACGGCCACCGCTCCCACGTCCCCTTCACCGTCCGCGACTTCCACCCCGCGGACCTGCTGCTGCTGCTCCCGGACGTGACCTGGCAGGCGTACAACCTCTACCCGGAGGACGGCCGCACCGGCGCCTCGCTCTACCACGCCTGGGACGACGGCGGGAAGCTGCTGGGCGAGCGCGAGGCCGCCGTCGCCGTCTCCTTCGACCGCCCCTACGCGGGCGCGGGGATGCCGCTGCACGTCGGCCACGCCTACGACTTCATCCGCTGGGCGGAGCGCTTCGGCTACGACATCACCTACGCCAACGCCCGCGACCTGCACGCCGGCCGGGTCGACCCCTCGCGCTACCGGGGGCTGGTCTTCCCCGGCCACGACGAGTACTGGTCGCCGCAGATGCGCCGCCACGCCACCCTGGCCCGCGACACCGGGACCTCGCTGGTCTTCCTCTCCGCCAACACCATGTACTGGCAGGTGGAGTTGGCGCCCTCCGTGTCCGGCGAGCCCGACCGGATACTGCGCTGCCGCAAGCGCCAGGGCCCGGGCCGCCCGCTGCTCTGGCGCGAACAGGGCCTGGCGGAGCAGGAGCTGCTCGGCATCCAGTACGTGGGCCGGGTGCCCGAGCCCCACCCCCTGGTCGTCCGCAACGCCGGGCACTGGCTCTGGGAGGCCACCGGCGCGCACGAGGGCGACGAGCTGACCGGCCTGGTCGCCGGCGAGGCCGACCGCTACTTCCCGCGCGCCCCGCTGCCCGAGCACACCGACCGCATCCTGCTGGCCCACTCGCCGTACCACGACGCGGGCGGGGTGCGCCGCCACCAGGAGACCTCCCTGTACCGCGCCCCCAGCGGCGCCCTGGTCTTCGCCTCGGGCACCTTCGCCTGGTCCCCCGCGCTCAACCGCCCCGGGCACGCCTCCCCGGTGGTCCAGCGGGCGACGGCGAACCTGCTGGACCGGATCTGCAAGCGGGACTGAACGGCCGTCCGGACCCGCGTCAGGACCCAGGTCCTGTACGGAGTTCCCCCGCGTCAGGACCTACAGCTCCAGCCCCGCCAGCTCCCGGCGCGAGCCCACGCCCAGCTTCGGATACGCCTTGTACAGGTGGTACTCCACCGTGCGCGGCGACAGGAACAGCCGCGTCGCGATGTCGCGGCTGGAGCTGCCGGCCGCCGCGAGCCGTACGACCTGCAGCTCCTGCGGGGTCAGCGCGAGCAGCGCGGAGCCCTCGCCCGGCGCGGCCGGGACGGTCACGTCGCCCGCCGCGTGCAGCTCCGCCCGCGCCCGCTCGGCCCAGGGGCGGGCGTCCAGCCGCTCGAAGACCCCCAGCGCGGCGCGCAGTTGCTCCCGCGCCCGCGCCTTGTGCCGGGCGCGGCGCAGCTGCTCCCCGTACAGCAGGCTCGTCCGGGCGCGCTCGAAGGGGCGGCCGTCGCCTGCCGCGTGCAGCCGGACCGCCTCCTCGAAGGGCTCCGAACCCCCCGTCAGCAGCGCCTCGTTGCGCAGCGCCACCGCCCGCGCCCAGGGCTGCCCGCTCGCCGCCGCCCACGCGGCGAACCGCCGGGCAGCCGGCTCCGCCCGCCCCGGATCGCCCAGCCGGAACGCTGCCTCCACCTCGTCCGCCGCGGCGAACACCATCGCCGCGCTGTGCCCGCCCGCCGCCCCGCGCGCCTTTGCCAGCCGCCGCGCCGCCGCCTCGTACCGGCCCAGTCCCAGGTCCAGCAGACTCAGCGCGGTCACCGCGTAGTTGCCGTCCGCCGCGAGCGAGGTCGACACCAGCTCCCGTACCCGCTCCTCCTCGCCCTCCACGGCGCTGATCCGGGCGAGGAGGTTGTCCAGCCGCCGGATACGCACGGCCAGCCCGGTGTCCCGGGCGATCGTCGCGGCCTCGGCGGCGGTGGCCCGCGCCTGGCGGTGCAGGCCGGCGTGGATCTGCTGGCGGGCCAGCACGTGCAGCAGGTACGGCAGCCGCCCTATCCACCCCTGCTCGCGGGCCTCCCCGATCAGCTCCTCGACGTACGCCAGGACGGTGTCGTCGGGCAGCAGCGAGGCCACCGAGAGGGCGTGCATCCGCTGGTGGGTGCCCGCCCCGCGCAGCCCCTCCCCGTCCAGCAGCTCCGCCACCAGCGGCAGTCCGCGCGCGAAGTCCCCCTCCGCGAGCGCCGCCAGGCCCCGTACCGAGCGGTCCATGGCCGTCCGCCCGTCCAGCGGAGCGGCCGCCTCCCGCAGGGCGGCGAGGTCCCCGGCCGACCAGGCGTACGTCGCGGCGGTCCGCCGCATCATCCGTACGCGCTCGGGATCGGCCCCCGAGGCGGCGTCCGTCCGCGCGGCGTGCTCGATGAGCAGCCGCGCGGCCTGCGTGGGGCGGTCGTCCTCGAAGAGCCAGAAGGAGCGGATGTACGCCAACTCCCCCGCCTGCATGAGGTATCCCCTGCTCGAAGAGCTTGGGGAACGGTCGCCCCCCACCACTCCCTCCCCCTCCTCCGCCAGCCGCGCCCCCAGCTCGGCCTGCCCCGCCGTCACGGCCGCCCACGCCCCGGCGGTCAGGCGGCGCAGCCGGTCGGCGGGGGCGGGGGAGAGGCGGGCGGCCTGGGCGTAGACGCCGGCGGCGGAGGCCGCGACGCGCGAGGCCGCCGCCCGCGCCGCGTACGCCTCCAGACCGGCCGCCGCCCGCTCGTTGGGGCCCGTCGCGGCGGCGGCGCGGTGCATCACGGCGCAGTCGGCGCCGCCCTTGGCCTCGGCGGCGTCCGCGAGCGCCTGGTGCATCAGCACCCGCCGGGCGGTCGGGGCGCTCAGATACGCGGCGGTACGGATCAGCGGATGGCGGAAGCCGACTTTTCCCCCGCTGACGGCGACCAGCCCGCGCGCCTCCGCCTCGGCGAGATCCGCCAGCCCGACGTCCAACGCCGGTGCGGCGGCGAGCAGTACGGGCAGCGGGCACTGCGTCTCGGCGGCGGCCAGCTGCACGATCAGCCGACTGCGCTCGGGCAGTGCCATCACCTTCGCGCGGTACGCGGCCAGCACCCGCTCCGGCGCGCTCAGCGGCGCCCCCGGGACGGCGGGCGCCTGCCCGACCGCGTCCGCGAACTCCGTCATCGCCAGCGGATTGCCGTCCGACTCGGCCAGTACGCGCTCGCGCGCCGGCGCGGGCACGCCCAGCGCGTCGAGCAGCGCCCGCGCCTCCCCGCCCGCCAGCCGCGCCGGCCGCAGCGACTCGATCCCGGCGGCGCCGAACTCCCCCTCCCGGGCGGCGAACACGACGGCGACGCGCTCGGCCGCGAGCCGCCGGGCGGCGAAGAGCAGCGCCTCGGCGGAGGGCACGTCGAGCCACTGGGCATCGTCGACGAGGCAGAGCACCGGAGCGGCCTCGGCGGCCTCGGCTAGCAGGGAGAGCACCGCCAGCCCGAGGAGGAAGCGGTCGCCGCCGCCTGGGCCGCCTGGGCCGCCAGCCGCCGCGCCGCTGCCCAGCGCGCGGTGGAGGGCCTCGGCCTGGGGCGGCGGGAGGGCGGCGGCGCGGTCCAGGACGGGGCGCAGGAGCTGGTGGAGGGAGGCGAAGGCGAGGCCGGCCTCCTCCTCGTAGCCGGTGGCGCGCAGGACGGTCCAGGGGACCCCGGCCGGCTCCCCCGGCTCCCCCCGCTCCGTCAGCCCCGCCGCGTACGACAGCAGCGCCGACTTCCCGATGCCCGCCTCGCCGCACAGCACCAGTGCCCCGCTGCGACCCGCCACCGCCTCGTCCAGCAGCCGCCGCAGCGCCTTGCGCTCCGTGTCCCGTCCGACCAGCACCGGTCTCCACCACCTGTGTCGTGTACGTGTTGTACGGGGAGCCCCGGGCGCCTCCACGGTGCGCACCCAGTAGCCGAATACCGAAGCGCTACGGATTCGCCGGGCATTCCCGCCGACCTAGCGTCGAGGACATGACGAACGCCATCTTCGAACCCGTCCGCATCGGCCGCCACGACCTCCCCCACCGCCTGGTGATGGCCCCCATGACCCGCTCCCGCGCGGCCGGCGGCCTGGTCGGCGAGCTGACCGCCGAGTACTACGCCCAGCGCGCCGGCGCCGCGCTGATCATCACCGAGGGCACCCAGCCCTCCGTACGCGGCCAGGGATACGTCCAGACCCCCGGCATCCACGACGCCGAGCAGATCGCCGCCTGGCGCAAGGTCACCGACGCGGTGCACGCCAGGGGCGGCGTGATCTTCCAGCAGCTGATGCACACCGGCCGGATCGGCCACCCGTACCTCTACGCCGACGGCGGCCTGCCCGAGGCGCCCTCGCCGGTGGCCTCCGGCGGCCAACTCTTCACCCCCGACCAGGGGTTGCTCGACCACCCGGAGCCGCGCGAGTTGACGTTGGCGGACATCGCGCGGGTGATCGACGAGTTCACGCAGAGCGCGCGCAACGCGATCGAGGCGGGCTTCGACGGGGTGGAGCTGCACGGCGCGAACGGCTACCTCATCCAGCAGTTCCTCGCCGAGAACACCAACCGGCGCACCGACGCCTACGGCGGCTCGGTCGAGGGCCGCATCCGCTTCGCCGTCGAGCTGGTCCAGTCCGTCGCGGACGCGATCGGCGCCGACCGGGTGGGCCTGCGCGTCTCGCCCGGCAACACCTTCAACGGCATCGCCGAGGAGACCCCGGCGCAGACCTACGCGGCGCTGACGGCGGCGCTGGCCCCGTACGGGCTGGCCTACCTGCACGTACTGGAGACCGCGCACCCGGAGATCACCGACGCGATCCGCCGCGACTGGCCGACCGCGCTGATCCTCAACCAGCCGGCACGGCCCTTCGAGGAGGCCCCGGAGCTGGCGGCGCGGGCACTGGAGGCGGGGCGGGCGGACGCGGTCTCCTACGGGCGGCTGTGGCTGGCCAACCCGGACGCGCAGGCGCGCATCCGCGCGGGCGCCGACTTCAACCCCGAGGACCCGGACACGTACTACGGCGGCGACCACCGCGGCTACACCGACTATCCCGCGCTGGCCGGCTGACGCCGCGGCGCCGCAGGGGCCGGCGGCGGGCCCCTGCGGCGCCGGCCTGCCGCGCGATGGGCGACAATCGACGGTGTTCGTAGGAAACTCCCGGAGGACGCCGTGAGCGGATTTGTCGTAAAGCCCGAGCCGATCGAGGTGCCCGGCCTGGTGCACCTGCACACGGGCAAGGTGCGCGACCTCTACCGCGACCGCCACGGCCGCCTGGTGATGGTGGCCTCCGACCGCACCTCGGCCTTCGACTGGGTGCTGCCCACCGAGATCCCCGACAAGGGCCGCATCCTCACGCGGCTCTCGCTGTGGTGGTTCGACCGCTTCACCGACCTGGTGCCCCACCACGTCGTGTCCACCGAGGTCCCCGAGGGCGCCCCCGCCGACTGGGCCGGGCGCACGCTGGTCTGCGAGCCGCTCGACATGATCCCCGTGGAGTGCGTGGCGCGCGGCTACCTCACCGGCTCCGGGCTCAAGGAGTACGAGGCCACGCGCACCGTGTGCGACCTCCCCCTCCCCGACGGGCTGCTCGACGGCTCCGAGCTGCCCGAGCCGATCTTCACCCCGGCGAGCAAGGCGGAGGTCGGCGAGCACGACGAGAACGTCTCCTACGCGGAGGTCGTGCGCCGCTCCGGCGCCGCCACGGCCGAGGAGCTGCGCCGCACGACGCTGGCGGTCTACGAGCGGGCCCGCGACATCGCGCGGGCGCGGGGGATCGTCCTGGCGGACACCAAGTTCGAGTTCGGCCGCCGGGCCGACGGCACGCTGGTGCTGGGCGACGAGGTGCTGACGCCGGACTCCTCGCGCTTCTGGCCGGCGGACGCCTGGCAACCGGGCCGCCCGCAGCCCTCGTTCGACAAGCAGTACGTCCGCGACTGGCTCGCCTCCCCGGCCTCGGGCTGGGACCCCGGCGGCGCGACCCCGCCGCCGGAGCTGCCGGCGGAGGTCGTGGCGGGGACGCGGTCGCGCTACGCGGAGGCGTACGAGCGGCTGACGGGTGAGCGCTGGGCCTGAGCGGGCCTGTGGTGAACCCCCCGGTCCCACCCGTCCCAACCCCCTTTCCACGAACGAAGTTGGGACAAGTCAGACCGGAGCGGCGGGTATAGGGGTCCGGCGCGGCGCAAGTCTCGTAAGGTTTGCGCCGTGGGATCTCTGCGCAATCCGATCGGCCCTCTGCCCGCCACCATCTACTGGCGGCGAAGGGCCGTTCTGGCTGTGCTGGTCGCGCTGCTCAGCGCCTCGATGGCGTGGGCGCTGACCCTGGGCGGCGACGACGGGGGCGACGGAAAGAACCAGGGTGACGGCCCGGTCGCCTCGATCACGCCCGGCCCCAGCGAGTCGGGCCCGCTGATCAGCCAGCGCCCCGGCGGCCGCGACGAGGAGGACGGCGGTACGACGGAGGGCGGCGACCCCCAGGACCCGGAGGCCGGGACGTCCGGGCCCACGCCCGGCGCCGAGAACGCCGCCGAGGCGGGCGGTGCTTCGGGGGGTGGTTCGGACACAAGCGGCACGGAGGGCTTCCCGGTGGGGGAGGACGGGGTCCCGGCGGAGTCCGCGCTGGCCGACTGCGACCGCTCGGCGGTGACGTTCACGATCCGCACCGTGCGGCCGACGTACCAGGCGGACGAGAAGCCCCGGTTGAAGCTGACGGCGGCCAACGAGGCGGCGAACGCCTGCAAGTTGCCCTTCGGCCCCACCCGCGCGGTGATCACGATCCGCGCCACCGGCGACGACACCCGCGTCTGGTCCTCGGCGGACTGCCCCTGGACGACGAACCCGATACTGCTGGAGGTCCCGGCGGGCGGCACGATGGAACGGACGATCACCTGGGACGCGGTCCGCAGCGCCCCCGAGTGCGGCCCGGTGACCCGGGACCTGCTCGGCCCCGGCACGTACGAAGCCGAACTGAAGCCGTCCGGACTCCCCGCCTCCCGCACGGAGTTCGAGATCGCGGGGTAGGACGACGGCCCGGGGCCGCAAGCGGAAGGCCACCATCGAGTGATCGTCGATCATTCCCCTGAACTGCGGCGACTCTGCCCGTAGCGTCGTATCCATGGTGAGTTCGTCGCACGAGGCCCTCCACCGGATCTTCCAGGAGGACGCCACCCTCCTCATCCGCGCCTTCGAGCGCATACTCGACCTCGAGTTCCCCGAGCCGACCGAGATCGACGTGCTCAGCCCCGACGCCACGGAGCTGGCGCCGCTGGAGCGCCGCGTCGACACCGTGCTGCGGGTGGAGACGGCGCTGGGGCGCTTCGCGCTGCTGATCGAGGCGCAGGGCCGCAAGGACCCCGACAAGCGCGCCAGCTGGACGAACTACATGGCGCATGTGCACGACAGGCACAAGTGCGTGCCGGTCCTCCTGGTCCTGTGCCAGGACCGGGCGACCGCCCGCTGGGCCGCGCAGCCCATCGAGCTGGGCTTCCCCGGCTGGACGTCGATGACGGTCCGGCCGCTGGTCCTGGGCCCGGACAACGTCCCGGTGATCGCGGACGAGGCGGAGGCCGCCCGCGATCTGCCACTGGCGGTGTTCTCGGCGATTACGCATAGTAAGGAAGGACTGGCGCCTGCGATACTGGAGGCGCTGGCGTCCGCGCTGGGCACGGTGGATCCGTACACGGCGGCGGTGTTCGCGGAGTTCGTGGAAGCCGGCCTGGCGGAAGGCCCGGCCCGCGCGAAGTGGAGGGATCTCATGAGCACACTCGACTACTTCTTCCGCTCGGAGGCAGCCGAGCAGGTCCGCGACCAGGCCCGGGCGAAGGGTCTTGAGGAAGGCCGGGAGGAAGGCCGCGAGGAAGGCCGGGAGGAAGGCCGGGAGGAAGGGAGGCTGGCACAGTTGCGAAACGGGGTTCTGGCGCATTTCGAACTGCGAGGCATCGAGGTCCCCGCAGCGGTGCGCGAGCGAGTCGAGAGCTGCCGGGACACGGCCCTCCTGGACGTGTGGTGGCGCCGGTCCATGACGGTCGACACTGCGGACGAGGTCTTCGAGGAGGAGTAGGCGACCGGTCCTCTCCGGAGGCGGGCTATTCCACGTCCGGGCGTGTGGTGCTGGGAAGTGCCATGGCCAGGTACGCGATCTGCCCCGGGAGTACGGCGATGAGGATGTCTCCCTGCGAGGACGTGCACTCCATCCCCATGGCGTGGAGATGGCGCTTCCTTGTTTCCGGGGAGCCCTGGGGGAGGACCGCGGCCATGGTCAGGTCCGGTGGAAGCGTCTGCAGCTCGCCTTTGGGCGATCGCGGCTGCCACTCCCAGGTTCCGGCTTCGATTACGAACCGGCCGGCCGTCCACCGGGACGTGTGACGGAGCTTCGCCGTGCAGGGGATCCGGATACGCCTGCCGTCTATGAGGTGGGCCGACAGCTTCTGCTGCCGGTGGCTGACGAGCATGGCGCCGATTGTCGCGCCGGCGCTGAACACTCCTGCTGTCGCTATGAGTTCATTCATGGGGTTAGTGAAGCAGGGGGCGTGGTGGCGGGGTGATGTGGCGGGGGGCGGTGCGCCGCTCCGCGGCGGGGGTGCTTCGTCGCTCCGCGACGGTTGCGGGCTGGGGTGGTGGTGTGGGTGGGGTTGGTTGGGGGGCCGGGGAGTTGGCTGGCCAGGGACCGGGGATGCTGCGTCGCTCCGCGACGCTGGGGTGGGGCGGCTGGTTCGGTTGGGCTGGCTGTTCCGGTCGTACCGGTCGTACCGGGCGTTCGGGTGTGGAGCTACACGTAGCGTTCGAGGATTGACGACTCCGCCAGGCGGGAGAGGCCCTCGCGGACCGAGCGGGCTCGGGCCTCGCCTACGCCCTCCACCGTCTGGAGGTCGTCGACGCTTGCCGCCAGGAGTTTCTGGAGGCTGCCGAAGTGCTCCACCAGGCGGTCGATCACCAGACCGGGGATGCGGGGGACCTTCGCCAGGAGGCGGTAGCCGCGCGGGGAGACCGGGGAGTCCAGGGTCTCGGGGGAGCCCGTGTATCCCAACGCCCTTGCCACCGTGGTCAGTTCCAGCAGCTCCGCGTGCGAGAGGCGGTCCAGGTCCGCCACCGCGTCCGCCACCGTGCGCGGGCGCTTGCCCGTGCGCTCGGGGACGTAGTCGCGTACGACCAGCTCGCGTTCCGGCTCCACGCCCGCGATCAGCTCGTCCAGCTGGAGCGAGAGGAGGCGGCCGTCCGTGCCCAGCTCCACCACGTACTCCGCGATCTCCGTCGCGATCCGGCGCACCATCTCCAGCCGCTGCGAGACCGCCGAGACGTCCCGGACTGTCACCAGGTCCTCGATCTCCAGCGCCGAGAGCGTCCCCGCGACCTCGTCGAAGCGCAGCTTGTAGCGCTCCAGCGTCGCCAGCGCCTGGTTCGCCCGCGACAGGATCGCCGCCGAGTCCTCCAGCACGCGGCGCTGCCCGTCCACGTACAACGCGATGAGCCGCATCGACTGGCTCACCGACACCACCGGGAAGCCCGACTGGATCGACACCCGCTGCGCCGTGCGGTGCCGCGTGCCCGTCTCCTCCGTGGGGATCGAGGAGTCCGGCAGCAGCTGCACGCCCGCGCGCAGGATCTTGGTCAGCTCCCGGTCCAGGACCAGGCCGCCGTCCAGCTTGCACAGCTCCCGCAGCCGCGTGGAGGAGAAGTCCACGTCCAGCGCGAAGCCGCCCGAGCAGATCTCCCCGACGACCTTGTCCATGCCCAGCACGATCAGCCCGCCGGTGTTGCCGCGCAGCACCCGCTCCAGGCCGTCGCGCAGCGCCGTCCCCGGGGCCACCGCGCTCAGCGCGGCCCGCATCTTCAGACCGTCGGAGCCGGGGCCGGAAACGGCTCGGCCCGGAGCCGACGCCCGCTCGTTGGCTGCCACTTCGCGTCCTCCGTCAGGGTGTCCGCCAGGAGATCAAGAACCCGCCCCCAGGCAGCGCACCGCGCGCTGGACGGACAAGACCGGGGCAAAGTCTACCGGCGTGCCTCCTCCGGTATCCGGGCCTCGGGCGGACCGGCGTCCCCGCCGCCGCTCAACGGGCTCCCGGACGCCCCCTTCGCACCACCGCCCGCCCGCCTGCCCCCGGCCCTCCCACCGGAGGACCCCCGCCCGCGGCCGATGGGCAGCGCCTGCAGCGCCTCCCCTATGTTTGCCACCTCCAGCACCCGCATCCCCGCCGGGACCTTCCCCGGATCGGACGGCACCAGCGCGTGTGTGAAGCCCAGCCGCGCCGCCTCCGCCAGCCGGCGCGACACCCCCGTCACCCGGCGCACCTCGCCCGCGAGGCCCACCTCGCCGATCGCCACCAGGTTCTGCGGCAGGGGCGTGTCGCTCGCCGCGCTCGCCAGCGCCAGCGCCACCGCCAGGTCCGCCGCCGGCTCCGAGAGCTTCACCCCGCCGACCGTCGCGCTGTAGATGTCGCGCTTGGAGAGCGCCGTGATCTGCCCGCGCTGCTCCAGCACCGCCAGCATCATCGACACCCGCGAGGTCTCCAGCCCCGAGGTCGTCCGCCGCGGGGAGGGGATCTGCGAGTCCACCGTCAGCGCCTGCACCTCCGCCACCAGCGGCCGGCGCCCCTCCAGCGTCACCGTCAGGCACGTCCCCGGCACCGGCTCGTCGCGCCGGGTCAGGAACAGGCCGCTGGGGTCGGCCAGTCCGACGATCCCCTCGTCGTGCAGCTCGAAGCAGCCGACCTCGTCCGTCGCCCCGTACCTGTTCTTCACCCCCCGCACCAGCCGCAGCCGCGCGTGCCGGTCGCCCTCGATCTGCAGCACCACGTCCACCAGGTGCTCCAGCAGGCGCGGGCCCGCGATGGCGCCGTCCTTCGTCACGTGGCCGACCAGCAGCGTCGACATCCCGCGCTCCTTGGAGACCCGGATCAGCGCCCCGGCCACCTCGCGGACCTGCGCCATCCCGCCGGGCGCGCCGTCGATCTCCCCGGAGGCGATGGTCTGCACGGAGTCCAGCACCAGCAGCGAGGGCTTCACCTCGTCGATGTGCCCCAGCACCGTCGCCAGGTCCGTCTCCGCCGCCAGGTACAGGTGGTCGCTCAGCGCCCTGATCCGGTCCGCGCGCAGCCGCACCTGCCCGGCCGACTCCTCCCCCGTCACGTACAGCGTGCGGCGCTCGGCGTCGGCCGCCTTCGCCGCGACGTCCAGCAGCAGCGTCGACTTGCCCACGCCCGGCTCCCCGGCCATCAGGATCACCGCGCCCGGCACCAGCCCGCCGCCCAGCACCCGGTCCAGCTCGGGCACCCCCGTGCTGCGGGCCTCCGCCCGCGTCCCGTCGACCTGGCCGATGGGCAGCGCGGAGGTCGTCACCCGGGTCGCGGCGGTCGTGCGTACCTGCGGCGCACCCCCGGCCTCCTCGACCGTCCCCCACGCCTGGCACTCGGGGCAGCGCCCCAGCCACTTCGCGGTGGTCCAGCCGCATTCGGAGCACCTGTACGAGGGGCGGTCTTTGCCGCCGGTCTTTCGCTGAGCCATGGGCGCCACCGTAGCGGGCCGCACTGACAGCGCGGCCTGGTCCGTACGGTCAGGGCAGTGCTACGGGCAGTACTGCGGGCAGTGCGGACCGCGTCGCGCGGCCCCGACCGCGGGCGCCGTCACCCGTCAGGGTGAGTCCCGTCCAACGCCCGGATTCCGGCGCCCGGCTCCCCCTACCGTCACGAACGTGACAAGCAGCAGCCCGCCCCAGCCGCGCCACCCCGGCGCACACGCCAAGGGATCCGACATAGCCCCCGAGCCCCCGGCCGCGTACGAGCCGTATCTGGACGGGCTGTTCACCTACTGCCTCTCCGTGCTGTGCGACCACGACGAGGCCGTCGAGGCCCTCGGCGACGTCCTCGCGCTCGCCGAGCGCCGCCGGCGCCGGGGCCTGGACGCCGGTCCCGCCACGGACGCGGTCGGGCTGCGCCCCTGGCTCTACTCGCTGGCGCGCTGGGCCTGCCTGCGCCGGATGTCCCGCCGGGACCGCTTCCGTACGGGCGGCGCCGCGAAGGACGGCGCCCCGCCCTCCGCCGACGCCCCCGACGCCGCCGACGGCCCCGCCGCCCGCCGCCGCGAGCTGGCCCGCCTCGCCTGGCCCGAGGCCGCCGGTACGACGCCGGAGCAGCGCGAGGCCCTGGAGCTGGCCGTCCGCCACGGCCTCCCCCCGGACGAGGTGGCCGTCGTCCTGGCCATCGACCCCTACGCCGCACGGGAGTTGCTCTCCCGCGCCGCCTGCGAGGTCGAGCGCACCCAGGCCGCGCTGGCCGTGGTCGAGCACGGCAGCTGCCCCGTCGTCGCGGGCCTCGCCGGCGACAGCGAGGTGCTGCTCGGCGCGGCCCTGCGCCGCGAGCTGGTCCGCCACGTCGACGACTGCCCCGACTGCCGCCGCACGGCCGAGCGCGCCTGCGCCGCCGCCGGCTGGCCCGGCTCGCTCAGCTGGGTCTCCGCCAAGGGCGGCAGCGGCCGGCTGCCCGTGCTCGCCGCCCCCCGCCCCGCCGCGCACAGCGCGATGGCGCGCGCCCTGGGCGTGCGCCGGATGTCCGCGCCGCGCTATGACCGTACGGGCTTCCCGCAGGACCCCAAGGTCCGCGCCGCCCGCCGCGACCGCCTGCGCAACCGCGCTATCACCTCCACCGTCGTGGCCACCGTCGTCGCCGCCCCCGTCCTGGCCCTGTGGGCCGCCTACCGGGGCGCCCCGACGGCCGACGACGGCCGCGACGCCTTCCCCGCGGCCACGGGCAAGGCCATGGGCCCGCGCGACCTGGACGGCGATCCGGTGGAGGAGGCGGGCAGCGCCCAGGAGCTGCCCGCGCCCCGCTACACCGCCGGCAGCCGCACGCCGGACGTCTCCGTCGAGGTCGTCGACAGCGGCGGCCCCACCGACCGCGCCCGTACGGGGACCGCCACGACGAAGGGGCCGGGCCGCCTCACCGTCGAGGCGATGCCCAGCGGCGACGCCACGCTGATCACGCTGCACGCCTCGGGCGGCGCGGCGGTGCGCTGGCACGCCCGCTCGGCGGCGTCCTGGCTGACGTTCAGCAGCAGTTCGGGGACCCTCTTCCCGGGTGAGAGCACCACGATCGCGGTCTCCGTCGACTCCGCCCGCCAGCCGCGCGGCCGCTGGGACGCCCGCGTCCTGATCGAGCCGGGCGGCGCGGAGATCCTCATCCACGGCCGGGGGGAGAGCCGCCGGATCATCCGCCCCTCCGTGCCGACCCGCCCGCCGACCAGGCCCACGCCCACGCGCCCGCCGGAGCCGACCCCCTCGCAGCCCCCGCCGGCCCCGTCCCCCACCCCGCCACCGCCGACCCCGACGCCCACCCCGAGCGACCCCGGCACCCCGCCGCCGTCCCCCTCGGACCCGCCGCCGTCGGAGCCCCCGCCCGCACCGTCACCGGGCGGGGAGACTCCACCGGCGTAGCAGAAAGGGCCCCGGCACCGGAGGAGATCCGGCGCCGGGGCCCTCGCCCGTACGAGCCTCGCTTGAGCACTCAGCCCGAGCACCCAGCCCGAGCGGGAAAGCCTCAGCCCTCCAGCTTGCTCACATCCCGCACCGCGCCCCGGTCCGCGCTCGTCGTCATCGCCGCGTACGCCCGCAGCGCTGCCGACACCTTCCGCTCGCGCCCCCGCGGCGCGTACCGCCCGCCCAGCGCCGCCCGCCGCGCGGCCAGCACCTCCTCGGGGACGACCAGCTCGATCGACCGCCCGGGGATGTCGATGCGGATCAGGTCCCCGTCCTCGACCAGCGCGATCGTGCCCCCCGCCGCCGCCTCCGGCGAGGCGTGCCCGATCGACAGCCCCGACGTCCCGCCCGAGAAGCGTCCGTCGGTCACCAGCGCGCACGCCTTGCCCAGCCCGCGTCCCTTGAGGAACGACGTCGGGTAGAGCATCTCCTGCATCCCCGGCCCGCCCCGCGGCCCCTCGTAGCGGATGACGACGACGTCCCCCTCCCCGACCTGCTTGCCGAGGATCTTGTCGCACGCCTCCTCCTGCGACTCGCAGACCACCGCGGGCCCCTCGAAGGTGAGGATCGAGGCGTCCACGCCGGCGGTCTTCACCACGCAGCCGTCCTCGGCGAGGTTGCCGCGCAGCACGGCCAGCCCGCCGTCGGCGCTGTAGGCGTGCTCCACGTCGCGGATGCAGCCGCCGGCCGCGTCCGTGTCGAGGGACTCCCAGCGCTCGGACTGCGAGAAGGCGGTGGCCGACCGTACGCAGCCGGGCGCCGCGTGCCACAGCTCCACCGACTCCGGCGAGGGCGAACCGCCGCGCACGTCCCACTCCTTGAGCCAGCCGGCCAGGGAGTCGGCGTGCACGGAGGTGACGTCCTCGTTGAGCAGCCCGCCCCGGTACAGCTCGCCCAGGATCGCCGGGATCCCGCCGGCGCGGTGGATGTCCTCCATGTAGTACGTCCCCTGCGGCGCCACGTTGGGCGCGACCTTCGCCAGGCACGGCACCCGCCGCGAGACGGCGTCGATCTCGTCGAGGCCGAACTCCACGCCCGCCTCCTGCGCGGCGGCCAGCAGGTGCAGGATCGTGTTGGTCGAGCCGCCCATCGCGATGTCCAGCGCCATGGCGTTCTCGAAGGCGGCCCGGCTCGCGACGGCGCGCGGCAGCACGCTCGCGTCGTCCTGCTCGTAGTAGCGCCGCGTGATGTCCACGACGGTCCGCCCGGCGGCCTCGTAGAGCGCCCGGCGCGCGGTGTGGGTGGCCAGGACGGAGCCGTTGCCCGGCAGGGACAGCCCGATGGCCTCGGTGAGGCAGTTCATCGAGTTGGCGGTGAACATCCCCGAGCAACTGCCGCACGTGGGGCAGGCGTTCTCCTCGATACGGAGCACGTCGGCGTCCGAGACGGAGTCGTTCGCCGCGTCCACCATGGCGTCGATGAGGTCCAGCTTGCGCACGGTGCCGTCCACCAGCGTGGCGCGCCCGGCCTCCATCGGGCCGCCGGAGACGAACACGGTGGGGATGTTCAGCCGCAGCGCGGCCATCAGCATCCCCGGCGTGATCTTGTCGCAGTTGGAGACGCAGATCAGGGCGTCGGCGCAGTGCGCCTCCACCATGTACTCCACCGAGTCGGCGATCAGGTCGCGCGAGGGCAGGCTGTAGAGCATCCCGCCGTGGCCCATCGCGATGCCGTCGTCCACGGCGATGGTGTTGAACTCGCGCGGCACCGCGCCGGCCGCGCTGATCGCCTCGGAGACGATCCGCCCGACGGGCGCGAGGTGGGTGTGCCCGGGGACGAACTCGGTGAAGCTGTTGGCCACCGCGATGATCGGCTTGCCGATGTCCTCGTTGGCCACCCCGGAGGCCCGCATCAGCGCGCGCGCCCCCGCCATGTTGCGGCCGTGGGTGACGGTACGGGACCTCAGCGCGGGCATCGCGACCTCCGGTTATGCGTGGGCGGTGAGTCCACCGAGCCTACGCCCCGTGCCCGTGATCCGGACCGGCCGTCCGGGATCCGGACGGCGCGCGGGGGTGCGTACCGAAGAGGGGAGCGCCCCTTCACGCCCCCGCGAGATGCCGCTGCACCACCGGCGCCACCCGCGCGACGATCTCCTCCACGCCTGCGGAGGCCAGCGGCTCCACCTTGACCACGTACCGCAGCATCGCCACCCCCACCAGCTGCGCCACCGCCAGCTCGGCCCGCAACTCCGCGTCCGGACCGGCCAGTCGGGGCGTGACCCGGCGCAGTACGTTGCGCACGACGACCCGGCGGAAGATGGCCGCCGCCGCCTCGTTGTTCACGGCGGAGCGCACGACGGCCAGCAGCGGCTCGCGGGTCAGGGCGCTCTCCCACACCCCCAGCATGTAGCGCGTCAACCGCTCGCCGGCGCCCTCGTCGACACCGCTGCCCGCACCGCCGCCCCCGCCGGTGGACGCCCCCCCGAAGATCACCTCGGGCAGCTCCATCGCAGGCGCGAAGTCGACCTCCAGCGCCGCCTCGAAGACCTGCTCCTTGGGCCCGAAGTAGTGGTGCACGAGCGCCGGATCGACGTCCGCCCGCCGCGCGATGGCGCGGATCGACGCCTTGTCGTACCCCCGCTCGGCGAACTCCCCCCGCGCCGCGGCCAGGATCCGCTCCCGCGCCCCCGGCCCCTCGCCGGCGTCCTCGCGCGAGGGACGCCCCCGCCGCCGCCTGGGCGCCGGGGCGTCGGTGCTCACCGAGCGCCCCGCGGCGCGGCGGTCGCCAGGTTCAGCCGGGTGAAGGCCAGCGCCTCCGCCAGATCGGCGTCGCGCTCCGCCGCCGACATCGCCCGCCGGGTGTTCACCTCCACCACCACGTGCCCGGCGAAACCGGAGGCGGCCAGCCGCTCCAGCAGCTCCGCGCACGGCTGCTTGCCGCGCCCGGGCACCAGGTGCTCGTCCTTGCCGGAGCCGGTGCCGTCCGCGAGGTGGACGTGCGTCAGCCGGTCGCCCATCCGCGCGGCCATCTCCAGCGCGTCGTTGCGGGCGGTGGAGGTGTGCGAGAGGTCGAGGGTGAAGTGCCGGTAGTCCTGGTTGGTGACGTCCCAGTCGGGCGCGTAGGCGAGCATCTCGCGGTCGCGGTAGCGCCAGGGGTACATGTTCTCCACGGCGAAACGGACGTCCGTCTCGTCGGCCATCCGCCAGATCCCGTCCACGAAGTCCTGCGCGTAGGAGCGCTGCCAGCGGAACGGCGGATGCACCACGACGGTCGAGGCCCCCAGCCGCTCGGCGGCGGACCTGGCCCGCTGCAGCTTCTCCCACGGGTCCTTCGCCCACACCCGCTGCGTGATCAGCAGGCAGGGCGCGTGGACGGCGAGGACGGGCACCCCGTGGTGGTCGGAGAGCCGGCGCAGCGCCTCGATGTCCTGGCTGACCGGGTCGGTCCACACCATGACCTCGACGCCGTCGTAGCCCAGGCGGGCGGCGGTCTCGAAGGCGGTCGCCGTCGGCTCCGGATAGACCGAGGCCGTGGACAGCGCGACCTTCGCGTCCGGGATCCGTACTAGCTCTGCCACAGCAGACAGCCTACGTGCTGCCTCCCCGTCAACTCCCCGCACTCCGGGTAACCCGCCCGTCACGGAAGATGATCGAGCCGCCGCAGGATGATCCCCTCCCGCAGCGCCCACGGGCAGATCTCCAGCTCGTCGACCCCGAAGAGGTCCATCACCCCCTCCGCCACCAGCGCTCCCGCCAGCAGTTGCGGCGCCCGCCCCGCCGAGACGCCGGGCAGCGCCGCCCGCTGCTCCACCGGCATCGCGGCCAGCCTGGGCACCCACTCCTCCAGCGGCTTGCGCCCCAGCGTGCGCTGTACGTACAGCCCCTCGCCGGAGCGCGCGGCCCCGGCGATCCGGGCCAGCTGGCGGAAGGTCTTGGACGTGGCCACCACCCGGTCCGGCTGCCCGAGCCGGCTGAAGTCGCTCACGGTCCGCGCGATCTGCGCCCGCACGTAGCGCCGCAGCGCCCGTACGTCCTCCACCCCCGGCGGATCCCCCGGCAGCCAGGACGACGTCAGCCGCCCCGCGCCCAGCGGCAGCGAGACGGCCCGGTCGGGCTCCTCGTCGATGCCGTACGCGACCTCCAGCGAACCGCCGCCGATGTCCAGCACCAGCAGCTTCCCCGCCGACCAGCCGAACCAGCGCCGCGCCGCCAGGAACGTCAGCCGCGCCTCCTCCTCGCCGCTCAGCACGGTGAGCTCGACCCCGGTGCGCTCGGCCACCCGCCGCAGCACGTCCTCCGCGTTGGCCGCCTCGCGCACCGCCGAGGTCGCGAACGGCAGCACGTCCTCCGCGCCCTTGTCCCCGGCCACCTCCAGCGCCTCGCGCACGGTGTCGATCAGCCGCTCCACGCCGGGCTCGCTGATCGCCCCCTCCCCGTCGAGCAGTTCCGCCAGCCGCAGCTCCGTCTTGTGGGAGTACGCGGGCAGCGGACGGGCGCCCGGGTGGGCGTCCACGACGAGCAGGTGAACCGTATTCGAACCGACATCGAGCACTCCGAGTCTCATGGTGGAGACGCTACTGCCTCCCCCCAGGGGCCGTACGCTTGAGTCGTGGCCAAGACGAACAAGGCAAACCGGGCACCCGAGCAGGCGTCGGACCGGACCGTGGGCGCCCAGCGCGCCGCCGAGCAGACCATCCGCCCCGACGAGACAGGGCCGGACTTCCCGCGCGCCTGGGTGGAGTTCCCCGACCCCGCCGACGAGGACCAGGTCTTCCGCTGCGACCTGACCTGGCTGACCTCGCGCTGGTCGTGCGTCTTCGGCCAGGGCTGCCAGGGCATCGAGGCGGGCCGCGCGGCGGACGGCTGCTGCACGCTGGGCGCGCACTTCTCCGACAAGGACGACGAGAAGCGGGTCGCGGGGTACGTCAAGCAGCTCACCCCCGAGCTGTGGCAGTACCACGCGGAGGGCACCTCCTCGAAGAAGGGCTGGATCGAGCTGGACGAGGACGGCGAGCGCAAGACCCGCCGCGTCGACGGCGCCTGCGTCTTCAACAACCGCCCCGGCTTCGCGGCCGGCACGGGCTGCGCCCTGCACCTGCTCGCCCTGCGCCAGGGCCGCGAGCCGCTGGAGACCAAGCCGGACGTCTGCTGGCAGCTCCCCATCCGCCGCACCTACGACCAGGTCACCCGCCCCGACGACACCCAGGTCCTGGTCGTCTCCATCAGCGAGTACGACCGCCGCGGCTGGGGCCCGGGCGGCCACGACCTGAACTGGTGGTGCACCTCGGCCCGTTCGGCCCACGCCGCCGCCGACCCGGTCTACGTCTCGTACCGCGCGGAACTGACGGAGCTGATGGGCCCCAAGGGCTACGAGGTCCTGGCAGACCTGTGCGCCCAGCGCCTCAACGCCCAACTCCCCCTCCTGGCGCCCCACCCCGCGGACAGCTGACAGCACCCCCATCGCACCCGGGATAATCGGTCCTATGACCGACTCGCATCCCGAGCCCCCCGGCCCCCGGCCGCTGCGGTTCTTCGGCACGACCTGGGCCGCGCGCACCCCCGCGTACTGGCTGCGCCGCCTCGCCCTCGCCGTGGCGACGGCGGCCGCGGCGGCGGCCGGGGCGTTCATCCTCAAACTCGCCTACGACGGCCTGACCATGGAGAACTCCGGCAGCCTGGTCACCGCGCTCATGATCGCGGCCTTCGCGATCTGCAGCTCCCTCGCCTTCACCCGCACCCTCGCCGGCTTCACCCGCCGCCCCCCGGCCGAGGAGACGACTCAGTTCTCCTCGTCCTCCCGCGCGACCAACGGCATCGGCTTCATCGGCGTCCTGCTCGCCTATTTCGTACGCAACCTCCTCGAAGCCCCCGGCGAACGCCTCCACCGCCAGGAGTGGCAGGACGAGCTGTCCCTGTACGAGAAGCAGCGCAGGACCCGCAGCAGGAACCCGGCCAAGAACCCCGCCAAGAACGCTGCCAAGCGCCGCACCGGACGCTGACCGCAGCGCACCCCTGCCCCGACCTCCGAGCGGGACACCCGAAGCAACGGGTGTCCCGCTCGAACGTTTTCCGGCCCCGCGCCCCCTTGACGGAGGCACCCCCACGCGCCATATTCAACACATGATGAATTACGAGAACCGCCCCTCGGTCCCACCGGACCCCCCAGCCGTCCACGCCCGCGCCCTCACGGTCGTCCGCGGCCCCCGCACCGTGCTCACGAGCCTCGACTTCGACATCCCCCGGGGCAGGATCACCGGCCTCCTCGGCCCCTCCGGCTGCGGCAAGTCCACCCTCATGCGCGCCGTCGCCGGCACCCAGGCCAAGGTCACCGGCACCCTCGACGTCCTCGGCCACCCCGCGGGCAGCGCCGCCCTGCGCCCCCGCATCGGCTACGTCACCCAGGCCCCCTCGGTCTACCGCGACCTCACCGCCCGCCAGAACCTCGACTACTTCGCCACCGTCCAGCACCCCGCCCTCTTCCGCAGCCGCCCGGCCCGCCGCGAGGTGGTCGACCGCGCCCTCGCCGACGTCGGCCTCACCAACCGCGCCGAGACCCTGGCCGGCAACCTCTCCGGCGGCCAGCTCGGCCGCGTCTCCCTGGCCGCGGCCCTGCTCGCCACCCCCGACCTCCTCGTCCTGGACGAGCCGACCGTGGGCCTGGACCCGGTGCTCCGCCGCGACCTGTGGGACCTCTTCCACCGCATCGCCGCCGAACGCCGCGTCACCCTCCTCGTCTCCTCCCACGTCATGGACGAGGCCGAGCGCTGCCACCGCCTGCTGCTGATGCGCGAGGGCCGGATCATCGCCGACGGCACCCCCGCGTCCCTACGCGAACGCACCGGCGCGGCGACGGTCGAGGATGCCTTCCTGAAGATCGTCGACGCCGCGAACACCGACACCGCCGATGCCACCGAGGAGGCCCTGCGATGACCACCGTGACCGCACCACCCACCCAGGCGACGGCCCCCGCGGCCACCTCCGCCCTCGCCGCCTCGACGACCCGCACCCTCGCCACCGCCGCCCGCGTCCTGCGCCAACTCGGCCACGACCCGCGCACCATCGCGCTGATGCTGCTGACCCCCTGCCTGATGCTGACCCTCCTCTACGGGGTCTTCGACGGCCGCGCGGACCGCTTCGACACCACCGGCGCCGCACTCCTGGGCATCTTCCCGCTGATCACGATGTTCCTCGTGACCTCCATCGCCACCCTGCGCGAACGCACCGGAGGCACCCTGGAACGCCTCCTCGCGATGCCCCTCGCCAAGGGCGACCTGATCGGCGGTTACGCCCTGGCCTTCGGCGTGCTGGCAGCAGCCCAGGCAGCCCTGGCCACCGCCCTCGCGGTCTGGCTCCTCGACCTCCAGGTGGCCGGCCCGACCTGGCTGCTGCTGGTGGTGGCCCTGCTGGACGCCCTCCTCGGCACGGCACTGGGCCTCTTCGTCTCGGCCTTCGCCGCCTCGGAGTTCCAGGCGGTGCAGTTCATGCCGGCGGTCGTCCTCCCGCAGCTCCTGCTCTGCGGCCTCTTCGCCCCCCGCGAGAAGATGCACCCCGTACTGGAGGCGGTCTCGGACGTACTGCCCATGTCGTACGCGGTCGACGCGATGACGCAGCTGCTCACCCACCCCGAGGTGACGGCCGCCTTCGTCCGCGACGTCCTGATCGTCGCGGGAACGGCCGCGGCGGTCCTGGCCCTGGGCGCGGCCACCCTCCGCCGCCGGACCCCCTGACGATCACCCCGGCCACTACCCCGAGCACCACCCCGACCACCGGGGCGCCGCCCACCCTGTGGACAGAGCAGGTGCCCCGCACCCCCGCGATGGGAGGATGCCCCCATGACGCAGAAGGTCGCAGTCCTCGGCACGGGCAAGATCGGCGAAGCCCTCCTCAGCGGCATGATCCGCGCGGGCTGGTCCCCGGGGGACCTCCTGGTGACCGCCCGCCGCCCGGAGCGCGCCGAAGCACTGCGCACGAGGTACGGGGTGGAGGTCGTCTCCAACGCGGAGGCGGCCAAGCGCGCCGACACCCTGATCCTCGCGGTCAAGCCCCAGGACATGGGCGCCCTGCTGACGGAGCTGTCCCCGCACGTCCCCGCCGGCCGCCTGGTCATCAGCGCGGCGGCGGGCATCACGACGGAGTCCATCGAGGAGCACCTGCCGCACGAGGTGCCGGTGGTCCGCGTCATGCCCAACACCCCCGTCCTGGTGGACGAGGGGATGTCGGTCCTCTCGGCGGGCAGCCACGCCGGCAGCGACCATCTGGCCCGCGCGGAGGAGATCTTCAAGCCGGTCGGCAAGACCCTCCGCGTCCCGGAGACCCAGCAGGACGCCGCCACGGCGCTCTCCGGCTCGGGCCCCGCGTACTTCTACTTCCTCGTCGAGGCGATGACCGACGCCGGCATCCTGCTCGGCCTCCCCCGCGACAAGGCCCACGACCTCATCGTCCAGGCCGCCATCGGCGCCGCGGTGATGCTCCGCGACAGCGGCGAGCACCCGGTGAAGCTCCGCGAGGCGGTCACCTCCCCCGCCGGGACGACGATCAGCGCCATCCGCGAGCTGGAGAACCACGGCGTCCGCGCCGCCCTGATCGCCGCGATCGAGGCGGCCCGAGACCGCTCCAGGGAGCTGGCCTCGGGCCAGTGACGGCGGGCAGTACGCCAGGCGGCCTCAGGCGACGCGCGCCTGGTAGACCTTCCGCAGCGTCTCGTGCACGGTCCACTCGGTACGGTCGCCCTCGCGCAGGACGCACATGTCACCGGGGCCCACCTCGATGACCTTGCCGTCCTCGAAGACGACGGTGGCACGCCCGCTCAGCACGACGAACAGCTCGTCGGCCTCGGTGTCGGTCACCACGCCGGGCGTCATCTGCCAGATCCCCCGCACCTGGCTGCCGTCCTCGGACTCCCACACCACCTTCCCGGAGACGACGGGGTCACCCGAGACGATCTGCCCGGGCTCCAGCGGCTCCGGCTCCAGCACGGCGTCGGGGACGTGGAGCGCGAAGCTGCCGGCGGACTGCTGTTCGGTCACGGACTCGGACTCGGACTCGGACTCGGACATAGAGGTGCCTCCCAGGGCGCTGGCGCCGCCTTGGCGCCTGCCGCGATTGTGCGGGAACCCCAGGTCAGCGGCCTGCTGGGGGGAGGGGTTGACACGACTCCGGCCCGTCCGTATAGTTCTTCGAGTTGCCACGGCGCCTACACGGTTCCGAGCGACCCCAAGGGTCGTTTCCGGCAACACCTCACTACAGAGCGTTAACCCCTGACGGGGTCGAATTCGGCATGCCGAATTTCGTTTCGAAAGGGCCCGATTAGGCGCCCGGTACGAAGTCCGCTAACGTAGTGACCACCGCAAGGCCGCGAAGCGAAAGCAGAAGCGGCCGGGTGGGAATCCCGCCGACCGGGAGTCAGACACTGAAAAGCGTCTGATAGAGTCGGGGACACGAAGGGAAGCGCCCGGAGGAA